>UQTR01000078.1 GCA_900544065.1 uncultured Collinsella sp.
AGGAGACGGCGAGTTAGCCGGCAGGTCGGCATGTCAATCCTGGTCTAACAGAGCCAAATAAAATCCGACTGCTGTTTCGATGAAGGGAGGCGCGTGCCCGGACGTATCAAGCGAGTCGCCATTGTCTCGTTTACGCTCATGTTCCTTGTTGCTGCCTGTGTGGCCGCCCTGACGTATACCGTTCGAAGCAGTTCTTCCTCCTCGAATGAAGCCGACAAAGATCTCCCGGTACTCAAAATCGGCGTTACGGATAACGACCCCTATGTGTATATCGATACCACGGGCGATTACGCCGGTATCGATATCGACATCGCCCGCGAGGCCTGCAAGCGTGCGGGGCTCAAGCCACAGTTTGTCGATATTGACTGGAACGATCGCGACCGGCTGCTCAAAAACGGTGATATCGATTGCCTGTGGTGTGATTATTCTCCCTGTTATCGCGAGGATAAGTATTACTGGACCGAGCCGTATCTAACCGTGACGGTTTCGGTTGCCGCCAAGAAAACGAGTGGCATCAAGTCCTTGGCGCATCTCGATGGAAGCAAGACCATCGCGGTGATTGCGGGCTCAGTGAGCGAACGCCGATTGCTCGCAGGGGATCTGGAAATCTCGCCGGACGTGCAAATCAAATCGTATGGTTCTGCCGAGCTCTGCAAAGCCGCCCTCGCCAAAGGGTATGTCGACTGTTGGATGGCGGACGTTCAGCAGCTTGACCGACTTGTCGCCCAGTATCCCGGCCTTTACCGCGTGTTCGCTGACAACGTTATGACAGTTGATCTGGGCGTCGCGTTTGATGACAGCTATGAAGGACCGATCGTAAAGGAGCTCAATACCGCATTGTTTGCCATGGATCGAGATGGCACGATTGACCGTATTGTGGGCAATTACAAGACAGGAGCGACGACGGGCGGGCAAGGAGCAAATTCATGACAACTGATGAGCACCGCTTGCATCGAAAGACTCTGACCGTCATAGCTGTCGGCGTTATTGTCAGCGCTGTCTTGTTAGGCCTGTTGTATACGGTTGGAACCCATCGCTGCCTCGAAAAAACGCTTGGGTTTGGCCAAGAAACCATGGTGTTTTTGGAAAACGCTTGCGAAAAATATGACCGCTACGAACAGGGGAGAAAAACCGAGGAGACGCACGATTTGCTCGCCGCGGTCGAATCATTTGCAACGTTCCTGTCCTCTGATCGCGTTGAGGTTAACGACGACCTTATCGAGCAATTTGTCCATGCCGAGAACCTTTCGGGGCTGATGGTCATGGACTCCGATGGCCATATGGCTGCCCACTACGACATCGATGGTCGCGATCCGCTCATGTTGTGGCGAGATGAGTTGGCCTGTTCGCCGGTCGCATCGATGTATCAAGGTTCCAAAGTGACCTACTCAACTGTCGATGAGCGCCGTGGTGTCGTTTTTGCCGTCTGTGCTGTTCCGTATGGCGACGGCGTTGCCCTGGCATACCGCTCACTTGTTTCCGATACGGCGGACGACTATTCATATGCCATAGCCGACGTGCTTTCGAACAGTACCTTCCACCAGGGTCCCACGGTGCTTGTTATGGAGGATGCGGAGATTGTCTCATCCAACAGTGCCGATGCTGACGTGTCGCTCGCCCGACTCCTCACCAGCGTAGGAGTTGAGTGGAAAGACGACGGCCTGACGCGCATCGAATATCGAGGAGACGAATGGTATGCCGTGCGTGCGGCATATAAGGACTACCGCCTGTTTGCGCTATATCCCAAATCTGAGGTCATGTCTGACAGGATTTCATTTGTCGCTGTCGGCGTCTTGGTGTGCCTTGCGTTTTGGGTCGTGGTGCTGTTGGCTCGAAATATCGTTGACCACCGCAATTTGGTCGAAAAGGATAAACAACTCGGCATTATCAATGCCATAAGCGCCATCTACGATTCGACCTTCCTTTTGCATCTCGACACCCTCGAGATCGAAGGAATCAATATGTCGCCGGCGATAGCGAAGATATTTGCCGAGCACAACGAGGCATATGACTTTATGGACACGGTCTGCCGGGATATCGTGAGCCCCGAAAGCCGCGAAGCGGTTGTGGGACTCGTAGATATAAGTACGCTTCGTGAACGTATGGAGGGCGTACCGTACTTGGCTGCCGAGGTGCGAGATTGTCGAGGTGCTTGGTACTCGCTACAGGTTGTCCCCCAGCATCGCGATGAGCAAGGCCGGCTGGAGTCGGTCGTCGTGGCGACGCACAACATATCGATGGTCAAGCATGCCGAGGAGCTGTCATACCAAGATAAACTGACGGGGCTTCGCAACCGTAACTATCTTGAATCGCGCGGAGATAGCCTGGTAAACGAGGGCTTGCCAGTGAGCGTGATTATGGTGGACTGCAATTATCTCAAGCGGACCAACGACATCTATGGTCACGAGATGGGGGATGAACTGCTGCGACGGACGGCGTCCGTGCTGCGGCGGGTGGCTGGTGCGGATTACCTGCCGATGCGCGTTGGCGGCGACGAGTTTTTGCTGGTTTGCCCCCATACTGACAACGAGTCTGCGCTCGGGCTGGAACAGGATCTTCGTCTCGGTCTTGCCGCGGTAAGTGATGAGGCCCTAACGGTCAGCGCGTCGATTGGCGTGGCGACCGTCGAGACGGCTGGAAATACGCTGGCCGATGTATATCGTGTCGCCGACCACGATATGTATCGGGAGAAGCGCGTGGTTCACGCACAGGGTACGGACTGCTAATCTTGCCCCACTAGTCCAAGCATCGTAGGATGTTGAATCGGTGCTTGCGATAATAAGTCGGCCCAGGCGGGGATAATAGACGTCTGAAATTTCTTTCTGAGAGGGGATCTCAATGATTAGCTTTGACTACAAGCCTCAGGGCGTGTGCTCTCGCAATATTCATCTCAATCTTTCCGATGACGGCAGCAAGGTACTGGGCGTCGAGTTTACCGGCGGCTGCGATGGCAACCTTAAGGCCATCTCCAAACTGGTCGAGGGCGCTCCTGCCGACCGTGTGATCGAGGTTCTTGCCGGCAATACCTGCGGCATGAAGAAGACCTCTTGCGCCGATCAGCTTACGCGCGCTATCGAGGCCGCCCGCGCCGAGATCGCCTAATGGGTATCGCCGACCACATCAAGAACGGAATATCGCGCCGCGGCTTTGTGCTCGGTGGAGCTGCCGCGGGCGCTACCACGGTGTTTGCCGGATGTTCGAAAAAAACAGGCACCAGTGATGATGCCGCTGGCGAGCCGCAGGTTATCAAGGACGATTCGAAGATTGTCTCGATCACTGATGAGTACGAAGCTGTTGATATCGATCTTGAGCCCACGGCCTCGTGGACGCTGCCGCTGGGCACGCTGCTGTACTACTGCGATGGCGACTACGCTGCCGCGATGATGGCGCCTGCTTCTGCCCTGCATGCCAATACGCTTGGTGTGCTCAACCTGGGCGATGGCTCGCTTACCACACTTATCGAGGATCCCGTTGAGGGAACCGGTTATGCGTTTTACGACGTCCGCGCGGGTGATGGCGTGTTCGCGTGGGTCGAGATGAACTTTGCCAATGCGTCTTGGAAACTCTATGCGCAAAACCTTGCAGGCTCCTCCCTTACCGGCAACGCTGTCGAGCTCGACCGCGGTGGCGAAAACTACGATCCGCCGCTCTTCACAGCGTATGGGTCGTCGGTCATCTGGTATAAGATGCCTTCGTCCGGCGGCAGCAAGACGAGTAACGATTCGTACTGCTACCGTCAGTCGCCCAGCGAGTCCAAGCCTGAGACTATTTGGAAGTCGACGGGCCGCTTCGCATCCGCCCCGCGTGTGAGCGACGGCATCCTGACCATCTCGCCCCGCGTGCACAATGATGAGGGCGTCTATTACGGTATGACGGCGATCGACCTGACCGACGGCAACAACACCAAACGTGCCCAGCTAGTTCTTCCCTCGTCAGTCTCGCCTTTCGAGGCCGTATATATGGGCGATACCTTCGTGTTTTCTATCGAGGCGACCTATAGTGGCGTGGGCAGCCTGGGCAACATGGGCACGTATATCGGTAATGAGGGAGGGCCGTACCTCTTCCTGTCACGCGAACCTCTCGCATGTGTGGCTGGCAAGAAGAATAAATACCTTGTTAAGGTCCAGGCATCGCATTTCCTGATCGACACCTCTGCCAAGACCTATGGTTCGCTGCTGTCGCCCGACCGCGCTTTGGAGTATGGCGATTATCCAGCTACGGCGGGAAAGTCGGACTCATTCCTTACGTACGCCACGGTGCGCAACAGCCAGGGTATACCAGAGACGGTCACTGCACGCCTATTCTCTCTTTAAGCTTAGAGGGGTTAAAAAGGCGCCAACAGGGGAATAAACGCGTTGTAATTGTGAGTACCGCCCGCCGAGCTGCCGCGTCATAGCGGCATCCGGCGGGCTCAGGTGCGTTAAAATGGGCTTGTTCTTAGCTAATTGAGACAGGGGGGCCGTGTTATGGCTTCAGATGCAAAAAAGATTCTGCTGGTCGAGGATGAGAAGGCAATCCGTGACGCCGTCGCTGCCTATCTCGAGCGCGAAGGCTACTGGGTTGTGGGCGTCGGCGACGGCCAGTCCGCGATCGAGGAGTTCGAGAAGCATCAGTTCGACCTGGTCGTGCTCGACCTTATGCTCCCCAAGATCCCCGGCGAGCGCGTTTGCCGCACCATTCGCGATACCTCGGATGTCCCTATCATCATGCTGACGGCTAAGGGCGAAATCGAGGACCGTATTATCGGTCTTGAGCTCGGCGCCGACGACTATCTGATTAAGCCGTTCTCGCCGCGCGAGCTCGTCGCCCGCGTTCGTGCTCTGTTCCGCCGTGCCCATCAGGCCGACGAGCCCGCCGTCGAGGTACTCGACTTCGGCGATCTGGTCATCGATATCTCGGGCCACAAGATCTTGGTCGAGGGCAAGGAAGTCGATCTGACGGCTTCCGAGTTCAAGCTGCTCACCACGCTTGCCCGCCATCCTGGCCGTGTGTATAACCGCATGGAGCTGGTCGAGAAAGTGCTCGGGTATGACTTTGAGGGTTACGAGCGCACCATCGACAGCCACGTGAAGAACCTTCGCGCCAAGCTGGGCGATGATCCCAAGAAGCCCAAGTGGCTCTACACCGTCCATGGTGTCGGCTATCGTTTCGAGGCTCCGGCCAAGACCGATAAGTCGGACGAGAAATAGGGAAATCACATATGACACCTGCGCGCTTTGAAATCGGACAAAAGCACAAGCAGGAGAGCGAGGCGGGTTCCAAGGCTAGTTGGAACACGCCTCGTTCCGATTCACGGCCAACGATGAGCTATCCCTCGCGCATGGCACTTGCTTTTGCTCTGACATCGCTCATGACGGTATTGGTGCTGGTGGGTGTTGTCTCCGTTGTGTGGGGCACGGTCTTTTCGGATTACACACGCTCCAATATCGTCGAAATCGCAAATTCCGCTGCCGAGAAGTTGGCAACCTCATATGAGGAAAACGGCTCTTGGACCGCGGGAGAACTGCGCACGGTCGCAACGTCGAGTTTGGTTTCCGACGATCTGGGTATGCAGGTCGTCAATAAAAAGGGCGTGATCGTTTATGACGATTCCTGGCCTTCGGCAAGCGCCACCGCCGATGTGCGCGAAAACCAGGCTACGACCGACGACACGAGCGGCAAGAGGGCATCGCATAGCCCGGTCTCGTCTGCTCCAACCGACTCCGATAGCGTTGCTAACGTCGAGATTGTAACGTCTTCCGGCGAGCATGTCGGACAGGTAAAGCTGTGGGCCATCGGCTCCGACGCTCTGCTCACCAAGGCGGACTCTGCGTTTAGGGAGAAGACCTTTAACGCCATGGCCCTCGCCGCGGTTGTTGCAATCTGCATTTCGGTCGTTATCGGATCGCTCGTGTCGCGCATGCTCACCAAGCCGATTCATCGCATCACCAGTACCGCAAAGCAAATCCGTGACGGCGACCTGTCGGCTCGCACGGGACTGCGCGGTGATGACGAGATCGATCAGCTGGGTGAGACCTTCGATGAGATGGCCACTTCGCTCGAGAAGGATATGAAACATGAGAAACGCCTGACCTCAGACGTTGCACACGAGCTTCGCACGCCGCTTATGGCCATGCTCGCAACGGTCGAGGCCATGCAGGATGGCGTGTATCCCACCGACGATGAGCATTTGGAGACCGTTGCTTCCGAGACGCGTCGCCTGGCTCGTCTGGTGCAGCAGATGCTCGACCTGTCGCGCATGGAAAACAGCACGGCTCCGCTCAACCTTGAGCCGGTGGACATGGTTCCTTTCGTGCGTTCCATCGTCAATGCCCAGGAGCGCCTGTTCGTCGACCGCGATCTGCGCCTGCGCTTTGCTGACGAGACCCAAGGTCACGACGATGTCGTCGAAGCCGATCCCGACATGATCACGCAATGCGTTATCAACCTCATGAGCAACGCCATGCGCTACACCCCCGAGGGCGGTTGGGTCGTGGTGTCGGTGCTCAGTGACCGCAAACACGTCAGCATTGCCGTTTCTGATACCGGCATCGGTATTGCCAAGGACGATCTGTCGCGCATCTTCGGGCGGTTTTGGCGCGCCGATGCCAGCCGCGCCCGCGAAGCTGGCGGCCTGGGCGTTGGCCTCGCCGTGACCAAGCAGATCGTCGAGCGTCACCATGGCTACATATCCGTGGAGTCGGAGCTTGGAAAGGGTACGACTTTTACAATTCATCTGCCCCGCGAGCACACGGCAGACGCGGCATCTACTACAATGGAGCACTAGCTTTTCGCTATTCGGTGAAGGAGGGGCCGCGTCCCTGCCGCTCCGAGTTTGCGAAAACATGCGGGAAAGAACCCGCATTTCTGTCGTATTTAGGTAAGGAGTGACTCACGTGACAACGATGGAGCGTCGTCCGGATTCCCGTGGCAAGGTTCGTGATATTTACGATGCCGGTGAAAACCTGCTGATGGTCGCCACCGACCGCATTTCTGCGTTCGACTTCATTCTTCCCGACGAGATTCCGTTTAAGGGAGAGGTGCTCAATCGCATCTCGGCATTCTGGTTTGATAAGTTTGCCGACATCGTCCCCAACCATCTCGTTTCCATCGACCCGGCGGATTTCCCCGAGGAGTTTGCTGAGTATCGTGACTACCTCGCTGGCCGCGCCATGCTGGTTAAGAAGGCCCAGACGATTCCTATCGAGTGCATCGTCCGCGGCTATCTGACCGGTTCGGGCAAGAAGACCTACGACGAGAACGGCACCGTCTGCGGCATCCAGCTGCCTGAGGGCCTGACCGAGGCTTCCAAGCTTCCCGAGCCGCTGTTCACGCCGTCCACGAAGGCCGAGATCGGTGACCACGACGAGAACATCTCGTTCGAGCGTTGCTGCGAGATCGTGGGTGAGGACATCGCCACGCAGATTCGCGACCTTTCCCTCAAGATCTACAAGGCCGCTGCCGAGTACGCCGCGACCCGTGGCATCATCATTGCCGACACCAAGTTCGAGTTTGGTGTTATTGATGGCAAGGTCACGCTGATCGACGAGTGCCTCACGCCCGATTCCAGCCGTTTCTGGCCTGCTGCCAGCTACGAGGAGGGCAAGATCCAGCCTAGCTACGACAAGCAATTCGTCCGCAATTGGCTCAAGGCCAACTGGGATATGACGGGGGAGACCCCGCACCTGCCCGCCGAGGTCATCGATGGCACGTCCGAGCGCTATCGCGAGGCCTTCCAGATCATCACGGGCTCCCAGTTCACAAGCATGAAGGAGAACGCATAAGTGAGTACCCGTAGCGCCACGAACAAGCGCACGCAATCCCACGAGGTTACCGGGGTTGCGCGCAAGTCCGCCGCATCTGCTAAGCCCGCCCGTCAGGCAGCGAGCTCTGTCCGCGTCGTGCCAGCTTCGTCTAAAGCTCGCCGCAAAGAGCTCGAGAAGGGCGAGAACCTCGAGGGCCTCTCTAAAGAGGAGAAGCGCGCCCGCAAGGCTAAGCAGCGCGCCAAGGAGGACCGCATCTACACGGTGTCGAATATCCTTCTCAAGCAGGATGAGGACTACACCAAGCGCCGCCGTATTTGGTGGGCTGTGCTCGCTATCGGCATGGTGCTCGTCGTGGCAATTGGGGCTTCGCTCTACTTCGCTCCCGGCGGCACGGTGTCCAGTCCTGTTCAGATGGTCGGCATCGTTCTGTCCTATGTCATCATCCTGGGTGACTTTATCTATGACTTCGCTCGTATTCGTCCGTTGCGCAACATGTATCGCGCGCAGGCCGAGGGCATGTCCGAGAACAAGCTCAACGCTCTTATCGAGCGCGCAGCTGCCGAGGAGGACAAAAAGGACTCCAAGAAGAAGTAGCGTTTGCATTCACACTTATCGCTAAGATATAAGGCGCGTCGTTTTTGCGGCGCGCCTTTTTATTGTCCTATAGATAGATGGAGTGGCACATGATTCGAGCTGCCCTGACGGTCGAAGAAGCTCTGGAGGGCATGAAGGCCCTGGAGCCCAAGATTAAAAACTATGCGCGCCTGGTTGTCCGCAAGGGCGTAAACGTCAAGCCCGGCCAGGAGGTTGTCGTTCAGTCTCCGGTCGAGTGCGCGCCGTTTGCGCGCGTGGTGGTCGCGGAGGCTTATGCCGCCGGCGCTGGCCACGTGACGGTCATTTGGGCCGATGATGCCGTGACGAGGCTCGCGTACGAGCATGTCGATAAAAGCTATTTTGAGCAGACGCCCGAGTGGAAGCGCATGCAGCTGGATTCCTTGGCCCAAGATGGCGCCTGCTTTATCTTTATCGAGGGTGCGGATCCTGCAGCCCTCAAGGGCATCGATCCAGCCAAGCCGGCCGCGGCATCCAAGGCGAGGAATACGCAGTGCAAAGTTTTCCGCCGTGGACTGGATTACAACATCAATCCGTGGTGCATCGCCGGCGCTCCGGTCGTGGCTTGGGCGCACGAGGTGTTCCCGGGAGACGCCGATGAGGTTGCAATCTATAAGCTGTGGAATGCGATTCTGCACACCGCGCGCGCCGATGGCCAGGACCCGGAGAGCGACTGGGAGCTTCATGACGCGGCGTTCGAAAAGAACTTACGCTTCCTGAACGACAATCGTTTTGACCGGCTGCATTACACCTCGGCAAATGGAACCGATCTGACGATTGGCATGACGAAGGGTCACGAGTGGGCCGGTGGCAAGGGCAGGACGCCCGATGGACACCCCTTCTTCCCCAACATCCCCACCGAGGAGGTCTTCACCTCGCCTGATCGTATGCGTGCCGACGGTATCGTGTATTCGGCTATGCCGCTCATTCACCACGGTAACAAGGTTGACGATTTTTGGATTAAGTTCGAGGCCGGTCGCGTAGTGGACTACGATGCCCGCGTGGGCAAGGCGACGCTTGCGAGCATTATTGACACCGATGAAGGTGCCGCTCATCTGGGTGAGGTCGCGCTCATTTCCAAGAACACGCCAATTCGCGAAAGTGGCGTTCTGTTCTATGACACGCTCTATGATGAGAACGCCAGCTGTCATCTTGCGCTGGGAGTCGGCTTCCCCGAGTGCATCGAGGGTGGGTATGACATGTCCAAGGAGGAGCTCCTGGAGCATGGCGTAAACGTCTCGAGCACGCACGTCGATTTTATGATTGGCACGGACGACATCGATATCACGGGCATTACGCCTGATGGACGTGAAGTTGTGATTTTCCAGAACGGCCAATGGAGTTGGGAATAGTCCCAGACCGTGGTACAATGCCACCCGCGGGCCGTTAGCTCAGCTGGCAGAGCAGGGGACTTTTAATCCCAAGGTCCAGGGTTCGAACCCCTGACGGCCCACCATAGAATGGAAAAGCGACTGGCGGATGCCGGCCGCTTTTTTTGTTGCCGCGGCACGGGTTCGAACCCGAAAGGGCGCGGAGCTGAGTAAACGCGTGAGCGTTT
>UQTR01000079.1 GCA_900544065.1 uncultured Collinsella sp.
ACGAGATGTCTTAGGGTCTCGTGGGCTCGGAGATGTGTATAAGAGACAGGCTTGCCACCGAGCGCGAAGTCGCGATTATCCCGAGCCTTGCCATCCATATGAACCGCGGCGTTAACGAGGGCTTTGCGCCCAACCGCGCCGTCGACCTGTGCCCGCTCATCAGCGCCGGTGAGCTTAAGCAGGGCGATTTTGATGCCCTGGTTGCCGACGAACTGGACGTTGAGCCCGAGCAGATCCTGAGCCGCGATCTGTTCCTGGTCAACCGCCAGGATGCGCGCATTTGGGGCTGGGCTGACGAGTTCATCTCGACGCCCAAGCTCGACGACCTGGCCTGCGCCTACACCTCACTGCAGGCATTTTTGGGTGCCGAGAACGCGCGCGACGTCTCGGTCTTCTGCTGCTTTGATAACGAGGAGGTTGGTTCCGAGACCAAGCAGGGCGCCATGTCGACGTTCTTGGCCGACGCACTGCGCCGCATCAACGGATCGCTGGGCTTTGACGACGAGTCGTACCATCGTGCACTTGCTGCCTCGATGCTTGTGAGCTGCGACAATGCGCATGCCGTGCACCCCAACCACGCCGAGAAGTGCGACGCCCGCAATCAGGTTGTGCTCAACGGCGGTATCGTTATCAAGGAAGCCGCCAACCAGCATTACTGCACCGATGCCTTTAGCCGCGCAGTGTTCCAGGCTATTTGCGATGACGCCGACGTGCCCACGCAGGCCTTCGCCAACAAGAGCGATATGGCGGGTGGCTCCACGCTCGGCAACCTGTCGAACATGCAGGCGAGCATGCATGCCGTGGACGTGGGCCTGCCGCAGCTGGCCATGCACTCAAGCTACGAGACCGGCGGCGTACGCGACGTGATGTACGCCATTCGCGCCCTCACGGCTTTCTACGAGCGAAACCTAACCATCAACGGCGCCGAAAGCGTGGAGCTCTAAAACCTGCTAAAAGGGACAGGTTTATTATGCAGGTTTTATCTGGGCAAATGCCGCAAAGCCAACAGCTGGACAGAATTGTTATGACACCGCAGGTTGAGCAAACGTCAGCGAGCGACGTCCAGAGCGAACAAGTTGGCATGAAAAAGGCAAGGCATAGACCTTCTGGTCATGCCTTGCCTTTTGAATGACAATTTGTCGCTCTGGGCGGCTCGCAGCGTCGACCGGTCCGACGTTCGTTAGAACGGCGGAACCCTAATGTTCGATCCAGCAGCGCAGGGTCTCGCCGGCTTGCAGATGACGCAGATTCTCTGCGGCAATGTCGACCACATTGTTGAGCGTGGCGGCCAAGTGGAACCAGCCGGAGACGTGCGGCGTGATGAGCATGTTAGGCGCATCCCACAACGGGCTTGTCTCAGGTAGCGGCTCGGGGTCGGTGACATCGACCGCGGCGCCGGCGAGATGTCCCGACTCCAGGGCGGCAACCAAGTCGTCGGCGACCACAAGGTCGCCGCGGCCGCCGTTGGCAAAGAAAGCGCCCGGTTTCATTGCGGCGAAGAACTCGGCGTTCGCTAGGCCGCGGGTCTCGGGTGTGCTGGGCATAAAGGATGCGACGATGTCAGCCTCGGCCAGGCGCTCGGGCAGGGCATCCATGCCGTCCATGTCCTCAAACACAATGGGATAGACGAGCGGATGACGCTTGATGCCGCGGACGTGCGCGCCCATGCTGCGGCAGAGCGTGGCAAAGTGGCCGCCGATATCGCCCGCGCCCAGCACCAGCACGTTGGCATTTTTGAGCGAGGTGACCGGGCCCAAGTCCTCCCAGCGATGCTCGCGCTGCAGGTCCTGGTAGCCGGGCAGGCGCTTCATCATTGACAGCACCATGGCAAACATGTGCTCGCTTACGGCCTGGCCATAGGCGCCCACCGAGCAAGACAGTTTGGCGTCGGCCGGCACGGCGCCGGCGGCAAGGTAGTCGTCATAGCCGGCGGTCTGCAATTGCAACAGCTGGAGATGCTCGCATGCCGTGAGCATGTCAGGATCGATGTTGCCCAGGATCACATCGGCATCGGCGACCTGCTCGTGCGTGGCGGCGTCGGCGCTCGTGTAGATAAAGTCCTCGCCCGGAGCGCTCGACTCAAGAATTGCGCGATGACGGTCGTTGACGGGCAACAAAACCAGAATGTTCACAAGCAGTCCTCTCCGCTCGACCTACCAAAAGGGGCAGGTTAATTTTGGCGGGTTTTATCAGGCAAAACGTTCAAATAAAACGCCGGATGCAAGACAGGCGTGCCCGTCAGCATCCGGCGCATCTACAGCTACCAGCTCAGCAGCTCGTAGCCGTCCTCGGTCACCACGAGCTGTACCTCGCACTGGGCCGAATCGCTGCCGTCCTTAGTGCGTACGCACCAGCCGTCGCCCTTGCTAATCTTGATATCGGGCGCTCCGGCATTGACCATGGGCTCGATGGTAAAGACCATGCCCGGGGCCATGATAGTGTCCACATCGGGCGCCTCGGTGGTAAAGCCCACAAACGGGTCCTCGTGGAACTCCTTACCGATGCCGTGTCCGCCGTACTCGCGCACCACGCTAAAGCCGGCGTCCTCGACGGCCTTTTGCACTGCCTCGGCCATAACGGACAACGGCAGCCATGGCTTGACGGCCGCCAGACCCGCCTCCACGCTGGCGCGGGTGACGTCGACCAGGCGCTGACGCTCGGCCGAGACCTCGCCGATGCAGAACATGCGGCTCGAATCACTAAAGTAACCGTCCAGGATCGTGGAGCAGTCTACGTTGATGATGTCGCCCTCGTGCAGCACGTCCGTGTCACAGGGAATACCGTGACAGACAACGTCGTTGATCGAGGTGCACACGCTCTTGGGGTAGCCCTCGTAGTTGAGGTCGGCCGGCGTACCACCGTGCTCGACGGTGTAGTCGTAGATTATCTGGTCGATCTGGTTGGTGGTCATGCCCGCGGTGATGTGCTCGCCTACGTAGTCGAGCACGCCCACGTTGATAGCGGCCGAGCGCTTGATGCCCTCGATATCGGCGGGAGTCTTGTAGAGCGTGCGAGGCAGAACCTCCCAGCCCTCCTCCCACAGGCGCTCGAGGCGCTCGTCGAAGGCGCTATGGCATTTCTTATATTTTTTGCCGCTGCCGCACCAGCAAGCGTCGTTGCGGCCGGGTACGGGTCCTTTGTCATACATGGCTAACTTCCTTTCGTTCGCAGCTAGTATAGCCCACCCACGCGTCCATAAAAGTTGCGGTGATATAGTTCCGATTTAAGCGGTTTAACAGCACAAATAGGAACTATATCACCGCAACTGATGGGGCGGGATGGCGGCGCTAGCTGCTGCGTGGTTTTGCTAGTAGCTCACCTGGCAGGGAATGCCGAGGGCGCGCACGCGTGCGGCGATCGTGTCGAGCACCTCGGGCACCGCTTTGGCAAGGCCGGCGACCGGCGTCTCGCGCGCCACCGTGTAAATGGTCGCCTCCTGCGGACGAATGCGCTCGAGCGCCGCGAGCCAAGGGCCGACGTACTCCTCGCCAGTGTTATCGAGAGGCTTGCCCTGATACTCGCCGGTCAAAAAGATTGTCTGGATAATGACATGACCGTCAAAGCTCGCGAACGTCTCGATCTGGTGCTCGACGTCGTAGGGGCCAACGGGCTGGTCGAGCAGTTGGATAAACGCCGGGTCGACGGTATCGAGCTTGAGGATATTGTCGTCGACCATCATGAGCGCGTCGTGCACCTCGGGGCGGTCGGCGCGCGTGCCGTTGGAGAGCACGGCGATCTTGGAGTTTGGGGCAAACTCGTCGCGCAGCGCGACAGCGCCGGCGATGGCCTGCGGAAACTCCGGTGCGGCGGTGGGCTCGCCGTTGCCGGCAAACGTGATTACATCGGGGAGCTCGCCCTCGGCTGCCATCTCGCGCAGCTTTGCCTCGAGCGCGTCGAGTACCACGGCAGCTGTGTTGTACGGCTCGTGGCAGGGGCGCTCGGCGTTGAGACCGTTCTCGCAGTAGATGCAGTCGAACGTGCAGATTTTGCCGCTGGCCGGCATCATGTTGACGCCGAGCGAGAGACCAAGGCGACGGCTACGAACGGGCCCAAAGATGGGGCTGGCATTCAAAAACGTAGACATAGGCATATGCTCCTCAAGACAATTAACCTTAAGCATAGCATCGGCTCCAACGTATGGTCCGGGCTTGTGCTTTGCAGGTTTCGTTTTTTAACTCTGCCTTCGATGCCGCGTCATGAAAGGTATCGGGTCGGGTACAGTTAATCTGTTAACAAGGCGTAAGGAAATGCGGGTCCATCCAACCGTACCGATGTACAACTGGATGGGCGTTGATGATGGGGGCACAACATGGATTTTACGGTCGAGAATGCGGGCACCACGATCGCCTGCCGCGAGTATGCCGGCCCAGATGTATCGCCTGATGCTCCCGCTTTGGTGTGCGTGCACGGTGCCTGCGTCGACGGCGTCTTTTTTGACGCCATCGCCCGCGAGCTCGCCTGTGACCATCGCGTCATTGCCTACGACCGCCGCGGTTGCGGTGAGAGTGGCGACGCTGCAGACGGACGCTACGACCTCGCCGCCCAGGCCGCCGACCTGCAGGCCGTTATCGAGCATATTGGCGCTCCGGCAAACGTGCTTGCGCACAGTGCCGGTACGTTGGTGGCCCTGGAGCTTCTCCGTGCAAACCCCGCCATAATCTCGCGTGCGATTCTGCATGAACCCGCCGTGACGGATGAGGGTGCCGGCCTGGGCGCGGCCCCGGTTTTGCTCGAGATGATCGCCGCGGGAAAGGTCTCCAGGGCATTACGGGCCTTCCTGGGCGCCATCGGCGATTCGGACCCTGAGGCCCCCAAGTTAACCGAGGCGGAAGCCAAGCATGCCCTGCGCAACGGCCGTAGTTTCATGGCGAACGAATACGGGATTACTATGACCTGCGTTCCCGATTGGGATAGCGTCCGTGCGTCGAAAACGGTGGCCGCCGTGCTCCTGGGCGAGCTCTCGATTGGCACGCCTCGCGAGGCGGGCACGAGGGTGGCGGCTGAGCTTTTGGACTGTCCGCTCGTAATGGTTCCCGGCGCGCACAACGGCCTGCGCGATCGCCCGGGAGCGGCTGCCCAGACTGTCCTTGGCATCCTGGGGCTCTAACACCCGCAATAGCCAAAGCAGACTTCACCCACAAACGTTTCGGCATTGTTAACAAATGTGTTCAAAACCTCACGTCTGCGGCTTCAATCGCGCCGTCTGCCAACTCATAAAAATGTAACAGCATTTACGTGCTTACCTGCATCGGCAAGGTGTTACCCTTGTAACATTTGGAACCCACCGCTACCATGCGAAGCTATCGAAAGGGCCCCATATGCTCAATAATCACGAGGTCAATCTAACCGACGAGGAGGCTGCCGCCGAGGTCGCCCGCGTCGCGAAGACCTACCCCGTGGTGCGTTTGCTGTCGGCCGATCAGATTAAGAGCGAGCCTAACTGCCTGCTCGCCGGCGATCGGTGTCCTTGTTTGCGCCAGTCGAGTCTTGAGGCTTTGGCAGACTCCGATGAGGTGTCGGAGCAACTGCTCAATGATGGCACTGAGTACCGCGCTCGCCTGCGCCCTCTGAAGGTCGAGGGCGAGCCTCACGTCCTGCTGATGGTGCGTCCGATTGATGAGCAAGAGGCTGCAGAAGAGGACCTTGTCTACACCGACGTGCTGACGAATGTGCGCAATCGCCGATATTACGAGGAAAAGCTCCGAAGCGCCCGCATGAATGCCGGCGTTGCGATGATCGACCTTGATGATTTTAGGGTCTTCAACGATACATGTGGCCGTCATGCCGGCGACCTTGCGCTCGGTGCTGTGGCGACAGCCATACGCAGCGGAATTCGTTCGACTGACGAGCTTGTGCGCTATGGCTGCGACAAGTTTGTGGTTGTCATGCCCAATATTCCCTCCGATGACTTCACCCGTCGCCTGCATCAGGTGTCCGATGCCGTTCGTTCCACGATTATTCCGGGCCATGAGTACGTGAGCTTGACGGCATGTGTTGGTGGCGTTCGCATTCATGGCGAGACGGTCGATGAGGGCGTTGGCCGCGCTGCCCAGTTATTGAGCCGCGCTAAGGCAAAAGCCGGTACGGTCGTGACCGATGCCGATTCCATCGAGGCCTTCCAAAGCGAAAAGCCCTTGGTGCTTATTATCGATGACTCCGAGATGAACCGAGCCATTCTCAGCGAGATGCTCAAGGACGAGTATTGCATCCTCGAGGCCGATAACGGTCGTGCGGCGCTCGACATGGTCGACCGCTATGGCGATGAGTTGTCGCTCGTGATGCTGGACATTGTCATGCCGGGCATAAGCGGCTTTGAGGTGCTGGCCGATCTGTCGCGCCGAACGGGTATCGACAATCTGCCTGTCATCATGATTTCGAGCGAAGATTCCGACGATATGGTTTTGCGCGCGTACGAGCTGGGCGCCTCGGACTATATCAACCGCCCGTTTGACTCCCGTATCGTGCGCCGCCGCGTAAGCAACACCATCCGCCTGTACGCCAAACAGCGCCGCCTGACGAGCCTGCTGTCCCAGCAGTACAACGAGCGCGTCAAGAACAGTCGCATGCTCATCGACATCATGGCCGGCGTCATGGAGCTTCGCAACGGCGAGAGCGGCAGGCACGTTACGAACATCGAGAAGCTGACCGAGCTGCTGCTTGGCTGTCTGGTCCAGCGTAGCGGCACGGTCTCCCTCGACAATGAGGAACGCTCTACAATCGCCCTGGCTTCGGCGCTGCACGATATCGGCAAGATGTCGATTGACGATGCGATCCTCAACAAGCCCGGGCGCCTCACGCCCGAGGAATTCGAGATTATGAAGACGCATACCACGATTGGCGCCAACATGCTGCTCGAGCTGGGCAGCCATCACGCCGGCAATGCGCTTATGGAATATGCGTACCAGATTGCGCGTTGGCATCACGAGCGCTGGGACGGCAAGGGTTATCCCGATGGCCTTAAGGGCGACGAAATTCCCATCGCCGCGCAGGTGGTTTCGGTGGCTGACGTGTACGATGCACTGACGAGCGTGCGCGTGTACAAGGACGCTATCCCGCACGAGGAGGCGATCCAGATGATCCTGGACGGTAAGTGCGGCACCTTTAACCCGCTGCTGCTCGATTGCCTGCTCGAGGTGCAAGACCAAATTGCCGAGACGTTGGCACGCCCCGCCGACGTCGTCGCGTTTCCCACGATTTAGTTTGACCAAAGGAGTTTTTAATCCATGATTTCCATGCGTGAGGCGTATGAGAAGATCGGCGCTAATTATGATGACGCGTGCGCTCGGCTGATGGGCGGGGAAATGCTTGCCCGCTTTGCCCTCAAGTTTTTGGATGACGAGAGCATGGGCAAGCTGGAGGCCGCCATGGCGGCAGGAGACGCCGAAGGTGCGTTTATGGCAGCGCACACGCTCAAGGGCGTGAGCCAGAACCTGGGATTCGATAATCTGTACGAGCCGGCGGTCGTGGTGACCGAGGCGCTGCGTGGCGCCGATGCCGTTGATGGTGCCCGCGAGGGAATGCATGCGCTGCAGCAGCAATATGCGGCTACGATGTCGGCCCTGCGCGAGACGGCTGAATAAGAGCTTGCGAGCCTTGGACTGTGTGCCGGCAGCATATAGGTAACAGGGCGCCCCGTCGGACCATGTGGCCGGCGGGGCGCCCTTATCTGTTATGCGGTTCGCGAACTAGCGGGTCTGCTTTACCTTGGCCGCCGCCTCGACAAACGACTTCCACAGGTTAAAGTCGGTCTCGAGCGTCTGCCAGGTGTACTCGGGATGCCATTGCACACCCAGACAGAACGGCTGGCCTTCGACTTCGATGCACTCGGGAACGCCGTCGGTTGCCTTGGCGACCAAGCGCGTGCTCTTACCCAGACGATCGACGCAGCAGTGATGTGCGGAGTTGGTCTGGATCAGCCTGTGCCCGCCAACCGCGCGCTCCAGCAGCGAGCCCGGCACGACCTCGACAGGATGCACAGGGTCGTTGAGCACGTGGGTATGGCGCCACTGCGTGCGGCCCTCGCGCGCGCCCAGGCTCGGCACGTCCATGCACAGGGTGCCGCCGGTGGCGACGTTGAGCAGTTGCGTGCCGCGGCAGGTGGTAAAGAGCGGCTTTTTGGCACGGAGCACCTCGCTGACCAGCTTAAACTCAAAACTATCGCGGATCTCGCAGCAGAGGGTGGGGTCGTAGGGTCGATCATCGCCCCAACGTTTGGGATTGACATCGGGGCCGCCGGGAATGGCGATGCCGTCGGCGATTTCCACGTAATGACGGATAACGTCGACGTCTTCGGTAATGGACATCTGCAGCGGCAGACCGCCGGCGGCAAGAATGGCGTCGACAAATACGCTCGCAATCTCCTCGTTGGGGGAGAGCGTCTCGCTCAAATAGGGCTTCGCTTCTTCCCAGCGTGGTGCTACCAGGATAAGCGGGCGGTCAGCGGGGTCGACGTCGACGTGCGGAGTGTAGGACGATGAGGTGTGGGTTCCGATCATAGGTGTAACTTTCGAGTTTGGATGGGCATGGCTGGCGGGTGGGCGGTCTGGTTAGTGGCCCTTAATGGAGTTGAGGAAGTCCTGGGCGCGCTTGGTCTGGGGGTGGTCGAAGAACTCGTCGGGCGTGCCGGTTTCCACAATCTGGCCGTCGGCCATAAACACGACACGGTCGGCTACGCGGCGGGCGAAGTTCATCTCGTGCGTGATGACGATCATCGTCATGCCCTGCTGGGCCAGGCGAACCATGACCTCGAGCACCTCGTTGATCATCTCGGGGTCAAGGGCGCTTGTGGGCTCGTCAAAGAGCATGGCCTTGGGTTGCATGGCAAGCGAGCGGGCGATGGCTACGCGCTGTTGCTGGCCGCCCGAGAGCTGTGCGGGCACCTTATCGGCCTGCTCGGCCACGCCCACGCGGCTCAGCAGGTCCATGGCGCGCTCACGAGCTTCTTCCTTGGACACGCCCAGCACGTCGACGGGCCCCAGCATGACGTTCTGCAGTACGGTCATATGTGCAAACAGGTTGAACTGCTGAAACACCATGCCCAGCTCGGCGCGCATGCGGGCAAGATCCTTGCCTTCCTGCGGCAGGGGCTCGCCCTCGATGAGGATCTCGCCCGAGTCGATGGTTTCCAGGCGGTTGATGGTGCGGCACATGGTCGACTTGCCCGAACCCGAGGGCCCGATCACAACGACGACCTCGCCGCGATCGACCGAGAGATTGATGTCGTTGAGGACGTGCAGATCGCCGTAGTGCTTATCGACGTGCCTGAGCTCGATCAGCGGCTGATTGCCGGTGGAAGAGGTGCTCTGTGCCATGGTGCTCGGCTCCTTATGACTCGAAATGGTAAAGCGTTAGCGGATGATGGTCGCGCCGGTCTTGTGCGAAACATAGACAGCGGCCTTGTTAATCGCGACGTTGATGAGGATGTAGATGACCGCGATCACCAGGTAGACCGATACGAGGGCGTCGTAGTTGGTAATGAGCACGCGGGCATTTTGCATGAGGTCGGGGTAGCTCACCACGTAGGCAACGGTGGTGTCCTTGACTACGACCACAAGCTGCGAAATCAAGGACGGAATGATAAACCGAATAGCCTGCGGCAACACGATTTTAAAGGTGATTTTGGCCTTGGAGAGACCGAGTGCCTGGGCTGCCTCGACCTGACCGCGCGGCACGGCATTGACGCCGGTGCGGAAAATCTCGGCCAGCACGCCGGCTGCGGCGAGCGCGACGGGAAGCGTGAGCATCCAAAACCTGTCTCTTATACACATCTGACGCTGCCGACGATAAGGCTC
>UQTR01000080.1 GCA_900544065.1 uncultured Collinsella sp.
CGAGATGTCTTAGGGTCTCGTGGGCTCGGAGATGTGTATAAGAGACAGACCGGCGACGATGCCGAGGCGCTTGCGGCGCTGGTCGGCCATAGCCTGACGGTCGACGATGCGCTGACGTTGCGGGGTCTCGCCGAGCTCTACCACATCAACCAAAAGCCCCGCCGCGCGTAGCGATGGGGGCGATGGGACAAAACGTCTCCACCTTCCACCTGCTACAATGGGTCAAACTATTGCGATTTCGGAGGTGTCTGCCATGTCGGACGATCTTCATCAAACCGCGTCGGGCAAGCGCCGCGACGTTATTAGCTGGGATGAGTTCTTTATGAGCGTGGCCATCGCCGCGCAGCGCCGCAGTAAGGACCCCAACACGCAGGTGGGCGCGTGCATCGCCAGCACCAACCACCGCATCCTTTCGGTGGGCTACAACGGCACGCCCTCGGCACTCAACGATGACTTTTTCCCGTGGGGAACGAGCGATGACCCGTTGCAGGACAAGCACAACTACGTGGTGCATGCCGAGGCAAACGCCGTGCTCAACTACCGTGGCTCGCTCAAAGACCTTGAGGGTTCCACGGTCTACGTTACGCTGTTCCCGTGCCACGACTGCGCCAAGATCCTGGCACAGGTGGGCGTGGGCGAGGTCGTCTACCTGGACAATAAGTATGCCGACACCGATGACGGCCGTATCAGCCGCCGCATTCTCGACTCCTGCGGCATCAGCTACCGCCAGGTCATCGTCGATGTTCAGATTGGTACCGGGGGACAGGCTCAGCAGTAATATGCGTTGTCGCCATCTGACGACGAACGCAGCTCAAAGAGCCCCGTCCCAAATTGACTACTCGTGAAAGTCGCGTCTGCGCGCATGGACGGCTCGTGAGCGGGTACATGGCTGTAGTAACATAGCTTCTGTCCGCGGGCGCGCCCGCGTTATTGTGAGAAAGGAGCCCCTGTGGCTGTTAACGAAGAGCTGCTTAAGAAGGTTCTTGAAGAGATTCGCCCTAACCTGCAGGCCGATGGTGGCGATATGGAGTATGTGGGCGTCGACGACGAGGGTGTCGTCAAGCTGGAGCTGCAGGGTGCCTGCGCCGGCTGCCCCATGAGCTCGCTGACCCTGTCCATGGGTATCGAGCGCATCCTGAAGGAGCACGTGCCCGGCGTTACCCGCGTTGAGCAGGTCAATGCTTCTGGCGAGACCGATGACCTGTACGACGAGTACGCGCCGTTCTAAGATGCGAAAGCTGCGGACGTCATGCTCCGCATAGACGTTACGCCCAGATATGCGGCTGCGAGCGCAAGGCCCGCGGCCGCATTTGTATGTAGGGAGCAGGGGACGATATGCTCAACGACCTCTACCATATGCTTGATCCCGTCGCGATCTCGGCGGGCCCCATCACGATCTACTGGTACGGTCTGGCCTATGTGGTCGGCGCCCTGCTTACGGCGGTCGTCATGTACCGTACACAGCGCCGCTGGGGTTTCAATATCACGATTGATGACCTGACGAGCGTCGTGGTCGGCGCGGTCTTTGGCCTTATCATCGGCGCGCGCCTGTTCTACGTCGTCTTTTATGGTGATGGCTACTACTGGGCGCACCCGCTCGAAATCTTTGCCACCAACGAGGGCGGTATGAGCTTTCACGGCGGCCTGGTCGGCGGCATCTTGGGCGGCATCATCGTGTGCCGCATGTACAAGCTCGATGCCTGGACCATCGCCGACCTCGCCGTCATCGGCGCCCCGCTGGCTCTGTGCCTGGGCCGTTGCGCCAACTTCGTCAACGGTGAACTGTGGGGCAAGCCGACCGATTTGCCCTGGGGTGTGGTCTTTGGCGGCGCCGCGGGCGATATGCCGCGTCATCCCTCCCAGCTCTACGAGGCATTTCTTGAGGGCATCGTGCTCTTTTGCGTTTTGCAGGTGCTCAGCCGTAAAAAGCCGCTGCTGCCCCAGGGCACGTTTATGGGCGTGTTCGTAATGGGGTACGGCATTGTCCGCTTCCTCGTCGAGTTTGTGCGCGTGCCCGATGCCCAGCTGGGCTATCTGTTGGGCGGCGTCATCACGATGGGCCAGCTGCTGAGCCTGCCGCTTGTAATCGCAGGCCTCGCGCTCATCATCTTCGCCCGGCACCGCAACCGCCCCCAGCGCATCTACCTCGACGCCTAACCACCAAAACCACCACAAAGGGGACAGGCACCTTTGTGGTGGTTTGCTGGGCAACGATGACAGAACCGTAACGTTTCCCCAGATAAAACCTGCCAAAATAAACCTGTCCCTTTTTGGCAGGTTTCTAGAAAGGCTTTCGGACTGTGAAGGATTCCGACCTCTCCACAACGGCTGCGCGCGACGCTGCCCGCATCGTCTGGTTTAAGCGCTACCCCGCCAAGCAGACACTCATCGCATTTTTGCTCGCGCTGTTGGCGACCACGGCGTTTTCCATCGATCCCGCCCCGGTGTCGAGCAACGCAGTCTTGGCGATTGACCCCAAGGCTTCGGGCATGCTGTACGTGTGCTACGAGGTGCTCCTCTCGTTTGCCGGCCATACCGACGCGGTCATGCTGCTTGCGCTTGCCTGCCTGCTCACGCTGCCGTTTCGCTACGTATTCTTTGGCCGCGGCGACGCCTGGCGTCCCTCGGTGATCCTTCCGTCGCTGTTCTTTGCCGTCTGCATGGTGTTTGGCCGCAGCTACGACCTCACCGATTCGGCCGAGATCGTGCTCGGCGACAAGGCGCGCATCATCTGCGCCTGGATAGGCGGTGCGGGCTGGATGCTCTTGGCGGTCGTTGCCTTCTACCTTGCCTTTGAGTGTCTAGATTGGCTGAGCTCTCGGCGTATTCCGTTTTCCGAAGCGCACTTTGGCCGCGTATGGCGTATGGCTCACGCCGTGCTCTCGGTCCATCCCTTTGCCGGGCCCTTCCTGGTGCTTATGGTCGCCTGGGCGCCCACGCTCATCGCTTCGCTGCCCGGCCTTTTTATGGGAGATACGGGTGCGCAGATTCGCCAGTGGTTCAACTACCCCAACGGTACGAGTGACTACCTGCGCCTGCTCAATCCCAACGTGTTGCTCAACGGGCATCATCCGGTCGTGCACACGGCTATCATCGGTTCGTGCGTCCAACTGGGGCTTTCACTGTTCAACAGCGCCAACGCAGGTCTTGTCATCTACACCTGCGCTCAGTTCGTCATTACGGCCGCCTGCATGGCCTATTCCATCTCGTCGTTGCGCAAGCTGGGCGTGAGCCTGCCGGTCCGCGGCGTGATCTTGCTGTTCTTTGTGTTTATGCCCATGTTCTCCAACTACGCGGCCCTGCTTACCAAAGATGTGCTGTTTGCCGATGCGTTTTTGGTTTTGCTGGTGCAGACCGTCAAGCTTGTGGCCTGTGGCCTGCCTCGTCGCGATGCGAATGTCGAGCGTGTGGGCGAGCCCGAGCCCGCGCTTTTTGCGCGTCACGACTGGCTGTTGCTTGCCCTGGGCGCCATGGGGTCGACGTTTTTGCGTAACGGCGGCCTGGTGTTTGTGCTGGCGGCATGCGTGATCGCGGCGGCGTTTTGCGCTTGGGACGTGCATGCGGCTCGCCGTGCGGCCAAGCAGACGGGTGCTGAGTCCTCGTTTCGCGTGCCACGCTTTTGCTGGGTTGGCATCCTGGCGGTGCTTGCGCTCTGTCTTGTCTCCAACATGTACTTCACCAAGGTCTTTATGCCGGCGCACGACATTACGCCCAGCTCCAAGCGCGAGGTGCTCTCGATTCCGTTCCAGCAGACGGCGCGCTTCGTCCAAAAGCACGACGGCCTTAACTCAGGTGTCAATCCTACGGTTAAAGAGGACGGCACCATCGTGGAAGCTCCCTGCGACGGTTTGGTGACCGAAGAGGAGCGTGCCGTGATCGATCGCGTACTCAAGTACGAAAACCTGGGCCGCCGGTACAACCCCGACAAGTCCGATGCCGTCAAGAACTGCTTTAACGAATATGCCTCGCAGGAGGATATCGACGCCTATTTTGAGGTTTGGCCCCAGATGTTCAAAAAGGATCCCGAGTGCTATATCTCGGCGCTTATCAATAACTACTATGGCTACTTTTATCCGAGCGCCCGCGACGCATGGGTCTACAGCACGGCGCGCAGCGCCGAGATCATGGCTCGTCCCGACAATCTCAAGTACTTCGATTTCCATCCGGTCGATAGCAAGGTCGTGCGGTGGTGTGGCCATCTGATTAACCTGTATCGCGTGGCGGTACAGCGCATCCCGTTTATCTCACTTACCATGAGCAGTGCAACCTACGTGTGGATCATGATTGCCGTGGTGGTCTACCTGTTGCGGCGTCATTCGTGGAGGGCGCTTGCCATTTGGGTGCCGCTTTTGGGCGTACTCGCCGTGTGCCTGATCGGTCCTTGCAACGGCTCCACCTACATGCGCTACCTGTACCCGGTCATCGTCTGCATGCCCTTTGCCATCGGCGCCACCATAGCCCGCAGTGACCTTCTGTGGAACTAGCCAAACTGGTGCAAAGGGGACAGGTTGCTTTGCGTAGAAGGGTTGCGTCATCACGACGCCTTCATTTTGGGGTTTATCTCGCAGGCCAGTAGGTATATCATAACGACGTTTGTTTATATTGCCCGAGCATCTGCGCTGGGCTTTAGGTCGAAACCGATAGGAGACACGTATGTCCGGACACTCTAAGTGGGCCACAACCAAGCATCGTAAGGGCGCGCAGGACGCCAAGCGTTCCGCCCTCTTCTCCAAGCTGAGCCGCAACATCACCGTTGCTGCCCGTCTCGGCGGTGACCCGCTGCCCGAGAACAACGCCAGCCTCGCCGCTGCCGTTGCTAAGGCCAAGGCTCAGTCCATGCCCAAGGACAAGATCAAGTCTGCTATCGACAAGGCCTTCGGTTCGGGTGCCGACGCCGCCGTCTACGAGAACATCGTGTACGAGGGCTACGGTCCCGCCGGTGTCGCCGTCTACGTTGACTGCCTGACCGATAACCGCAACCGCACCGCCGCTGATGTCCGTTCCGCCTTCTCCCACGCTGGTGGTAACCTGGGCACCTCGGGCTCCGTTGCCTTCCAGTTTGAGCGCAAGGGCCAGATCGTCGTCGCCAAGGAAATCCTGGACGAAAACGCCAAGAAGGAGACCATGATCGCCAACGGTGCTGCCGGTGACGAGGATGAGTTCATGATGGCTATCGCCGAGGCCGGTGGCGAGGACTACGAGGACGCCGGCGAGGAGTGGATTGTCTGGACTGCTGCTAACGACGTCATGGCTGTCTCCAAGGCACTCGAGGAGCAGGGCATCCAGGTCAAGGGCTCCGAGACCACCATGGTCCCGACCACCCCGACCGAGGTCTCTGGTACCGACGCCAAGAAGGTCCAGCGCCTCATCGACCGTCTCGAGGAGCTCGACGACGTCCAGGACGTCTACAGCACCATGGACATGACCGACGAGGTCATCGCTGCCCTCGAGGAGGAGTAGCGCCTGCACGGGTTAAGCCGTGCATATCTGGGCATAATGAAACGAGCATGCAAGCCTCGTGGAATAGATGAGCCGGATCCGCGTGCGTACAGCACCGGACCCGGCTCTTTTATAATGATGCGAATCGTTTTGCATTCTGTGGACCGAAACCTGAAGGGAGCGCGCGTGCGCGTACTCAAACGAGCCCTTGCGATTGTGTATCTTGCCGCCGCCATCGTGGCGCTGGGTACGCTTGTCTGCCAGTTCTGGGGACCGTATACGTATCGCTTTATGCTGCTGTTGCGTGACACCATGCCTCGCGTCATCGTTACGGTGTGCGCCGCCATTGTGGCACTTGGCGTGCTTATCGGGTTTTTCCGCCTGATGTTCGCGCGTCACGAGCCGTCCTGCGTGCATCCGGCGGGGGAGCGCAATATCGAGGTTACGCTCGCAGCGCTTTCCTCGTGCGCCCGTGCCGCGGCGGAGTGCGATGATCGCGTGATGGTTGAGCATATCGAGGCGCGCGTTCAAGGCCCCGACGAGTCGCGCGTTCGTTTTAAGGTCGAGGCCATCGCCCTCGATGATAAGGACGTTGCAGCTCTTGCCACCTCGATGCAGCAGCGCATCGAGAAGGCCTGCGACACCATGCTCGGCACGCCGGGCACGACCGCGCGCGTCCGTTTTTTGCCGTCCAAGACTACCGTCCAGACCGTGGAGGTTTCCGGTGAGTGATACCAACCAAGACAAGACCGCCCGCACGCCGCGCCTGACGATCGACCAGAACGCTACGCCGGCAGGCGAGACCACCGACACCAAGCCCGAGGCCGGCGAGCAGCGCGACAGCGCCGCCAACGACTTTGACGAGGCCATGGGTCTCATCAAAGGTACGGGCGCTGCTATCTGGAGTTACGCCGTGCGCCACCCCAATACTACGCTCGGCGCCTTGGCAGGCTTTATCCTCGCCGTGCTGGTACTTACGTTGGGCCTGTGGGACACGCTCGTCATCGCATTCTTTGTGCTGATCGGTGCCGTGATCGGCCAGATTCGCGATGGCGAGAACGGTATCGTCAACTTCTTCGGCCGTCTGTTTAGCGGCCGCTAATATGTATTCGACTGTCGCATCTGCGGCAGGCATAAGGAGGAACCATGGCTTTTAACACGAAGGTCGATGTGGCCGATACCGAGCTCGAGGCGAATGAGGCCGTCGCCGCCGAGGCGGAGGACGTAACGCTCGAGGACGAGGCGCTCGTCGAGGCCGAGTCCGATGCGGATGAGGACAACGAGGAGATGGACGAGGAGGCGGACGAGTCCGAGGACTCGCTGACCTATTCCAACGGCGTGATCGAGAAGATCGTCGCCATGGCTACCCGCGAGGTGCCGCACGTCCTGGGCATGAAGGGCAACCTCATGCACTTTGTGCAGGAGCAGTTTGGTGCCGAGAACCTGACCAAGGGCGTGACGGTCGAGGTCACCGACGACAACCGCGTGGTCGTCAACATCTCGGTCATCATCGAGTACGGCGCCTATGCGCCTGCGATCTTTGACGACGTTAAGGCGCGCGTCACCGAGCGTCTGGCCGCGATGACCGGCCTTGAGGTGGCAGGCGTCAACCTGCGTATCGAGGATGTCATCACCCCCGAGGAGTACGAGCACCGCACCAGCCAGCACGAGTAACCTACCAAAAAAGACAGGTTTGTTTTGATAGGTTTTACCTGCGAAAACGCTAAACGGTCGACCGCGCAAGCAAAAGTGCGGTCGACCGTTTTCTATATGCCCCCGATGCAGGCATACCGCTCGTCTAACTAAGGGTTGCAATCTTCGCGTTCCGCGTTACCCTAATGGGCGCATTGTTTCCAAATTGTTAACGAAGGGTTGCCGTAATGGCCGACGAACACGAGACCGAAAGCAAGGCATGGGCGATTGAAGCCGCTGCGGCAGAGGCGGCGTCGCGTGCCGCCGAGGAGATGCATCGTCCTCCGGTGGTGCCGATGGAGCGCGTTGTCGGTCGCGAGGATATCGAACGTGGCGAGCGCGCCGGCCGCAAGCGCAGCCAGGAACCAGGCTTTCCGCGCTTTTTTGCCGAGCTCAATCTGGGCCTGGTCCTCACGGCCTTTGCCATCGTGGCCTTTAAAACCCCCAATCACTTTGCCTTCGGAGGCACCTCGGGCGTGTCGGTCATTCTTTCCACGCTGTTCCCGACTCTGCCCGTCGGCGTCTTTATGTGGATTATCAACGCGGTCCTGGTCATCCTGGGTTTTATCTTTTTGGAGCGCAAGGCAATCCTTTGGAGTGTCTTTGCCTCGTTTGCGCTTTCGGCCTACGTCTCGCTGTTTGAGCTCTTCATTCCGACGGATGTTTCGATGACGGGCGATATGTGGCTCGACCTGTGTTTTGCCGTCATCTTGCCGGCGCTGGGCAGTGCCATTGTCTTTGACATTGGCGCCTCGACGGGCGGCACCGACATCCTTGCCATGATTCTCAAACGCCGCACGACGCTTGAGATCGGCCGTGCTCTGTTGCTGGTCGATATCGGCATCGTGACCATCGCGGCTTTCCTGTATGGCCCGCGCGTCGGTCTGTACTGCGTGCTCGGTCTGTTTGCCAAGACGCTTGTGGTCGACAAGGCTATCGAGAGCATTCACCTTCGTAAGGTCTGTACGATTATTTGCGCCGAACCGCGCAAAGTCGAGGAGTTTATCGTCAAGCATCTCAACCGCACGGCAACGATCAGCCGTGGCTACGGCGCCTTCTCGGGCAAGTGCGTCACGGTGATTATGAGCGTGCTGAGCCGTCGCGAGGCAGTGCAACTGCGTCGCTATACCCGCGATATCGATCCGGATGCCTTTATCACGATCGTTGACAGCTCCGAGATCGTGGGCAAGGGCTTCCGCGGCACGAACTAGCGCGGATATACCCTTCGAATCATTGAATAAAGCCGCCTACGTTGCAAATCGGTCATCTTGGGGTATTTGTCCCCACATTGGGCGATAATGTTGCCAAAGACATCGTTTGCGATCCAGGTGATTCGCTCTAGATACGAAGGGATGATTTCGATGTTCTGTTCGCAGTGTGGCGCCCCCATGGGCGATAACGACAAGTTCTGCGGCGTGTGCGGTGCCCCTAATACCGAGGTCAAGGCCGCCGGTCCCGCTCCGCAAGCTCAACCTCAGCCGCAGGGCCAGCCGTTTGCCCAGCCCCAGCCGCAGCCGTTCGTTGCGCCCCAGCCGGCTATGAACGTGCCCAAGGGCTGCATGGCGCAGGCCTTCAACGACATGATTAAGGTTCCCGGCGCCCTGGTTCGCGTATGCCAGATTGCCTTTTTGCCGGCGCTGATCTGCGTCGTGTCGGTGCTGGTGCTGTTTATCCCCGTTATCGGTGGCATCGCGGCGGCCATTGGCTTTTTGCTCGCTTACGTGGCAAGCGTGTGCGGCGCTGGCTTTGCTATCGAGTGGGGTCGCGACCTGTCGCTCAAGGACGATAACGGCATGGAACGTCCGCTGCTGCGCTCGACCTCCTTTGGACTGGGCATCTTCTCGTCTGTCATTACGAACGTGCTCGGGTTCGTGGCCATTATTCCAGTGATTGGCGTGGTGTTCTCGGTGCTTGAGAGCGCTGTGATCGGTGCCGTTGGTTCGTACTATTACTTCGGTTCGAGCGGCCTCGAGGGCGCACTCATCGGGTCGATGGGTCTGCTTGTCTTTGCCATGATCGTATCGGCGGTGTTGGGCATTTTCTTTAAGATGTTTGGTGATGCCGCTGTGATGCACTTTGCAGTCGCCGGCCGCGTGGAAAGCGCGTTTTCGCTCGAGAAGGTCTGGAAGTCTTATAAGGCCAACCTGGGCAAGCTGTTCTGTGCCTCGATTCTTCCCGAGTTCTTGACGGGCATTGTTTCCAATATCATCACCTGGATTTTCACCGCCATCTTTGGTTTTGTTGCCGCGCTGGGCATTAGCAGCTATGGCTACTACGGCTACTATTCTCGTCCTTCGGGTCTTGAGGCAATCATCGAGGGTGGCGGCATTACGCTCATCCTGTTCCTGATGATCATCGCCTTTGTCACCGTGTTCCTGAATGTGTTTGGCACGATGCTCAAATATCGTGCCGTTGGCTACTGGGCCGCGCGCCATGCCAGCGAGTGGGCCGATGAGGATACTGACGATGTCCTGACGTTTGTGCTCCCGGGTGAGAAGAAGCCTACTCCTGCGGGGTTCAATCCCACGGCCGCCACTGGGGCTGCACCTGCCCCGGCACCCGCGCCTACCCCTGCTCCTGCACCTGCTCCGGCACTGTCTCTTCTACACATCTCCG
>UQTR01000081.1 GCA_900544065.1 uncultured Collinsella sp.
TCTTAGGGTCTCGTGGGCTCGGAGATGTGTATAAGAGACAGATCTTGCTCGTATACTCGGCCAGCGCGTCGTCCTTGTCCTTATAGGTCACGGACTTGACGTTATTCCACGTCTTAAGCTCGGCCTCAAAAGCCTGGACATCGGCCTGATCGGCGTCATCGCTAATGAACGCGTTGATGACAACCTGATCCTCGACGGTGCCGATCACGGAGTTCAGCATCGCGGAACCCATGATGAACAGGCCGATGATAAACAGCGAAAGGAAGATCGTGATGACGGCGCCGAGCGAGGTGGTCCAGTTACGGAAGAAGTGGCTCATTGCCTCTTTGAGCGAGTAGCCCACGTTAGTTGGTGCCATAGTTGCCGTAACCTCCCCTCTCCTGGTCGCGGATTACGTGGCCGCCCTCGAGGGCGATCACGCGACGGTGCATGCTATCGACCATCTCGCGGTCGTGCGTAGCGACGATCACGGTGGTGCCGGTGCGGTTAATGCGCTCGAGCAGCTTCATGATGCCCAGCGAAATCGCCGGGTCGAGGTTGCCCGTGGGCTCGTCACAGATCAAAAGCGGCGGGCGGTTGACCATGGCGCGGGCAACGGCAACGCGCTGCTGCTCGCCACCGGAAAGCTGATCGGGCAGCGAGTCCATCTGATCAGCCAGACCGACCAGACGCAGCACCTCGGGAACCTGGCTGCGAATAACGCCCTTGGGCTTGCCGATGCACTGCAGGGCAAACGCCACGTTTTCGTAGGCAGATTTTTGAGGCAGAAGCTTAAAGTCCTGGAACACGGCGCCAATCTGACGACGCAGGAACGGAACCTTGCGATTCTTGATCTTCATGAGGTCCTGACCGGCAACCAGGATGCGGCCGCTCGTCGGCTTGACGTCGCGGTTGAGCGTCGACAGCAGCGTGGTCTTACCCGAGCCGGAATGACCGACCAGGAAGACGAACTCGCCCGGATAGATCTCGATGTTGATGTCGTCGAGTGCAGGCTTGTTGGGCTGTGCCGGATAGATCTTGGTGACATGCTCCATAAGGATGACGGGCTCGACACCGGCCTGCTTGGCCATCTTCTTGCGGCTGGCTTGCGGATCGATGGGCGCAAACACCGACGTAAAATCGGGGTTGTTGAGCGCGTTATCGAGGCTTGCGACCTCGGCGGCCTGATCGCTCTCGACCACCGGGACAGCAGGCTGCGTGGGATCGGGAATAGCGGCAAAGAGACCGGACTGCGCAGGCTGAGGAACCGGCGTCGCAGGGGCCATGGGGTCGGGAATGCCGGCCATGGTAGGCTGCGGCGTGGCGGCGCCAGCCTGAGGCTGCTCCACGCGAGCGGTCACGGCCTGAACGGGCTCAAAACCCGCCGTGCCGGAAAGCGCGACATCGCTGGTGGGATTGTAGGCAAAGGGATCGGATGCCGGCTGTGCCTGATCTGCCGGCTGAGCGGGGGCCTGAGCAACAGGCCGGCCCTCTGAATCCGGAGTGGCGAAACGACTGCCCTGGACGCCCGTCTGCGTCTTGGGGGCATCATCGCCCGCACCGGAGGTACGGAAGTGGTTACCCACTGGTGCTCCTTATCGTCGTGCGTTTAAACTACATGAGCGCTTTACATTTTAGCAGCATTAGCTTTGCTGCACATAAGAAGCATGGCGTGCTTAGGGATCCCGTCGGCCGGGCACAGGGTTACTCTCCAAATCGTCCTCGGACATGTCGGAGCCTCCGCTGCGCACTACGTGCGGCGGGGGCTCCTCCGTCCTGCGGAAAGATTTGGAGAGTAACCCCGTGTCCGGCCTGCGATAACTAAGGGGTCGCTGCGTTTTACTTGGGGGCTGAATTGCACTTTGCTGATCTGGGCCCATTCCCCGGAGAAAGCCTTTACTTGGTGCGGGCCTAATTTGTTTGCTGCCGACAAAAACCAGGGGCGTCCTCTTTGAGGACGCCCCTGTTATGGATTGCATACGGTTGCTGAAGCGATACTTTGCCTCGTCTTGCCTTATGCCAAGAACTCCTTGGTGGTCGCCACGATGTTGGCGGCGTCCAGGCCGTACTTGTGCAGGAGCTCGGCGCCCGGGCCGGACTCACCGAAGGTGTCGTTGACGCCGATCTTCTTGAGCGGCGTCGGGCACTGCTCGCACAGGACGTCGGCAACGGCGCTGCCCAGGCCACCGATCACGGAGTGCTCCTCGACGGTCACGACGTGGCCGGTCTTGATGGCGCTCTTGACGATCAGATCGGCATCGATGGGCTTGATGGTGTGCATGTTGATGACCTCGGCGTCGATGCCCTCGGCAGCGAGCTGCTCGGCGGCCTCGAGAGCCTCGCCGACCATCAGGCCGCAGGCGATGATGGTCACATCGGCGCCCTCGCGCATGACAATGCCCTTGCCCACCTCGAACTTGTAGGTCTCGGGGTCGTTGATAACCGGCGAGGCCAAACGGGCGAAGCGCATGTACACCGGGCCGTCGCACTCGTAGGCAGCGCGCGTCACGGCGCGGGCCTCCACGTCGTCGGCAGGAACGATCACGGTCATGCCGGGGATGACGCGCATGAGAGCGATATCCTCGCAGCACTGGTGCGTGGCGCCGTCCTCGCCCACCGAAATACCGGCGTGCGTGGCACCGATCTTAACGTTGAGGTGCGGGTAGCCGATGGAGTTGCGGACCTGCTCAAAGGCGCGGCCGGCGGCAAACATGGCAAAGCTGCTCGCGAAGGCGACGCGACCGGTGGTCGCGATACCGGCGGCGACACCCATCAGGTTGCTTTCGGCGATGCCCACATCGAAGAAGCGGTCGGGGCAAGCGGCCTTAAACTTACCGGTCTGCGTGGCGGCGGCCAGGTCGGCGTCGAGGACCACAAAGTCATCGTGCTCGCTGGCGAGCTCGACGAGGGCCTCGCCGTAGCTTACGCGCGTGGCGATTTTCTTGACGTCTGCCATCCTAGAGCTCCTCTCCGGCGGCCGTGAGCTCTGCCATGGCCTGCTCAAACTGTTCATCGTTGGGGGCCTTACCGTGCCAGCCCACCTGGTTCTCCATAAAGGAGACGCCCTTGCCCTTCGTGGTCTCGGCGATAATGGCGGTCGGCTGACCCTTGGTAGCGCGGGCCTCGGCAAAGGCGGCGCGAATCTGGTCGAAGTCGTTGCCGTCGGCGAGCTCCACCACATGGAACTTGAAGGCGCGGAACTTGTCGGCGAGCGGCATGGGGTCGTTGACCTCCTCGACGGGGCCGTCGATCTGCAGGCCGTTGTGGTCAACGATCACGCAGAGGTTGTCGAGCTGCTGGTTGCCGGCAAACATGGCGGCCTCCCAAACCTGGCCCTCCTCGCTCTCGCCGTCGCCCAGCAGGGCGTAGGTGCGATAGTCGTCACCCCAGTGCTTGGCGGCAACGGCCATGCCCACGGCGGCGGAGATGCCCTGGCCGAGCGAACCGGTGGACATGTCAACGCCCGGGGTGTCGTTCATGTTGGGGTGACCCTGCAGGTGACTGCCGATGTGGCGCAGCGTCTCGAGATCCTCCTTGGGGAAGAATCCGCGCTCGGCGAGCACGGCGTACAGACCAGGCGCGCAGTGACCCTTGGAAAGCACGAAGCGATCGCGGTCGGCCTTGCGGGGGTCGGCCGGGTCGACGTTCATTTCCTCAAAGTACAGATAGGTCATGATGTCGGCAGCGCCGAGCGAACCGCCCGGATGGCCGGACTTGGCAGCGTGCACGCCGGTGACGATGCCCTTCCTTACCTCGTTGGCAACCTTTTTGAGCTCTTCGTCGCTCATTGTGCCTTCCTTTCATCCTCTTAAGACAAGATGCGCACGGCACGGAAAGGTAGTCCCAACACAGCCGCGATGCACGTACGTCATTCATTATGCTGGAAACTGGAAGCTTTACCAGAGTATTTATCATTATTTGAACAATTGAGCAGGCAGAACCGCTGATGAAACGGTTTATCAATGTGAACGTCTTTTGGATGGAACGCAGTCGGCCCTACGCGTTAATGTCCTTGAATCCCTCACCGAAGGTTTCCGTAACGTCGGCGACCGTCACAATGGCGTGAGGATCGCGCTCGCGCACGATCGTTTTGAGGGTGTTGAGCTCGCGGCGGCTCACAATGACCATGATCACCGGCTTCTCGGCACCCGAGTACATGCCGGTCGCCCTAAACTTGGTGCAGCCGCGGCCCAGGCCATACATGATGTCGGCCGCGATATCGGGAAACTTGTCCGAGATGATGAGCACCATACGGCGCCTGTTGCCACCGTCGACCACGGCATCGATCACGTAGCCGCTAATGACCATCGAAAGGCCCGCATACAGCGCGTTTTCGACCGAAAAGACCGGGGCCGACAGCGCGCACACGGCAACATCGATCGCCATGACGGTCGAGCCAACCGGCAGCGATGTGTTGCGCGAGATGATCTGGCCGATCGTGTCAGAGCCGCCGGTGTTGGCACCGGCGCGCAACACCATGCCATACCCGATGCCCGTGATAATGCCGCCCCACATAGCGGGCAGCATCAGGTCGGCATGTGCCAGCGGCGCCACAAACGGAGCGAACAGGTCGGTGAAAAAACCCAGCAGCACAAAACCGGTCGCCGTCTGCACCACGTAGAACATGCCACCCTCGCGCATAACAACCAGCAGCAGCAAGGCATTCATCACGATGGTCTGGATACCGACGGGAAGCGATATGCCATGCGAGGCGCCGACCGCCTGAATAATGGTGGCAAGGCCTGTGACGCCGCCGGCGGCAAGGCCGTTGGGGATCAAAAACAAGTCTGTCGCGATAGCTGCCAGGGCGCAGCCAAACATAATCTTGGGCAAGTCATGAAAGAAGTTCATCGAAAGAATGCGCTTGATGTCCAGACGATATGCCATGCTGCCTCCCTCAAAAAAGCGCACCCAAACGAGTGCGCTTTGAACTTCTTGCTGTATTCGATTCTACCGATTCACCGGGCAAATACCACCCCTGCGAAGTGTTTGCATCGACCCGGAGCCAATCATGTGCCTAGGCAGACGATGCTTCCGCATCGGCGTTGCCGGTTGCCCAACGATGGTAGCCGATCACAAACGGATCCAGATCGCCATCGTCGAGAACGGCCTCGACGTTGCTGGTCTCCACGCCCGTGCGCAGGTCCTTGACCATCTGATACGGGTAGAGCACGTAGCTGCGAATCTGGTTGCCAAAACCGATCGTGGTCTTGGGCCCGCGAATCTCATCCAGGGCCTCGGCGCGCTTCTCGAGCTCGATCTCGTACAGACGGGCCTTGAGAATCTGCATGCACGCGGCCTTGTTTTGAATCTGGCTGCGCTCGTTTTGGCAAGTGACAATGATGCCGCTGGGAAAATGCGTAACGCGTACGGCGGAGTCGGTGGTGTTGACGCCCTGACCGCCCGGGCCGCTCGCGTGATACACGTCCACACGGATATCGTCGGGACTGATCTCGATGTCGATATCGTCAGGCAGCACGGGAATGACCTCGACGCCGGCAAACGTGGTCTGGCGGCGCTTCTTGTCGTCGGTGGGGCTAATGCGCACCAGACGGTGGACGCCGGCCTCGGCGCGCAGCATGCCAAACGCGTCCTTGCCCTCGACGGTAAAGGTCGCACGGTCGATGCCGATGACCTCAGCCGCGGGGCAGTCGTTAATGGTGACCTTCCAGCCGCGACGCTGGCAGTACTTCATGTACATCTTAAAGAGCATGAAGGTCCAGTCCTGCGCCTCCAGGCCACCCTGTCCGGGCTTGATGGTCACAATCGCGTCGCCGTGATCGAACTCACCGGTAAACCAGCTCGAAAGCTCGAGCTCGTCGATAGCGCGGGCCAGGCGTTCTGCCGTAGCGGCAGCCTCCTCGCGCAATGCGGCGGCATCGGGGTCGTCGCCCATCTCCTCGGCAAGCTCCAGCGCCGCGCGGGCGTCAGATAGCTCGCCGCGCGCGGTATCCACGGCAGCGATATCTTCCTTGGCGCGCGCGATCTCCTCCATGGTGGCGCGAGCGGCGTCGGCGTCATCCCAAAAGCCGGGAGCCACGCTTTTGGCCTCGAGCTCGGTCACGCGGGTGCGCTTCTCGTCCAGATGGAGATACGACTCGACCTCGCCGAGCCGGTCCGCAAACGCGTCCAGCTCGGCGGGCGTTACCTCTAAAGCCTCTGCCATTAACGATTCCTGCCGTGGCAGTGCTTAAACTTCTTACCGCTACCGCAGGGGCACGGATCGTTGCGGCCGACGTTGACGTACGGATCGTCGCTCTCGGACTTGCGATAGGTGGTCACCTTGCCACCATTGTTGACGGCAGCCGGTCCACCCTGGACAGCCGTGCGGGCCTGCACCTGTGCCTGCTTACGAAGCACGGAATCGCCGTTGTCGCCATCGACCTCGGCAGGACCCGAGAACTGGGCACCCTCGAGCGCGGGCTCCTCCTTGTGCTCCACGGCACGCGGGGCAGCCTTGATCTCGATGCGCAGAACGGTGCGCAGATAGTCCTCGTACATGGTGTCGACGAGCATCTGGAACGCGCCGTAGGCCTCGGTCTTGTACTCGACCAGCGGGTCGCGCTGACCAAAGCCGCGCAGTCCAATGCCGGTCTTGAGGTAGTCCATCTCCTGCAGGTAGTTCATCCAGCGGGTATCGATGACGCGCAGCATGACCTGGGTGTTGAGCTCGCGCATGAGGTCCTCACCCAGGCGCTCGGCCTTCATGTTGTAGCACTTCTCAACGTAGGCCAGGACATCGGCAGCCAGGGCCTCGTAATCCTCGTCGGGGAACTTGGGCGTATCGATATGGCCAGTCAGCTCCACGACCCACTTGCGCAGGCCCTCGAGATCGCGCTCGCCATCGTGGCTGTCCTTGGTGCAGAACTCCTGCACGCAGCGGTACACGGTGTCGTGCATGACCTCGGTGATGTGATCGGTCAGGTCCTTGCCATCCAGAATCTTGTTACGCTCGGCGTAGATGACCTGGCGCTGCTTGTTCATGACGTCATCGTACTCGAGGACGCTCTTACGCATGGAGAAGTTGATGCTCTCGACCTTGTGCTGGGCGCTCTCGACGGCCTTGGAGATGATCTTGTGCTGGATGGGCATGTCGTCGCCCATGTCGGCCGTGACCATCATCTTGGAGACACGATCCATCTTGTCGCCGCCGAACAGGCGCATGAGGTCGTCCTCGAGCGACAGGTAGAACTGGGTCTCGCCCGGATCGCCCTGACGACCGGAGCGACCGCGCAACTGGTTGTCGATACGACGGGACTCATGGCGCTCGGTGCCGATGACGGTCAGGCCGCCGGCGGCAAGCACGCGCTCGCGCTCGGCCTTGCAGGTCTCCTTGGCCTCGGCGTTAAACTGCTCGAGTTGCTCGGGCGTCACGTCCTCCATGGTCAGACCCTCGTACTCAAGGCGCTCGCGCACCAGCTCGTCGGGGTTGCCACCCAGCAAAATGTCGGTACCACGACCGGCCATGTTAGTAGCGATGGTCACGGCGCCGTAGCGTCCGGCCTGGGCAACGATATGGGCCTCGCGCTCGTGATGCTTAGCGTTGAGGACCTCGTGCGCGATGCCGCGCTTGGTAAGGGCGGCCGACAGCTTCTCGGAGCTTTCGATGGAGACGGTGCCCACCAGGACCGGCTGGCCCTTGGCGTGACGTCGCTCGACGTCGTCGGCAACGGCGTTGTACTTGGCCTGGATGGTGCGGTACACCAGATCCTCGTGGTCAACACGCTGAACGGGCTTGTTGGAGGGGATGACCTCGACGGGCAGCTTGTAGATCTCGCGGAACTCGGCGTCCTCGGTAAGCGCCGTACCGGTCATGCCGGAGAGCTTGTCATACAGACGGAAGTAGTTCTGCAGGGTGATGGTGGCCAGCGTCTGGTTCTCCTCGCGCACGAGCACGCCCTCTTTGGCCTCGATGGCCTGGTGCAAGCCCTCGGAATAGCGGCGGCCTTCCATGATGCGACCGGTGAACTCGTCGACGATCTTGACCTCGCCGTTAGTGACCACGTACTGCTTGTCGCGATGGAACATGTACTGAGCCTTCAGCGCCTGCTGCAGGTGGTTGACCAACTGGCCCGAAAGGTCGGCATAGATGTCCTCGATGCCCAGGCGGCGCTCGATCTTCTTAAGACCGCGCTCGGTGGCGGCGATGGTGTGCTTGGCCTCGTCCATGACGTAGTCGCCCGTGGGCTCGACGTCCTCGGTGGCGGTGAGCATGTCGTGCGACACGTCCTCACCGCGCTCCAGGCCGCGCACGGCACGCGCGAAGTCCTTGTAGGTGCTGGCGGACTTGGTGCCGGCGCCCGAGATGATGAGCGGCGTTCTGGCCTCGTCGATCAAGATGGAGTCGACCTCGTCGACGATGGCGTAATGGTGGCCGCGCTGTACGCGCTGCTCGGGGCGGGTGACCATGTTGTCGCGCAGGTAGTCGAAACCGAACTCGGAGTTGGTGCCGTAGGTGACGTCTGCCTGGTAGGCCGGGCGCTTGAGCTCGAGCGGCATGTTGTTCTGGAGCAGACCGACGGTCATACCCAGGTACTTATAGATGCGGCCCATCCACTCGGAGTCACGCTTGGCAAGGTAATCATTGACAGTAACGACGTGCACGCCCTTGCCGGCAATAGCGTTGAGATAGCCGGCCAAGGTGGAGACGAGGGTCTTACCTTCGCCGGTCTTCATCTCGGCGATGTGGCCCTCGTGCAGTGCCATGGCGCCAATGAGCTGCACGTCAAAGTGGCGCATACCCATGGTGCGCTTGGAAGCCTCACGCACGGTGGCAAAGGCCTCGGGGAGCATGTCGTCGAGCGACTCGCCGTTGGCGTAACGCTCGCGGAACTTATCGGTCTGGCCGCGGAGCTCCTCCTCGGTCATCTTCTCAAACTGGGGCTCAAGACCGTTGATCTGGTCGACGATCTTGTAGTAGCGCTTAAGGTCCTTATCGGATCCAAAGGACAGCAGCTTTGACATGAATCCCATGTGGTTTTCCTTTTTGGCCATCGCCCACGCCGTGCAGCTGCGGGCGAGTTAAACACAGATGATTGTACTTTAGCCAAACAAGGCGCGGCCTATACGGTCGACCTCGACCGCCACGTAATAACTACGACCAACCTGCCACAATGGACAGGTTAATTTTGGCAGGTTTTATCTCTGTCTCTTATACACATCTCCGAGCCCACGAGACCCTAAGACATCTC
>UQTR01000082.1 GCA_900544065.1 uncultured Collinsella sp.
GAGATGTCTTAGGGTCTCGTGGGCTCGGAGATGTGTATAAGAGACAGCCACCGAGCTGCGCAAAAAGACCGGCTTGACGGGTGCTCCTCTCTACACCCTCTCGGGACTTGAGCAGTTTGGCCTGCACTATCGCAACTACCCCATGACAGCCAGCTTTGACGGCGCGCCCGCCGAGCGCGTGAGGGCGATCATCATGGCGATTCAGCTGGGCCCCACGTATGGCTCGGGCTATCGCATCTGCCCTGATGCCGACCCCTGCGACGGCATACTCGACGTCTGCTACGCCTGCGGCCCCGTCCCCCGTGCGGTCGCCCTACCCATGTTCCTTTCGACCAAGGACGGCCACCACACCAAGCTTCCGCCGGTACGCATACGTCGCTGCCGTCATGCCGAGCTCACGTTCGAGGAGCCCAACTACCCCATCCAGGCCGACGGCGAACCCATCGTCGCCTCGCGCATCGACGTGGACATCCTTCCCGCCGTCCTCGAGGTCTGGCACCCAACCCGCTAACCCCACCTAAGTTGCGGTGAAATAGGGACTGTTTTGCGGCTTTAGCTGCATAAACAGTCCCTATTTCACCGCAACTTATGAAGAGATCATTCGTCGCTGTCCGGCTTGCGACGGTTGGCCTTTTTAATGGCGTTGAAGTGCTTGTCATTGAGCCTGCGCTGGCGAGAGCGCTGAGGCACCTTGGTCTTGACGCGGCGGCGCGGCGGACGGCCGCGACGCTCAAGCTCTGCCCTCAGCTTACGCAGACAGCTCGCACGATTCTGAAACTGGCTACGGCTCTCGCGCGCCGTCACGGTAATCCCCGTGGGCCCATGCTTCATGCGCACCGCCGAGTCCGTCGTGTTCACGCCCTGCCCACCCGGGCCCGTCGCGCGAAACACCTGCACCTCGCAATCGCGCGCCAACTCCTCGACCGACATCTCGGCATAGCGCGCATACTCGCGCCATCCCATCTTGGTCTCATCCATATCAACACCTCCCCTCATACAAAAAATGTGACAAAGGGACAGTCCCTTTGTCACATCGCATACCAATCGCTTGTGTTGCGCGCTTAGGCGAAGGTGATCTCGCCGGTCTCGCAGTCCATATCGGCGATACGGGCCAGGCTCTCAACGCGGAAGCCGCGCTCACGGAGCTTATCGCCACCGCCCTGGAAGCCCTTCTCCACCGCAATGCCAATGCCGGATACCTCGGCACCTGCAGCCTCGCAGATCTTGATAAGACCCTCGAGCGCGCAGCCGTTGGCCAAAAAGTCGTCGATGATCAGGACCCTGTCGCCCTCGGACAGGAAGCGCTTGCCAACGATGACCGGGTACTCCTTCTGCTTGGTAAAGGAGTAGATGGTCGTGGCATACTGCTCACCGTCGAGGTTGATGGACTGCGCCTTCTTGGCAAAGACCACCGGCACGCCGCCAAAATGCTGGGCTGCAATGCAAGCCATGCCAATGCCCGAAGCCTCGATCGTCAGGATCTTGTTGATCTCGACATCCTTGAACAGACGGGCCCACTCGGCGCCCATATGGTCGAACAGCTCAACGTCGCACTGGTGGTTGAGGAAGGCATCAACCTTAAGGACGTTACCGGCCTTTACGATGCCGTCATGGCGAATACGATCCTCAAGCTCCTGCATGGCGCAACCCCTTCTCGCGGCAACGATACCGCGCAATTAATAAACGTTGCTCGATAGTCTACCACGGACCGACCCCCGCCCGCCCCACAAGCTGCATCGCACCACAAACCAGTCTTTTTGGAACGGCGCGAATCGTGGCAGAAAGCCCCCCAACACGCTAATGGCGGGCGCGCATCCTCACCAAACGCACCATGGCGAGCGCAAAGCCCACAGCGGCCACAGCCATGAGCACGTAGAACACCGATCGAAAGCCGAATAGGAACACATCCGGACGGCCTACAACAAAACTGGTCACAGTCTCGCCCATCGCCACGCTCATCTGCCCATACAGGATATGCGATGCCGCTGTAATGCCCACTGCCATGCCAGCATAGCGCGCCAAACTGCCCAAGCTGCCCGCAAAGCCAAGCGCTTCGCGCGGAGCCGAGCCCATATACAGCGAGTTATTGGGGCTCTGGAAAATCGACGTACCGCACGACATAAATGCGACGCAGCACACGATCACAGGGATAGAAGAGTGCTCGTCGAGCGTGCTTACCGCAAAGAGACCGCACACGTACACGCCCAGGCCGACCGCCGTGGGGCCCTCGCAGCCAACACGGTCCGAAACCGTACCCGAAAGCGGTCCGATAAAGGCATTCACCATCGGCAGCGCCAAAAAGAGCAATCCGGAAATGTCGGAACCAAAGCCATGGGCGTCCTGAAAATAGAACGGCAGGATAAACTCAGATGCGCCAATACCAACGAACACGATGAGCATGCAGGCAAGGTTGATGGTGAAGGCCGAATTTGCAAAGCAGCGACGAGCGGCCTCGATCAGGGACATGGGGCGCTCGCCGGCCTCTGGCCTAACATGCGGCAGCGTATAGAGCCCCACGATAAACGAGATGACGCCAATAGGCAGGTTGATGAGGAAGATGCTCTCCCAAGGAAAGCTTGCCACCAGCATGCCGCCGAGCACGGGGCCACACATCATGCCGAGGGCCACAAAGGTCGCGAGAATACCCATGGCACGGCCTCGTTCGCGCGCCGGAAACGACTCGGTGATGATACCCATGTTGTTAGCCATGGCCGCCGCGCAACCGACGCCCTGAACAATGCGTGCCAGGATAAGAACCTCGAGCGAGGCTGAAAGGCCGCACAGCAGCGAACCGACCGAAAAGACGATGACGCCCAGCTGAAACACATTCACCTTGCCGCGCACGTCGCCCAGACGGCCAAACGGCAACATAGCCACGCAAGTCGCAAGCAGATACACCGAGCTTACCAGCTGAATACGATCGAGGCCCACGCCCAGCTCCTTTTGCATCACGGGCAACACCACGGTCACGACGGTCGAATCCAGACACACCATAAACGTCATGATGAGCACGGTAAACAGAATCGCCCATTTGTTCTTGCCATGGGTGTCGCCCTCTAGGGCAATGTGCTCGCGGCGCAGCTGCTCTGCGGTTTTCTCCATATCCATCCTTTCGAGTGGCGCAACGCAAAAACGGGGCCCCAATCGCCTGCAAACAGTCGCGATTGGGGTCCCGCCTACGGAATCGGAACGAAAGGTCGCCGAAGCTTTCTGCCAGCATCGGCGCCTCGCACGAACGCTAGCCTAGCACTGCTCGAGTGCCTGCTCAAGGTCGGCAATCAGATCGGCCGTGTCCTCGAGGCCGCACGATAGGCGCACCATGTCGGCGGAGATGCCACAGGCAATGAGTTCCTCGTCGTTCATCTGGCGATGCGTAGCGTTAGCAGGATGCAGGCAGCAGGTGCGGGCGTCGGCCACATGCGTGGCGATCTGGGCGAGCTTGAGGCTCTTCATAAAGGTCTCGGCCGCCGCGCGACCACCGTTAAAGCCAAAGCTCACAACGCCGCAGGTACCGTTGGGCATGTACTTCTGAGCCAGGTCATAGTACTTATCGCCCTCCAGGCCCGGATAGCTCACGAAGCGCACCTTGGGATGGCTCTGCAGGAACTTGGCAACGGCCAGGCCGTTCTCGCAATGACGCGGCATGCGCACATGCAGGCTCTCGAGCGAGCTGTTCAGGAAGAAGGCCGCCTGCGGATTCTGCATAGGACCAAGATCGCGCATGAGCTGAGCGGTTGCCTTGGTAATGAAGGCACCCTCGCGACCAAACTTCTCGGCATAGGTCACGCCGTGGTAGCTCTCATCGGGCGTGGTAAGACCCGGGAACTTGTCCGCATGAGCCATCCAGTCAAACTGGCCGTGGTCAACGATCACGCCGCCCAGGTAGGCAGCATGTCCATCCATGTACTTGGTGGTGGAGTGCGTAACGATGTCGGCACCCCACTCAAAGGGACGGCACATCACGGGCGTCGGGAAGGTGTTGTCGACCATCAGCGGCACACCGTGGTCATGTGCGGCCTTGGCAAAGCGCTCAATATCGAGCACGGCAAGGGCGGGGTTGGCAATCGTCTCGCCAAAGACGAGCTTGGTATTGGGCTCAAAGGCTGCCTCGAGCTCCTCATCGGTGCAGTCGGGGGCGACGAACGTGCAGGTCAGACCCATGCGCTCCATGGTGTGGGCGAGCAGGTTATACGTACCGCCGTAAATGGCAGAGCTAGCGACCACGTGATCGCCCGCCCCGGCCACGTTAAAGATCGCGAGGAAGTTCGCAGCCATGCCCGAGCTCGTGAGCATCGCAGCGGTACCGCCCTCCATCTCGCAGATCTTGGCGGCAACCAGATCGCACGTGGGATTCTGCAGACGGCTATAGAAGTAGCCCGACTCCTCCAGGTCAAACAGCTTGCCCATGTGCTCGGACGTGTCGTACTTCCACGTGGTTGACTGGTAGATAGGCACCTGACGCGGTTCCGCATCGCCCGGATGATAGCCGCCCTGAACGCACGTGGTACCGATAGCCTGCTCGCTCATATCCAACTCCCTTACTTGGGTTTTGTTTTTATTCGGTTCACGATACCGCTACCCCGTATCCCTCTCAACCCATCCCGCCGATAGGTTATGGGACAAATTAATCAGGTTTATTTGTCCCAAATCTTAAGAAAGTGTTCGATGGCGAAAAACAATGAGATATGCACTGCGGTCTCGATAAGCGAATGCGCCGGCAAGGGTACCATAGGCGGGTACACCATGAACAAGGAGACAACGATGAAGCAGATCGATACCACCCAGCTCAACACTGCCGCCTGCCGGGCTCAGGCTGCCGAGTACCACGCCCGCGGCTTTAACTGCGCGCAGGCTGTCGCTTGCACGCTCGCGCCCGCTGTGGGGCTCGACCCCCAGATCGCCTTTACCCTCACCGAGGGCTTTGGCGCCGGCATGGGCGGTATGACCGAGACCTGCGGCGCCATCTCGGGCGCCGTGGCCATCATGGGCTTTGTAATGAGCGATGGCATGGAAAACCCGAAGACCAAGGGCCAGACCTACAAGCTGTCGCGCGAGATTGCCAAGCGCTTTGGCGAGAAGAACACGACGACCGTCTGCGGCACGCTCAAGGGCATCGGATCGGACAAGGGTCCGCTCCGCAGCTGTCCCGGTTGCATCGACGATGCCGTCGAAATCGCCTGTGATGTACTAAAGCAGCTCGCCGAGTAAACGGCAGCGACATAAAACGACGGTCGGTGTGCTTGGGATCCGTCCAAAAGCACGCCGCCCGTCGCCGTTAGAACTCGGCAAATTCGGGAGTGCTGACCTCAATCTCCTCGCGCCCCGCCATAAGCTCGCGCATCTTAGCGCAAAACGGCTCCTGCTCCCCCGCTTTGAACACCAAATGAATCGTCACGGTATCCGCGTAATCGGTATCCGAAACCTTGGCACCCGAATCCTGCGCCAAACGAAGCACCTGCTCGTACTGCGGATAGGCCACATGCACGTCAACCGGCACGACGCTCGTCATCTCAACGATGTGCCCGGCCTCCTGAGCCGCGGCCACCGCCGCCTGCGTCGCCGCGGTATAGGCGCGTACCAAGCCACCAGGCCCCAACAGCGTGCCACCAAAATAGCGCGTCACCACGCAGCAAACATTTTTGAGCTCCGCACCGCGCAACACCTCGAGCGTCGGCATGCCGCTCGTGCGGCTCGGCTCACCGTCATCGCTCTGGCGCTCGCGTCCATCGACCAAAATCCACGCGGGAACATTGTGTCGGGCGTCGTAATGACGTTTGCGAACCATCTCGATAAAGGCATTCGCCTCATCCTCGGACTCAATATGGACCAGCTGGGCAATAAACCGACTCTTGCGGTCCACAAACTCGCCCGAAGCCTCAATATTCGATTGCAGAGTAAAATAGCTGTCCAACAAAGCCCCTCAACAAAACTAAGCGCGGCAACAAACAGCCTCAATAATACGGCAAAGGCCGTACCGATAAACCCAGTAAATAGAACGGCAACGTCAATGACCAGGCAAAAACAGCGAGACGGCGTCAGCTGAGTCGATTTGGCCCGAAAGAGGAGGGAGCACGCCTTATGGCGGCGACCGACGAATGAGCGCCAAATCGGCCAGCTGACGCCGTCGAAGGCGAGAACCCGTCAGCGCGAGCAAGGTGCCTTGAAAGCCGAGGGCATTGACCTTATGGTCATGCCCGAAGGCTTGAAAGGCAGATTGCCGCGCTGACGGGTTCGCAGCGTCAACAAAGTGCCGAGTGGGCCGATAAGCCGGGTTCTGTCGTGAACGGTCATTTATCTTGTCTGCACGTTACCGCGCAGCTCCACGCACGCTACCCGAACGCGGACCGGGCCGGCCCATAGCGTTCCTATTCGCGCTTGCTCCGGATGGGGCTTGCCAAGCCGCCGTGTTGCCACGACGCTGGTGGTCTCTTACACCACCGTTTCAGCTTTTCCCTTTACGCCTTGCGGCGCAGGTGGGAGTCTTCTTTTCTGCGGCGCTTTCCGTCGGATCACTCCGCCCGGCCGTTAGCCGGCATCCCGCCCTCTGGAGCCCGGACTTTCCTCACGCGTGCTGCAAGCAGCACATCGCGCGACCGTCTGGCCCACTCAGCAGTGCAAGAGTGTAGCACACCGCCAGCACACACAATGGCACAACGCAAGCGCTCGCACGATAAACCAAGAACCACCCATGCGCTACAATAGTCCCGTCGATGGGCAACGTCGTCAGTCGAGACGCGACCGCGCTCCGCACCCCTCCGTCTACTCAGTGCGTTCCCGCCTCCTCCCCGAGGCGGGATGTCGGCATTTTTTCATGCGCCGTCAACTCAATAGCAAGCGAATAACCCAAACAGCATTACGCGCGGGCACTACCGAACACCTCAGCAGCAAATGCAAAAAGGGACCCGTCCATTGCGGACGGATCCCTTAAAACAAGTGATCGTCAAACCGATTTACTCGGCGTCGGTCTCCTCGTCCTTCTTCTCGGAAGGCAGCGGAGTAACCTCGATCTCGACGCCCAGAGTCTCAGCAGCGGACTTCATGGACAGGGAGATACGACGACGGTCGAGGTCGATCTCCATGACCTTGACCTGAACCTTGTCGCCCACGTGGGTGACCTGAGAAGGCTGATCGACGTGCTTGTTGGCCATCTCGGAGATGTGCACCAGGCCCTCGATGCCCTCGCCCAGGTCGACGAAAGCGCCAAACGGGACAAGCTTGGTCACAGTGCCCTCGACGATAGCGCCGACGGGGTACTTCTTGACCAGTGCGCGCCACGGATCCTCGGTGGTCTGCTTGAGACCCAGGGAGATGCGCTCGCGGTTGAGATCGACGTCGAGAACCTCGACCTCGACCTCCTGGCCAACCTTGACAACCTCGGAAGGATGGTTGACGTGGTTCCAAGAGAGCTCGGAGATGTGGATGAGGCCGTCGATACCGCCGAGGTCGACGAAGGCGCCGAAGTCGACGATGGAGGAAACGGTGCCCTGGAGACGCATGCCAGACTTGAGCTTGGACAGGATCTCAGAGCGCTCGGCCTTACGGGACTCCTCGAGCACGACGCGACGGGAGAGGACAACGTTGTTACGGTTGCGGTCCATCTCGATGACGCGGGCCTCGATGCGGGTGCCCATGTAGGAGGTGAGGTCCTTGACACGACGGAGGTCGACGAGGGAAGCGGGCAGGAAGCCACGCAGGCCGATGTCGAGGATCAGGCCGCCCTTGACAACCTCGATAACCTCGCCCTCGACGTTCTCGCCGGAGTTGAACTTCTCCTCGATGCGGTTCCAAGCACGCTCGTACTCAGCACGCTTCTTGGAGAGGACCAGACGACCGTCCTTGTCCTCCTTCTGGAGAACCAGGGCCTCGATGGGATCACCGAGTGCAACGATGTCTGCAGGGTTAGCGTCCTTGCGGATGGACAGCTCGCGGACCGGGATAACGCCCTCGGACTTGAATCCGATGTCAACGAGCACCTCGTCATGCTCGATCTTAACGACAGTGCCGTTAACGAGATCGCCCTCATCAAAATCGGTAATCGTACCGTCGATGAGGTTGTTCATCTCCTCCTCGTTGACATCGTCAAGAGAGAAAATGGACGAGTTCTGAATCTCACTCAAAGGTGGACCCCTTTCGAACTACGGGGCCCCGATTGCTAGGACCTACAGAAGGGTGCGACAAGCACACAACGTTTAGGAACACTCGGGAGCCGACAGATACTAATGTGACGCTTATGCAATCACGTTCGTATAGATTACGGGGAAATTACTTCGATTTCAAGCGCGAACTGCGATTTTTTACTCGTATGGAGACTTTTTCGCAATCTTGTGGACGACCGTCTCCGTAAGTTGACGATAGGCCGTTAGGCATACGGCTTTGGGGTAAAGTATCCGGAACCAACGATTCTGGAACGTTATTTCGAGAAAGGTGCCCGCGTGCTCAAAGCAGTCGTTTTCGATATGGACGAGACGCTTCTTAGCATCAACCTCAACGCGTTCATCCTTCGCTATTTTAAGGATGTCTCGTCGATGCTCGCGGATATCGGGCGCCGCAGCCGCGGTGGCACGATGGCACGCCTCGGCACCATCCTGGTCGACCTCAACGCCAACCGTCGAAGCGGCACGGACAACCGCACCAATCTTGAGTTTTACCGCACCGAGGTCGAGCGCAGGTGCGGCATCTGCCTCTCCGATCCCATCATCTACGAGGCATTTACCTACTACGACCGCGAAGTTCTTCCGCATAAGAACGACGACGTCATCAACGCCCACGCCATGCCGGGCGCACACGCCGCGCTTCAGGCCGTACAGGACGCAGGGCTGCGCTGCGCGCTCTTCACAAACCCCAGCTTTCCGCAGGGGGCCATCGAGTGCCGCATGGGTTGGGGCGACCTGGCCGACGCCCCCTTTGAGCTCGTCACGCACATGGGAAACACCACCCGCTGCAAGCCCGATGCCACCTACTATCTAGAGCAGCTTCAGGTGATGGGGCTCGAGCCGCACGAGGTCCTTATGGTGGGCAACGACCCCAAGCGTGACTTCCCCAGCCCCGCCTGCGGCATTCAGACTGCCTATGTTGGTCAGGGAAAACCCGGCCGAGCCACCTGGCACCTGTCTCTTATACACA
>UQTR01000083.1 GCA_900544065.1 uncultured Collinsella sp.
CCTGATCCTCAGCGGTCAGGGTCTTCTCGTTGACGGAGTAGACGATGGTCTTCAGGTCGTTGCCGGCGGGAGCAGAGATAACGACCTTGCGAGCGCCAGCCTGGATGTGAGCCTCAGCCTTAGCCTTGCTGGTGTAGAAGCCGGTGCACTCGAGAACGACGTCGACGTCGAGGTCGCCCCAAGGCAGGTTGTTGGCGTCGGCCTCCTTGTAGATCTTGATCTCCTTGCCGTCAACGGTGATGGAATCCTCGCCAGCAACGACCTCGTGATCGCGAGCGTAGTTGCCCTGCGTGGAGTCGTACTTCAGCAGGTAAGCGAGCATATCGGGAGAGGTGAGGTCGTTGATAGCGACGATCTCGGAGCCCTCATGACCGAACATCTGACGGAAAGCCAGACGACCGATGCGACCGAAGCCGTTAATAGCAACCTTTACTGCCATTGTGTCTCCTTTCGTAAGGCCCCCGCGAGCTACAGCGCCCGCCGTTGAGGCCCACAAACTAACCACTCGCCTAATATACCTTTTTTTTGACTTGAATTTCACGAGAATGCTCGAAATTGAAAATCAAATTTACGTTAAAACGTTTTAAAGAGTAAAACAGCAGTTCAATCCCTATATAAGCAGTTTCGCTCAACTACCTGTTTGCTTCAATGAGCTTTTCAAGCCTCAAAACTCGATGGTAGAGGGCCGACTTCGACAAGGGAGGGTCAGCCATCTCCCCCAGATCGCGCAGTGACAGATCGGGATAGCGCTCGCGCAGGTCGCAAAAGACCGCCAAGGCGTCCGGAAGCGTGTCGCGCAAACCCCGCTGTTCGAGCTCATCAATCAACGCAAGCTGATGCTGGGCGGCACCCGCGCTTCTGGTCTGATTGGCCAGCTCGGCATTCACGCGACGGTTTACGTCGTTCTTAACCAATTTGACCGCGCGCGCTTCCTCGATCTCGGCAACGCTGCGCTTGGCGCCGACCAGCTTTAGGAGCTGCTCGATCTCCTCGGCGCTCTTAATGTAGACGGCAAAGGACCCGCGCCGCGCGTTAACGCGCGCATGGACCCCAATCTGCTCCAATAGATCGCAAAGTCCCCGGGCATACTGCTCGCCCTGTACCGCGATCTCCAAATGAAAATCGCCGCGTGGATCGGCCACGAAGCCGCCCGCGATGAGCGCGCCGCGGATGTAGGCAAGCCTGCAGCAGGGACGGGCAACGATGTGTCGGGGAACACCAGCCACGAGCCCTCCCCTGCGGTCTAGAATGCCCAGCAGCACCAGAGCCTTGTCCAGGTCGGGTTGATCGGGCAGGGTAATGAGATAGTTACGGACCTTATGCAAGACCGATTTACGAACGGTGAATTCCGTTTTGAGCTTAAGAATGCGATGCGTCAGCGTGATCATCGTGCGCGCGACGGCTCCCGTCTCGGTCGCGACCGTCAAACGATACCGCCCGGAGCCGGCCAACGAAAGCGTACCGCTCACACGCGTCAGGGCGGCAAGCGTCGACAAATCGCAGTATTCACATTCGGGTTCGCAGCGCGCAAGCTCGTCACGCACCTCGGCGGTAAACGACATGCAGGCCTATGCTTTCGTGTTGGCGCGCGACAAGTCGCGATGGGAAATGCTCACGTGATACTGGGCGCCTTCCAAATAACGTGCCGTGGCCTCGGCGATGGCAACGCTACGGTGCTGACCGCCCGTGCAACCGATGGCAATAGAAAGCTGCGGCTTGCCCTCTGCGATATAACCGGGCATGACCGTATCGAGCAGCTGCGTCCAGGCCTTCCAGAACTCCTGCGTCTTGGGATGGTCCAGAACAAAGTCGGAGACTTTCTTATCGAGACCGGTCATGGTGCGCATCTCGGGATCGTAGAACGGATTGGGCAGGAAGCGAACGTCAATCATAATGTCCGCCTCGACGGGCATACCGTGCTTAAAGCCAAACGAGAACACGTGAACGTCCATGAGCTGCTGGTCGGACAACTCGGAGAACGCCATGCGCAATTTGTTGCGCAGCGCAGAGGTGCGTAGGCGGCTCGTGTCGATAATCATATCGGCTCGATCGCGCACACCCTGCAGCTGCAGGCGCTCGCGCTGAATCGCATCGGCCGTAGTCTCCCCCGGCTTGGCAATGGGATGACGGCGGCGATTTTCGCTGTAGCGACGAATCAGTACCTCGTCAGAAGCCTCCAGGAACACGATGTCGCAGCTCATCTCGCGCTCTTCGAGCGCGGCGACCGCATCGAGCAGCTCATCGAACAAGCCCTGGCTACGCAAATCGCAGGTGACGGCGAGATGCCTGCCCACGCCCGTATTAATGCCGACGAGCTCGGCAAGCTGGGCGATCAGACGCGGAGGCAGGTTATCGATGCAAAAATAGCCCATGTCCTCGAACACGTGCATGGCCTGCGTGCGGCCCGATCCGGACATTCCGGTGATGATGACAATATCGGGGATGCGCTCCGAGCGCTCCGCCGCATCCATGGCATCTCCCTTTTGCATGTGCTGCCTCCCGAAAACAAGCGCGGGACCCAGCAACCCGGATCCCGCGCGGTCAATTGCCTTTATTGAGTATACCGCCCCGAGCGGATACGAGGCCTGTCTTACGCCTCAAGCGCAGCCTTGAACCAACTTGTAATACTCGTGGGGTGCGTGATGGCGGTGCCGACGACAACGGCCCAGGCGCCAGCATCGATCGCGGCGCGAGCCTCCTCGGGCGTATGCACGCGACCCTCGCAAATGATGGGAAGGCCGGGGAATTCCTCGGTCGCCTGACGCAGGAGCGGCAGGTCGGGGCCATCGGCCATGGTGCAATCGATGGCGGCGACACCGTGAGAGAGCGTGGTAGATACCAGGTCGAAGCCCATATCAACCGCACGGCGAATGTCCTCGATGGTGGCACAATCCGCCATCAGGAGCACACCCTCCTCGTGCAGCGGACGGAAGGTATCCTCGACCGTCTTGCCATCGGGGCGCGGACGATCGGTGGCGTCGATCGCCACGATATCGGCACCAGCAGCAACGCAGGCGCGGGCGTGACGCAGCGTCGGCGTGATGTAGACGCCCTCGTGCCCATCCTTCCACAAGCCGATGACGGGGACCTCGCAGCGGCCCTTAATGGCGGCGATGTCGGCAAGACCCTGGCAGCGAATAGCGGCGGCGCCGCCAAGCTCGCAGGCGCGAGACATCTGAGCCATGGTTTCGGGCGTACGAAGCGGCTCGCCCATATACGCCTGAACGCTCACGACGAGCTTGCCCTTCAGGGATTGAATCAAAGGATCAACGGTCATGTGCGACTCAACCTTTCTCAAAACAGCCTTCTGAGACACCGCACCCTGACGTTCAAACCGTCGCTCGCGTACCGAAGTACGCTTCGCTCCTCTTTCACGTCAATCTGCGGCACCTCAGAAGGCGCACTTGGTAGTTATGTTTACTTCAACGACGCAAGAAGGTGTTCGGCGGCGCCGATGAGCGGCGCGTCGCCCTCCAGAGAACCGATGAGGATCGGCGTGTCCTGAAGCGGGTCGAGCGCCTGGCTGGCATAGCCCTCGTGCACCGAGTCCTTCCACGTTTGCGAACGCCAATCGGGACCCTGGTGAATCACGCCTCCCGAAAGCACGATGACCTCGGGATCCAAGATGTTGGCAAGCGAGCCCAAGCTGGCGCCCAGCGCAAAGCCGGCGTCATGGATGACCTCGGTCGCCTTTGCGTCGCCCGCACGGCACAGGTCGTTCACATCGCGACCGACCGAAGGACGGCTGGGGTCGACGCGACCAAAGCGCTCATCGTACATACGACCAATGGAAGTGCCCGAAGCAACCGACTCAAGATGACCAGAACGTCCGCAGGCGCAGGGAATACCGGCAGCAGCCGAGCACTCGATGTGGCCCATATGGCCGGCAGCACCATGGAAGCCCTGCATCACGCGGCCGTTCTCGACATATGCGCCGCCGATGCCCGTACCGATGCCAAGGCACAAGACGGAGAACTTGCCCTTACCGACGCCCCAGTGGGCCTCGCCCAGAGCATGAGCCTGCACGTCTCCCACCACGGCAACGGGAAGACCAAGGTCCTCGCGCAGCCGCGGCCCCAACTGAACGCCGGACCAGCCGGGCATGATCTCGTTGGCATACGCGATGGCGCCCGTCTTGGGATCGACGACGCCTGCGGCACCGATACCGACACCGAGGACCTCGACATCGGGATTCGCCTCAAGAGCGGCCTTGATGGACGCCTCGATACGCTGGAAGACGGCCTCGCCGCCCTCCTGGGCCTCGGTAGGAACCTCGGCCTCAAATACGGGATGGGGCACGCTACCGTCAGCCGGATACTCCATAATGGCAGTCGCAATCTTGGTGCCGCCGATATCGACGGAGCAAACGTACTTGTTCTCCATGTCGCTCTCCTTAGGAGATAAAAACAACTACAGGAAATGCACTGCTAGACCAACCGTCGCAGCGCGTTAGCGGTTTTCCAGGTGCCCGAGATCGCCGAGAAACCGTGTGGCCATTGACCTAATGGGTCATGGCCACACGGTTGAACGGCGAGGTCGGGTGCCTGGGAAAGCGCTACAGGAGACCGTTGTCCTGGAGGACCTTCTTAATCGCCTCGACGTTCTCGCCGGTCATGGCCTTCACCGGGCGCGGCATGGTCGGGCTGTCGAAGATGCCCATGAGGTTCATAGCGGTCTTGAAGGCGCCGACGCCACCGGCATAGCCCTGGACGCCCGAGGTGACATCCCAGATGTGGGAGATCTCGTTGAGGCGATCCTGCTCGGCCTTGACGGTAGCCCAGTCGCCGGCCTGAGCGGCCTTCCACTGACGCACGTAGCCCTCGGGCTCAACGTTAGCGAGACCCGGGACGGAACCGTCGGCGCCACCGAGGTAGGCGCCGTCGACAACAACCTCGTGACCGGTGAGGATGCTCATCGGGTGGCCGTTCTTCTCGTTCTCCTGAACGAGGTAGCGGAACGAGATGTCATCGCCCGAGGAATCCTTGACGCCGGCCAGGACGCCCTCGGCGCCGAGCTTGGCAAGGAGCTTCCAGGGGAGCTTGGTGTGGACGCACACGGGGATGTCGTAGGCGAAGATGGGCAGGTCGAGCTCCTCGTGCAGGATGCGGAAGTGCTCCTCGACCTCGGTCATGCCCTGCAGGGCATAGAACGGGCAGGTGGCGACAAGCGCGTCGGCACCCAGCTCCTGAGCGACCTTGCCGTGCTCGATCATGCGCTCGGTCTCGGTGTCGATGATGCCGACCAGAACGGGAACGCGGTGATCGACGATGCGCACGGCCTCGGCGACGATCTGGCGACGGCGCTCGTCGGTGGAGAAGACGACCTCGCCCGAAGAGCCCAGGAAGAACAGGCCATCGACGCCGGCATCGATCATGCGGTTGATGCTGCGCTCAAAGGAGGCAACATCGAGCTGGTGGTCTTCGGTATCGGGAACAACGACGGGAGGGATAACGCCGGTGAATTTCTGAGTTGCCACAAGAATCTCCTTAGCTGTCTGGCGGGCGGCCCTATGCCACCCACTCTTGTTGGCAGTGTCCAGGCCGTCTAGGCCAAAGAACACGGGTAGAACGTTTGGTTAAAAAAGTCGACGACTTCGTTTTCGAACGCATTGATGCGCTCGTGAGCGTATTTGGCATAGATGATATGCCTCCGGTCACACTCAAGACCGTTGAATACGGCAAACTGTCCCTTGGGGTCGCTCACGGTATCCATGAGCGATGTGCCCATGAGCACCGATCCGCGCACCCGAGCCGACAGCACCTCAAGCCCGCCAGGGAGCGGGTTGGCGATTGCCGTACAGGCAAGACCCTGCCCGTCCAGCGCGGAAACCGCCAGCGCGATGCCGCCGCCAAGGCCCTCGCCCCATGCAAAAATGCGGTCGGGGTCCACGCCATCAAGATTGCGCGCGACCTTCGCCAACGCGCAACCCCAACGGACGCGTTCGACAAAAGCGGGCGAAGCAATCCCCCGCTGCAGGTCGTCCGCACCAGCAACATCGTCATCCAGCGCGAGGACGGCATACCCCATGGCGGCAAATCTCGTCATGTGATGCCAGCCGCGCACAGGCCGATCGATGTCGTGAAACATCAGGCACAGTGGCACGCGCTCAGATACTCGGGCACGACCAACTGGCTCAATCAAACGAGCGTGGACCGCATCGTCACCGAGCTCAAAGGAAACCTCCGAGTAGCGGGCGCAGGGGTTAACAAAGTCAATCGCCGTAATGGCCAGGCCTTGAATCTCAAGATTCGAAGCGGATGTCTCTAAATCAGAAACATCTGCTTGGACATCACCGTGCCAGTCCCGATATTCTGCGAGCCTTGACGAAACCGTTCCAGGAATTCCCACGAGCCCGGGGACTATCAGCTCGTCAACATTGCTCTCGCACTTAGACATGAGCCTCCCCTTCCTCACAGAAAAACGGAATGATCAGATCGTCAAAATCCTGAATCTCCTCGTGGCCAAAGCCTTCAAAGAACTCATGACGCTTGTCGCAGGACAGGTTGTTGTACACCGCAAACTGCGTTGCCGGCGGACAGACGACATCGGCCGTGCCCGTGCCAAACAGCACGGGGCACTTGACCATGGGGGCAAAATTCTTGGAATCGAAGTACGCCAGCTTGGCATAGGCTTCCTCGATACGAGTCGAGTCCTCGTCAAACCAACGCGACCAATAGCGCAGGCCCTCGTAGGCAATATCGTCGGCGTCCAGATCCCAAACCAGGCGGAAGTCCGATAAGAAGGGATAGAGGATGGCCGCGCGGTCAACCAAATCGCTATTGAGCGCGCAGGTCGCAATACCCAAACCGCCGCCCTGCGATGCGCCGTTCACATACACGCGGGTAAAATCGATGCCCTCGAGCTCGCGAACGATACGGCACAGAATGCGGATATCCTGATGCAGACGGACATAGTAGAGGTTGGCCGGATCGCCGTCGATACCGGCGACGATATGGCCCGCGACCGTCGTGCCCTCAAATCCACCAATGTCCTCGGAGGGGCCTCCTTGGCCAGGACAATCGAGAGCAATGAGCGCCATGCCCATGCCAGTAAACGACGCCTGCTCAAACCAGCTGCGGCTCGCACCCGGATATCCATGGAACTGAAGCACCAGCGGCATGGGCTCCTCCGAGACCGGCTTGAGGTACTTGGCATGCAGGCGTGCGCCACACATGCCGGTATACCAGAGGTCGAAAAACCGACAGGTCGCGGAATCCGCAACCGAAGCCGCCTCAATCGCGTAGTCGAGCTCGACGGCGTCGGCCTCGGCCATGCGGTCCTTCCAAAAGAGATCGAAATCCGATGGACGGGGCATAGCGCCTCGATATTCACCAAATTGCTGTTGTAGCTCTTGAGCACTTGGCATGGCTCGTGAACCCAACCTTTCGAAATCGCAACGGAGGTGCGCCCGGCAAGGGAACCGGGCGCACGGGAGGGAAAGCGAGGCTACTCGCCGAGCTTGGGATGCAGCAGCGACGGCGCAGCGCCGAGCAGCATCTTGGTGTAGGGGTCCTGAGGGTGCTGGAAGACCTGCTTGGCCTCGCCCTGCTCGACGATCTTGCCGCCATTCATAACGATGATGTCGTCAGAGATATAGCGGACCGTCTGGATGTCATGGCTGATGAACACCATGGCCAGGCCGAGCTCCTTCTTAAGGTCGGTCAGCAGGTTCAGAATCTGCGCGCGGACCGAAACGTCCAGAGCCGAGGTGGGCTCGTCGGCGATGATGGCATCGGGGTTCAGCGACAGGGCACGGGCAATTGCGACGCGCTGGCGCTGGCCGCCCGAAAGCTGGCCGGGAAGAACCTCGGCGGCGGAGCTGGGCAGACCGGTGAGCTCCAAGAGCTCCTTGACGCGCTTCTCCTGCTCGGCCTCGGTACCCAGGTTGTGGACGCGCATGGGGTCGAGCAGTTGCTCGCGAACGACCATGCGGGGGTTGAGCGCCGTGGCCGGGTTCTGGAACACGACCGAGATGACGCGACCCATGTGGCGACGGTCCTCGGCGGTACGTTTGGTAACGTCCTTGCCCTTAAAGTAGACCTTGCCGCTCGTGGGGGCCTGCAGGCCGCACATGACGTTGGCGGTGGTGGACTTACCGCAACCGGACTCGCCGACGATGCCGATCGTCTGACCGGGCATGAGCTTAATCGTTACACCCTGGACGGCGTGAACCAGGTTAGGGTGGAGAATCGAACCGGTACGGGTCCTAAAGGTGACGTGGACGTCATCAAGGAAGATGATCGGCTCGACGCCGTTGACTGCGGTCTCGCTCATCTACATCACCTCCGCGTGAGGGGTCAAACCATTTGCCTTGAGCACCTCGTCGGGGAGCTCGGAATAGAAGTGCTCGGTGCCGGGAACGCGCTTGAAGACCGGACGGGTGTCCAGGCCAATACGCGGATGGCTCGAGCGGGGCGCGAAGCGATCGCCCTTGGGGAAATCGCGCGGGCTCGGAACGGCGCCGGGCACCTGGTGCAGGCGGCCCGAACCGCTCTCGATGGACAGAACGGAACCCAGAAGACCGCGGGTGTACTCGTGAATCGGGTTGGTGAGCAGCTCCTTGGTGGGTGCCTGCTCGATAACCTGACCGGCGTACATAACCGTGATGTTATGGGCGACCTCGGCGACCAGCGCCAGGTCGTGCGAGACGAAGATCATGGCAAAGCCGAGCTTGGCCTGAAGGTCGTTGAGCAGCTTGATGACCTGCTTCTGGACGGTAACGTCCAGAGCGGTCGTGGGCTCGTCACAGATGACCAGCTTGGGGTCGCGGG
>UQTR01000084.1 GCA_900544065.1 uncultured Collinsella sp.
AAAGAGAAGAGGCGGGGCATGCCCCGCCTCTTACACCACATCTCTGCGCGCTACCACAAGGCGTCCTACAGCGGAGGAATTGCAGGCGTTTATCAGCTAAGTACTTGGACATATGTTGCGTAACACTGCATATTATGCAAAAAGATAATGCTACAGGGCTTGTGGCAGTACTCATATTTGACGTTTTTTGCCCACGACCCCTTATTGCGTGGGCGAATCAGTTGCAAAACGGACTCCAAAGCGTCCTTCGCAAACAAAAAGCCGGGGTCCGCGCGATGCGGACCCCGGCTCAATACCGTGACGATATGTCAGTTACGTTCTACACGTAGAACAGGATGTCGTCGTAGGTCGGGACCGGCCAGTAGTCGGCGGCCACGATCTCCTCCATGGCGTCCACGGCGGCACGCAGCGCATCCATAGCGGGAACGACCTCGTGCGCGTACACGTTGGCCTGCTCCTGACCATCGAGGCCCTCGGCCTTCTGATGCACGGCGTCGAGCGCCTTGATGGAGTCGTTGATGGCGGTGATGCCGTTGCAGAGCTTGTTGAGCGTGTTCTGCTCGCACTGCATGGCAGCATCGGCACCGGCAGCGCGGATTGTCTCCAGGCCCTTAGCGACCTTGGTGGCATAGGCGGTGATGACCGGGCGATAGGTACGACGTGCCTCGCGAATCATCGTGGTAGCCTCGATGTTCATGAGCTTGTTGTACTTCTCGAGCTTGCAGTCATAGCGGCACTGAGCCTCGGCCTTGGTCAGGACGCCCGTCTCCTCAAAGAGCGCGATAGCCTTATCGGAAACAAAGGCGGGAAGAGCGTCGGCCGTGGTCTTGTTGTTGGCAAGGCCGCGCTTCTCGGCCTCGATGGGCCACTCGTCGGAGTAACCGTCGCCGGAGAACAGGATGCGCTGGTGATCGGTCAGCACCTTCTTGCAGTACTCGAGCGCGGCGTCCTGGAACTTATCCTCGGGCGTACCCTCGAGTGCGTCGGCGAAGGACTTGAGCGACTTGGCCACGGCGGCATCGAGCACCAGGTTGGAGTCGGAGACGTTCTGCTCGGAGCCGCAGGCACGGAACTCGAACTTGTTGCCGGTGAAGGCGAACGGGGAGGTGCGGTTGCGGTCTGTGTTGTCCTGCATCAGCTTGGGCAGGGTATCGGCGCCCAGGTCGAGCACGCCGCGCGTGGCATGGACGGAAGCCTTGCCATCGATGATCTTCTCGACGACCTCGGTAAGCTGGTCGCCCAGGAAGATGGACATAATCGCCGGAGGAGCCTCGTTGGCGCCCAGACGATGATCGTTGCCGGCCGAGGCAACGGAGGCACGCAGGAGCTCCTGATAGTTATCGACGGCCTCGATCACCGCGGTGAGGAAGACGATGAACTGCAGGTTGTCGAGCGGGGTGTCGCCCGGATCGAGCAGATTCTCGGACTCGGTGCCAAGCGACCAGTTGTTGTGCTTGCCCGAACCATTAATGCCCTCAAAGGGCTTCTCGTGCAGCAGGCAGACCAAGTCGTGACGGGAGGCGATGAGCTTCATCTTCTCCATCATGACCAGATTCTGGTCGATGGCCTCGTTGACCTCGCCATAGACAGGGGCGAGCTCATGCTGGCAGGGAGCGACCTCGTTGTGCTTGGTCTTGGCAGGAATGCCAAGCGCCCACAGTTCATCGTCCAGGTCCTTCATATAGGCCGAGACGGTGGGGCGGATAGCGCCAAAGTAGTGCTCCTCGAGCTCCTGGCCCTTGCAGGGAGCAGCGCCAAAGAGAGTGCGACCGGTGATGACCAGGTCCCTGCGCTTGCGGTAAGCGTCCTTCTTGATCAGGAAGTACTCCTGCTCATCGCCCACGGAAGGAACGACCTTCCTGGGGGTCTTGCCAAACAGCGCCAAAACGCGCTTGGACTCACGCGAGAGCGCGGTCATGGAGCGCAGCAGCGGGGTCTTCTTGTCCAGGGCCTCGCCCGTGTAGGAGCAGAAAGCTGTGGGGATGCACAGGACATCGTCCTTAATGAATGCGGGGCTGGTGGGATCCCAAGCGGTGTAGCCACGGGCCTCGAAGGTGGCACGCAGGCCGCCGTTGGGGAAACTGGAGGCGTCCGGCTCGCCCTGGATGAGGTTCTTGCCCGTAAACTTGGTAATGGCGGTGCCGTCGTGGTTGGGCTCGAGGAAGCTGTCGTGCTTCTCGGAAGTAATGCCCGAAAGCGGCTGGAACCAGTGCGCGTAGTGCGTCGCGCCCTTGGAGATGGCCCAGACCTTCATGGCGTGGGCAACGGCGTTGGCCACATCCAGGTCGAGCGGCTCACCGTCCTCGAGGGTTGCAGCAAGGCGCTTCCAAATGTCCTTGGGGAGGTAGTCCTTCATGACTTCCTCAGAGAACACCATGGTCCCGAAGCGGTCAGTAAGTTCGGCCATACGGAACTCCCTTCGTATCGGCACCGCGTGAGAAGCGGTGTTGATTACTAACGAACGAGTCATAGATTAGGCTCGTCGTGTTTCCGCAACATTACCGTTATGTTGCTGTCACGAAACCAATCAATGAGGTTACCGCATCGCAGCGGTATTGCCACCCTCAACAGCCAACGAACTGCATAAATTGCAGACCTCCCCGCATGGTTTAAGGGTAGTCAATCTGGGATGGGGCTCTATTAACTGGTATTTTGCATCAGATACCAGTCTTTATAGCCCCGTCCCAAATTTACTGTCCCGTTATAGGCAATGTCGATAGCAAGGCATCTTTGATTGGTATCCCCGAATAGCGAGTGAAACTCCACCGTGACACAGTGGTGCTGTAGAATCCTTACAACACATCACACTATTTAAGTATCTAAAGGAGCACGATATGCGCGTCGACGAGGTTTTTAAGCAGGCAGCATCCCAGGGCACCGCACCCGTTTCGTTTGAGATGTTCCCGCCCAAGGGCGAGCTTACCCTTAACACGGCTCGCGAGGTGGCAGGCAATCTGTGCAAGCTTTCGCCGAGCTTTGTCTCGGTCACCTGCTCTGCCGGCGGCTCTGGCAACGGCGCCACCACCGCCCCCATCGCGCATATGATTACGAGCGAATTCAATACGCCCTCGGTGGCACACCTTACCTGCGTGGGCCGCTCGCACGCCGATATCGCCGCCAAGATCGACGAATACCGCTCCGCCGGCGTAGAAAACATCCTGGCCCTGCGCGGTGATCTGCCCGCTGGCGCGACCGAGGATGACAAGCCCGCCTCGGACTACGCCTACGCCCGCGAGCTCATCCCCGAGCTTGTCGACGCCGGCTTTTGTGTGGGCGCCGCGGCCTACCCCGAGGGCCACATTGCCTGTGAGGACCTCAACGCTTCGGTCGAATACCTCAAGCAAAAACAGGACGCCGGCGCGAGCTTCTTTGTGACGCAGCTCTTCTTTGACAACGAGTGCTTCTACCGCTTCCGCGAGCTTGCCGACAAGGCAGGCATCACCGTGCCCATTACCGCGGGCATCATGCCGTTTATGGGCAAGTCGCAGATCAGCCGCATGGTCTTCATGTGCGGCGCGTCGCTGCCCTCCCCCGTCATCAAGATCCTCGCCAAATACGAGAACGACCCCGAGAGCCTGCAGGCAGCCGGTGTAGATTATGCCGCCCGCCAGCTTTGCGACCTCAAGGAGCACGGCGCCGACGGTCTGCACTTGTACACTATGAACCGTCCTGCGATCGCCGCGACCATTATGGAGCGTCTGGGGTAATGGAAAAACCGCACGTCGATACAACCGTTGTTGAAGTGCCGGCCGACCTTGCGTCGCCGGCGCTTTACCGTATCGACGCTGCCCACCACCCTCGTGTCGACCGTGCCGAGATGCTGCGGTATCTGGGCTACGGCGGCCAGCAGATTGAGCCCGAGCTGTCACGACGTATTGAGCTTGTAGTCGAGCGCCTAGAGCTGGACATTGAACCCCGCGGCGTGCGACGCGTGTTTGCCGTCGATGCCACGGGCGTCGACGAGCAGGGCGAGCCCTGCATCCGCTTGGTTGGCACCAATGTTGAGCTGCGGGGTCGTGATATCTATCGCCACCTTAAGGACGCCCGCCTTGCCGCACTCATGGCATGCACCCTCGGCATGGACGCCGAGCGTCGCCTGCGCACCACGGGAGCCCAGCAGCCCCTAGAGGGAGCCGTGCTCGATGCCGCGTGCTCCGCCTATGTAGAAGCTGCTGTTGAGCAGATGGACCAGCAGGTCAAGGCTGCGGCCGCCGCACACGGGCTCGCCGGCAACTGGCGCTTTAGTCCCGGCTACGGCGACTGCCCGCTCTCGGCCCAGCGCTCGATCGTCAACGCGCTCAACGCCACGCGGCTCATCGGGCTTACCGTCACACCCACCAGCCTACTCATGCCCACCAAGAGCGTGACCGCGGTGATCGGCCTGTTCGACGGCGAGGTCCACGACGCCCAGAGCCGCCCCACCTGCAATATCTGCCGCATGCGCGAGCACTGCCGCTTCCGCGCCGCCCACACCACCTGCTATTCCAGCCATTAGGAGCCCTCGATGTTTACTCCGCTTATCACTCATGATTCTGACGGCACTGCATTGGCGGCGCCCGTTGATGCCGCACGTCGCAACGGTGCCACGTACAAGACACGCACGATCGACGATCTGCGCATTAAGGACGATCGCCTGCGCGCCGCTATCGAGGGCACGGGACACCTGCTGTTCGACGGCGGCATGGGCACCATGTTGCAGGCCGCCGGCATGAAGGCAGGCGCCCTGCCCGAGCTGCTCAACTTTGAGGAGCCCCAGGTCATAACCGATATTCAGCGTCAGTACGTCGAGGCCGGCTGCGACGTGATCACCGCCAACACCTTTGGCGCCAACGCCCACAAGCTCGACGGTGCCGCCACTGTGGCAGACGTCTTTGCCGCGGCAGTCACCTGCGCCCGCGCGGCCGGCGCCCGCTACGTCGCCGGCGACATCGGCCCCATCGGCGCCCTGCTGCGCCCCCTGGGCACCCTCAGCTTTGACGAGGCCTACGACCTCTTTGCCGAGGAGGTGCGCGCCGGCGTCGCTGCGGGCGTCGACCTCTTTATTATCGAGACCATGACCGACCTGGCCGAGATCAAGGCGGCAGTCCTCGCCTGCCGCGAGAACTCCAACCTGCCCGTCTTTGCCACCATGACCTTTGAGGAAGACGGTCGCACCTTCCTGGGAACGAGTCCCGAGGTGGCCGCCATCACGCTCGACGCCATCGGCGCCGACGTTTTGGGCATCAACTGCAGCCAAGGACCGGCCGAGCTCCGAGGACTCGCCGCACGTATGCTCACCGTTACCGACAAGCCTGTTATGGTGCAGGCCAACGCGGGACTCCCCCACGTAGACGATGACGGCAATACCGTCTTTGATATCCAGGCCCCCGAATACGCCGAGGCCGTCGCCGGCATGATCGCCGACGGCGTGAGCGTCGTCGGCGGATGCTGCGGAACCACGCCGGCGCACATGACGGCACTTCGTACCCTCATCGACAACCACACGCCCAGCCCGCGTCACCGCAAGCCCAGCATGTCGGTCACGAGCGCCCAGACGGTCGTGGACCTCCCCTGCGACGGCCACAAGATCGCCGTCATCGGCGAGCGCATCAACCCCACCGGCAAAAAGCGCCTGCAGCAGGCCCTGCGCGACGGCGACCTGGACTACGTCGTGAGCCAGGGCATCAGCCAGCAAGAGCAGGGCGCCGACATCCTGGACGTCAACGTGGGCCTGCCCGAGATCGACGAGGTCAAGGTCATCCAGCAAGCGACCGAGCAGCTCCAAGGCTCCACGCTGCTGCCGCTGCAGATCGACTCCACCGACCCCGCCGCCGTCGAGGCAGCCGTGCGCCGCTACGCCGGCAAGCCCATCATCAACTCGGTCAACGGCAAACAGCAGATCATGGATGAGATCTTTCCGCTGGTCGCCCACTACGGCACCAACGTCGTCGGCCTCACGCTCGACGAAGGCGGCATCCCCGATACCGCCGAGGCCCGCTTCGCCATCGCCGAGCGCATCGTGGCCGAGGCTGCCCGCTACGGCATCGGCCCGGACCGCATCCTCATCGACTGCCTGGTCATGACCGCCTCGACCAATCAACGCCAGGCCGAACAGATCCTGCGCGCCATGTCCCTGTGCAAGGAGCGCCTGGGCGTCAAATGCGCGCTCGGCGTGTCGAACATCAGCTTTGGCCTGCCCGCCCGCCCGCTGCTGGGTTCGGTCTTTTTGGCCGCCGCCTTTGGCGCGGGCCTCGATGCCCCCATCATGAACCCGGGCTCCAAGCGCTTTATGGACACCGTCTACAGCTATCGCGTCCTGAGCGTTGAGGACGAGGGCTCGACCGGATACATCGAGCGCTATGCCGGCTGGACCGATCCGTATAAGATCGCCGCCAACCCGGCAGCGGCCCAGGCAGTATCGACCGACACCGTGCCCGCCGCTGGCACCGCCGGCTCCGACGGCAACGACGACCCGATTCGTCGCATGGTCGTCTCGGGCCGCAAGGGAGAGATCGCTGCCGAGACCGAGCGTCTGCTGGCAGATCACGACGCTATGGACCTCATCAACAATCACTTTATCCCCGCCCTCGACGAGGTGGGCGTCCTCTTTGACCAAGGCAAGTTCTTCTTGCCGCAGCTTATGGCCTCGGCCGAAGCCGCACGCGTGGGCTTCGACACCATCAAGCGTCTGATGCCCGCCGGCGAGATCGCCGACAAGGGCAAGATCTGCGTGGCCACCGTCAAGGGCGACATCCACGATATTGGCAAGAACATCGTCAAAATGCTGCTCGACAACTACGGCTACACCGTCTTTGACCTGGGCCGCGACGTCGATCCGCAGGAGGTACTCAAGACCGTCAAGGAGCGCGATATCAAACTCGTCGGCCTCTCGGCGCTTATGACTACCACGGTCGTCGCCATGGAGGAGACCATCAAGCTGCTTCATTCCGAGGTGCCGGGCGTCAAGATCATCGTGGGCGGCGCCGTACTCACCCCCGAATACGCCAAGCAGATCGGCGCGGACTACTACGCCAAGGACGCCGCCGAGAGCGCGCGCATCGCCGAAGAGGTCTTTGGGCAGTAACACAACGGAAACAACCGAGCACCAAAACGTGCCGCATGCGCCACTTGGCACGTGCGGCACGTTAGAATAGATAAGATTATGCTCGTTTTGGCAGATAGGAGCGCAAGGATGGCGATCACGCCCGCAGAAATCGCGGAAACCCGCGGCATGGTTGAGGAACAGAACCTCGACATCAGGACCATCACCATGGGTGTTTCGCTCATGGGTTGCGGTGACGAGAACCTCGACCGCATGTGCACGAAGATCTACGACCACGTGACGCACACGGCTGAGCATCTGGTCGAGACCGCCGAGAACCTCGAGCGCGAGTACGGTATCCCCATCGTCAACAAGCGCGTTTCTGTCACCCCGGTGGCGCAGATCGCCGCATGCTGCAAGGATGAGGACCTCACCCCCATCGCGCATGCCCTCGACCGCGCGGCCGAGACGCTCGGCATCGACTACCTGGGCGGCTTCTCCGCACTCGTCCAGAAGGGCATCGGCGACGCCGACCGCCGCGTCATCCAGTCCATCCCCCAGGCGCTCGCCACCACGAGCCGCGTCTGCTCCAGCGTCAACGTCGCCAGCCTGCGCGCCGGCATCAACATGGACGCTGTGCTCATGGCCGCCCAGACCATCATCGATGCCGCCAAGCTCACGGCCGACCAGGATTCCGTTGGCGCCTCCAAGTTTGTCTGCTTTGCCAACATGGTCGAGGACTCCCCGTTTATGGCGGGCGCCGTCCACGGCGGTGGCGAGGCCGACGCCGTCATCAACGTTGGCGTCTCGGGCCCCGGCGTTATGGCCGCAGCCCTGGAGACGCTCCCCGACTCCGCCTCGATGATGGAAGTCGCCGAGAAGATCAAGCAGACCGCCTTTAAGATCACCCGTGCCGGCGAGCTCATGAGCCGCGAGGCCGCCCATCGTCTGGGTGTCGAGAAGGGCATCGTCGACCTGTCGCTGGCACCTACGCCCGCCATCGGCGACTCCGTCGCCCGCATCCTCGAGATCATCGGCGTGGGCACCTGCGGTGGCCCGGGCACGACCTGCGCACTCGCCATGCTCAACGATGCCGTCAAGAAGGGCGGCGTCATGGCCAGCTCCAGCGTCGGCGGCCTTTCGGGCGCTTTTATCCCCGTGTCCGAGGACGCCGGCATGATTGCCGCCGTCGAGGCCGGCGCGCTCTCGCTCGAGAAGCTCGAGGCCATGACCTGCGTATGCTCCGTCGGCCTTGACATGATCGCCATCCCCGGTGACACCCCTGTCGAGACCATCGCCGGCATTATCGCCGACGAGATGGCCATCGGCGTCATCAACAACAAGACCACGGCCGTCCGCGTGATCCCTGCCATCGGCAAGGGCGTGGGCGGCTGCGTCGAGTACGGCGGCCTGTTCGGCCGTGCGCCCATCATGCCGGTGAACCCCAACGCCGGCACCGTGCTTGCCCATCGCGGTGGACGCTTCCCGGCGCCGCTGAACTCGCTGAAGAACTAGCCTAGGGATACGAGGCGAGGAGCCCCGCCGCCGGGCGGCAGACATATAAGGTCGCCTGCTCGGACAGTCCTGACTCGCACGGAGAGCACATTAAGTGCTCTCCGGCTCGTGCGGAACTCGCGATCGAC
>UQTR01000085.1 GCA_900544065.1 uncultured Collinsella sp.
CATTGACGGCGCGGATGGCGGCCTTCAGACGCTCGGGCGTAATCTTGACGCCGCACTCGTCCTCGATCTTGGCAGCGAGCTTCTTGACCTCGGCCTTCCAGGTCACGAGCGTCGACTCGTCGTGCACGTTGGGAATATCCATGACGTACATGTTCTTTTGCGTGGCAAAAAACTCATAAGCCTTCTTCTTGCCGTCGCAGGTGTTCTCGCCCACCACCAAGTCACTCGACTCAATGTAGGGGCAGACCTCACCCAGCTTAAAGCCGGCAAAGCTCTTGATAAGCGGACAGGTGTTGCGCGGCAAGTGCTCCTCGACCTTGTCCGTTGCCCAATCGGCACCCGAGCACAGACCAACGGGAATGCCATCGCAGGCGAGCACAATCTCCTCGGGCACGTAGACGCAGAACGAGCCCACAATCTTGGTGGCCTCGCCAGCCTCCTTCTTGTCGAGCATCTCCTTAATGCGGCCGCTATGGATGTTGGTGGCCACAAAGTCCAGGTAGGACGTGGACTTGGGGCGATTGTTCTGCGGCAGGAACATATCGCCGTACATCTGGCCCACGGCACCCAGCAGCATGTCGTGGTCGGCAAGATTCATGCCGAGGCTCTCCCACATCGGATGGAAATCAAATTCTTCAGCCATAACGGTTCCCCTCTCGAACCAAAAATGGATAGCTACGGTATTGCTGCACGGTGGGTGGCGAAAACCCAGCCGCGCCTAAACCCGGAATTTTGGGGAACCTGCCTTGCGTTCGGTTATTTAGTTGTGCGTCGTCTCTCCCGGAGCCGTGAACATACCTGCTCATATGCGACTCCGAGCCATATACAGGGCGCGCGCGGCAACGCGGCGAATGTATGTCGTCTGCGGCATGTGCGCACCCTCCTTTACAAGTTAAGGTCAACTATATCAACGGTCATCGACCATGCGAACACCGTTGACATTCGTACGACAGCGTCGTGTGCCGTCGTTTAATAAATTATTATCTTGCTTGATAAGAGTTTGTCATTCCCCATTCGGCGAACGGTAAAAACAAAGCCGCCGAGGCTTATATCCCCGACGGCATTACCCGGCGCTATCGACAAACCAAATGGATCCTGCTGGCATCAAAATGCATGCGCAGCGTCTCGCCTGCTTGCGGTAGCTCGTCGACAGGCATGCCCACTTTGTTGACCTTCCACTGCAGACGCGTGGGCGCATCGGCCCGCGGCGCATCCAACAGCACCAGGCGCTCAAAACGCGAATCGCTCACGCGCGCCACGTGCAAATCGTAGCTGTTGCGACCCCGCTCGGCACGGTTGTCCACATGGAAGTAGCTCGCACGAATACCCAGATATGCCACGTCATCGGGAACCTCGCGACCCACGTTAAAGGTCATGCCCCAGTCGAGGGCCTCAACTTCTTCGTCGCCGATCTTGCGCGCCCGGCTTGTGTTCTTGCAGCCCGTCAGGCGCAGTGCCGCCAGCGTCTGCGGACGGCGGACCACGTCCTCGACGGAGCCGATCTCCTCCACATGCCCGTTATGCATAACGCAGATGCGCTCGCACAGACGGCACGCCTCGTCGATATCGTGGCTCACGTAGAGCACGGTGCGGTTGCACACATCGAACAGGTCGAGCATGTTCTGCTCGAGCGCGTTCTTAAGGTAGGCATCGAGCGCACTCATGGGCTCGTCGAACATAAAGATGCCCGGGTGCGCCGCCACCATGCGCGCGAGCGCCACGCGCTGCTGCTGGCCGCCCGAGAGGCGCGCGGGATAGCGGTCGGCAAAATCGGCCAGACCGAAAATGCCCAGATAGCGCTCGGCAAGCCTTTTGCGCGCCGCGGCGTCGCCCACATCCTTTACGCCGGCGCACACGTTATCGGCCACCGTCATGTTGGGAAACAGCTGATAGTTTTGGAACAGCAGGGCGCATTTGCGCTCCTGGGGCGACAGGTTGATGCCCGCCGACGAGTCAAAAAAGGTCACACCGTTGACGACGATCTTGCCCTCGTCGGGCGTCTCCACGCCGGCAATGCAACGCAAGGTGCAGCTCTTGCCGCAACCCGAGGCACCGAGCAGCGCCACACGCTCCTCGCCGGCTTCGAGTTGGATGTCGAGGGTGAACCCCGGATAGCGCTTTTTGATATCCAAAACGAGCGACATAGCTTATCGACCTCCCTGCGGTGCCGCGTCATCGCGCATAAGCTCGGCCAGCGCCTCGCGATCGATACGCAGTGCATCGCCGCCGACTGGGTCGAGCGAATCGGTCTGGCCGCCCAGCTGATTGGCCTGCTTGCGCTCCGCGCGGGACAGGCCGCGCTCGCGGTACTTTTGCGAATGAGCGGTGTACATATTGATGAACAGGATGACCAAGAAACTGAACACGATTACGACGATGACCCAAAAGAGGGCTACCGACGTGTTGCCGCCCATCCACTCAAAGTAGATGGCGATGGGAATGGTCTGCGTAATGCCGGCGTAGTTGCCCGCAAAGAACAGGGTGCAGCCAAACTCGCCCATGGCACGCGCGAAGGCAAGCACCGTACCGGCGGCAATCGAGGACCAGCCAAGCGGCATCATAAGCTTGGTGAAGATGCGACGCTCGGACCATCCCAGGGTTCGCGCGGCATCGAGCATCTGCGTGTCAAGGCTCTCAAAGGCACCGAGCGCCGTACGGTAGACCAGGGGAAACGACACCACCACGGCAGATATCACCGCCGCGGGCCACGTAAAGACGATCGAGATGCCGTGCGCGATGAGCCACCGGCCCACCCCGGTCGAGCGGCCAAACAGCATGAGGAGCAAAAAGCCGCAGACCGTGGGCGGCAGCACCATAGGAATCGTAAAGACCGAATCGAGCAGGCCCTTGATGCGACTCGAGGTACCCATAGTCTTCCACGCGGCGAACAGGCCCAGCGCAAAGGAGACCAGCAGGGCAAGACCGCTCGTTTTAATGGACACCCAAAACGGGCGATAGTCGATGTCTCCCAAAAAGGTGGCCAGAGAGGTCAAGGGCCCCTGCTCATCCCGCAACACGACAGACGATGCCTCTACCATTTGAGCGCTATCAAGCCAACGCGCGCCGCCTTTGGCATCACCCGAAGCTGATGCAATCACCACATAGCGGTCCCCATCCGCACCGCGCTCATCAAAGCCATAGGTATACCCACCGGCATCGAACGTTGTTTCCGCCGTAACATACCAAGGAAGATCCACGTCCCCTAGCTGCGCACCTCCCATGCAGTTTGCGCTGTCGAGCTTACAGACGAGGGCCTTGAGACCCGATACGCACTCGTTGTCCTGCGGATCCAATCCATACTTCTCGACCGCTTTGGGCGATATCCACACTACAACGCGATCGGCAGCAGGCGCCACTACAAGGTCCACGTCCTCGTCAACGGGAAACCGGTAGCCCTCAGGCTGGCCTTCCATGGCACGAGCGGTCCCCTTGGCCAACCGCTCAAAACCCTCGATCCCATAAGAAAGCCCATGAGCGGTCGCAGCAACCTGGGCCCCGTCCTCAGCGTCCCCAGCAAACGCAAATCCCGGCACCCAGCAAAGCGCGAAGGTCAAAGCACAGGCGACAAGCATGCGGAATCTATTAAGCACGAAAAGCTCCAAGAGAATACAAGGACGGAGTGAAACACAAAACGATGGAATTATCGCGCCAAGCCGCACTACGCGGAAAGCTCAAAGCCGTATTTGGCCCAAATCTTCTGGGCCTTCTTGTTGGACAGGCAAAAGTCGATAAACGCCTTGGCCTCGTCGGCATGTTCGGAGCCATCGGCGACAGCGCCCGGATACACGATGGGCTTATGCGAGTCCTCGGGACACACAAAGGCCTCCTCGATGCCGTCGTAGCGGAAGATGTCGGAGCTATAGACAAAACCGGCTACGCAGTCGCCTGTGGACACATAGGCAGCGGCGGTACCAACTTTGTCTGCCAGCGCGACCTTGTCGGCGATCTCGGGCGCGTACTCGCCGTCGTCACCCTCGGTACCAGTGTAGAGACCCACGGAAGCCAACGCCTGGTTGGCGTACTTGCCGGCAGGAACGGTCTTGGCGTCGCCAATGGCGATCTTGCCGTCCAGATTCGCGACGTCGGCGATGGCCTCGACCTTGGTGTCGGAGCCCTCAGCGCGAACGATCACGAGGTCGTTGACGAACATATCCTCACGGGTGCCGGTGTCGACGAGCTCGGCGGTCTCGGCGTCATCCATGGTGCCCTTGGAGGCTGTGATGAGCACGTCGACAGCGGCACCGGCGCGCATCTGCTCGACAAGGTCGCCGGACGCTTTGAACTGCGTGTCGGCAAACGTGGTGCCGGTCTGGTCGGTGTAGAGCTCCTGAACCTCGGGCAGGGCCTTCTCGAGCGAGTTGGCGGCAAAGACCTGCAGCTCGACAGCTTTCTTGGACGAAATCATGGCGGAGCCGGCATCGGAGCCAGTCGACTCAGGCGCCTTATTGCCGGAGCACCCGGCAAGGCCAAGGCCGGCAGTGGCGACAGCAGAAAGCGAGACGAACCCGCGGCGAGAAACCATATCGAACATGTTCAACCCTTTCGAACGCCATACCCGGGCACCCCGCCGCAGGCTTTATTCTGTTACTAGATTATACTTTCACGCGAATAATGTTTATGATAATTATCTCTCCCCTGATAATTTTCTTTTACCAATAACCACGAGACGGCCCGCACTGTCGCTGCATAAAAAAGGCGGAGCAGCCCGTAAGGTCGCTCCGCCGCAGGTAAACCGCTTATTTGGCGTGCCCGCCGCCCGCCGTCATTTGGGCCGCATGCTCCAGCTGATCGCTCACGGCCTCCCAGCTTTCGCGGGCCGCTTTCGTGGATCCCGGAAAGTTGATGACAAGCGTATGCCCACGCTGCATGCACACGGCGCGCGAGAGCATGGCGCGGCGCGTCTTGGTCATGGAGTACGCACGGATTGCCTCGGCAATACCCGGCACATCGCGGTCGCAGACGGCGCGCGTCGCCTCGGGCGTCACATCGCGCATCGAAAGCCCCGTGCCGCCGCAGGTGAGCACGACATTGGCGTGGCACTCATCGGCGGCTTCCGCAATGGCATCACCGATCTCGCTGACGTCATCGCGCACGACCACATGTGAGGCGACCGTCCAGCCCTGCGCCTCGATAAGTTCCTCGAGTGCGGCTCCAGCTTCATCCCGAGCAAGATCTCGCGTATCCGAGCAGGTCACGATCGATATCTTCAACTCCATAGTCTTCCTCCTACAACACCGTTCCCTCGGGCAGGTCGACGCGAACAACGTCCACGACATCTCCCGCCTTGAGCTCGCACGGCCCTTCGTCAATACGCAGCAGGCAGTTGGCCCGCTGCATCGTGCCGAGCAGCGCCGAATTCTGCGTCTTGGCCTCGGTCACCAACAACTCACCGGTCTCGGGGTCGCGCAAAACCGTGGCGCGATCGAAGAAGCGGCGATGCTGTCGCTTTTTCACGCCGTGCGTGAGCGTCGCCTGTTGCACGGGACGCACGCCCTCGGCAAAGCCGCGCATCTTGCGAATCGCCGGGCGGGCGAGCATCTCAAAGCCCACATACGCCGCCGCGGGATTGCCCGAAAGCCCCAAATATGGCTTGTCCCCAAGCAGACCAAACGTGATGGCCTTGCCCGGACGCATCGAGATGCGATCGAACAGCACCTCGCCCTCGCGCCTGACCAGCGCCGTCACATAGTCGTAATCGCCCGAAGAGGCGCCGCCGCTCGTAATGACAAAGTCGCACTCCTGCACGGCACGATGAACCAGCTCGGCAATCGCCCGCTCATCATCGGACGCAATGCCGTAGAACACGGGCTCGGCGCCGGCATCGAGCGCTTCGGCCATCAACGCCGACGAGTTGGAGTCGCGAATCTGCCCGCGCGCCGGCAGCTCACCCGGCGCGACCAGCTCCGTGCCCAGCGAGATAATGCCCACGCGCGGAGCGGCATGGACCTTCACTCTCGCGTAACCGGCGCTTGCCAGCAGGCCGGCGCCGGCCGGAGCCACAACCTCACCGGCGCGCATCACGACGTCGCCGGCATGGGCCTCCTCGGCGGCAGAGCGAACGTTCTCCCCCACCTTGGCCGGCGCCGAGAACCTCACACGCGAGCCCTCGTTGCCGTCACCGTCGAGCACATCGACGATCTCGTATTTCACCACGGCATCGGCACCTTCGGGTACCGGCGCGCCCGTCATGATGCGGACCGTCGCGCCCGCGCCGATTACGCCCTCAAACACATGTCCCGCAGCCTCGTGTCCGATAACGTCGAGCGTCACCGGCGCCTCGCCAGACGCCTGCGCCAAGTCCGCCGAGCGCAAGGCATATCCGTCCATAGCACTGTTGGCAAACGGCGAGATGTCGATGTCGGCCACCGCGTCCTCGGCCAAGGGAAGACCGGTGGCCTGCCACACGGGAATCTCGACAACTTCGGTGCGATTCACGTGCGACAAGACGATCACCTGTGCATCCTCCAACGGAATGAGTTTCTCTGCCATATGCACCTCTTAATGCCACGGCGCACAACAGGCGCGCCGATTCTTTATGCTTGTCTCAGTATAATCCCCCGATGCGCGACCGCGACTTGGCCAGTACCCGCAAATACACCCGTCGGCCGCAAGCCGCGAAACAGAATGGAAACCAACCCACCGGCTCGTCGCGTTTACCGCGTTTTATAATGCTTGCGTTGCAACCTAAAAGAGGAACGTATGGCTCATAACGACAAACCCGAAAGCGCAAACGAAGCGCAGGATCATTCTCAGCCACTCGACGATGGCGGTTTTTTCTCCCTGAACGACGTCATCATGGCCGGCAGGTATCAGCTCACCCGTTCCGAGCAGCTCTTGGCAGCCGACACGCGCCGCAACGCCCGCAACCTACTCGCGAGCGCTAAGTTGCTCGCACTCGTCGCCATCGTCTCGCTCGCCATGGGCGTTGCCGCTTGGGCGTTTTTGGCGTCGCTGAATATCGCAACCGACTATCGCGAACACCATGCGTGGGTGTACGCCCTGCTCCCCATCGTGGGCATGGCCACTGCATGGGTCTACAAGAACCACGGTCTCGCCGCCAAGCGTGGCAACAACCTGGTCATTGACTCCGCCCTGGGCACACGCCTCATCCATATGCGCATGGCCGTCCTCACCTTCGTCTGCTCCACGCTCACGCACCTAACGGGCGGATCGGCCGGTCGCGAGGGCGCCGCGGTGCAGATTGGCGGCACCATCGCCAGCAATGTTTCGAACCTCGCCCATCTCAAAAAGCACGACCATCACGACCTCATGCTCGCCGGTATCTCGTCCGCCTTTGGCGCCGTGTTCGGATCGCCTCTCGCCGGGGCTTTCTTTGGCATGGAGATGTGCTTCATCGGCAAAATCGACTACACGGCGGGCATCTACTGCCTGGTCGCCTCGTTTACCGGCTACTTCACATCACTCGCTCTGGGTACCGAGTACGAAGCGAATGTCATCGCCAGCGTTCCCAACATGGCACCACGAACAGTTGTCATCGTTGTTATCAGCGCCATAATCTTCGGTCTGACGGCACGCCTCTTCGCCTGGTCGGTTCGAACCGTCAAGAGCCTGTACGGTCGCTTTATCACCAATTACCTTGTTCGCGCACTTATAGGCGCACTCGTGGTTTTGGCCGCCTATGCCCTCCTCGACGCCTGGGACTACGCCGGTCTTTCCACGTGGCTTTCCGGCGCCGGATTTGCCGGCAACACCACCCTGGCGGACGCAGCCATCAAGTTGGTCGTCACAGCGCTTACCCTGGGCGCGGGCTTCCAAGGCGGCGAGGTCACGCCCCTGTTTGGCATCGGCGCGGCACTCGGCGGCTGGATCGGTTGCCTTACCGGGCTCGACCCCAGCTTTCTGGCGGCTCTCGGCATGCTCGGCGTATTCTGCGCCGGCCTCAACGTGCCCATCACTACCTGCATGATGGCCATCGATCTGTTCCACGGCACGGCCGCCGGGTTCTTTGTCATCGTAGCCTTTATCAGCTACCTAACCGGCGGACACCGCGGCGTGTACCCCGCCCAGCGCATCATCTCACCCAAGCGCCGTTCGCTTATTGTGGATGAAGGCGGTACGGTAGCGGATGCTATCGAGCGCCACAACGACCTGATAGAGTAGATGTAATAATCGCCGTGCAGCCACAATCGGGGCAACGTAACCCGAGCGCGACCGCACCGTCATGTCACACGCCGGGAGTCGCCCCATGCACGCAACTGATTTTGGTCGCACGCTCATCATCGCCAACCCAGCCGCCCAGTCGGGTGCGGCACGCGAAGTTGCCGAGCGCCTGCAACGCTTTTTGGACATGACTGCACGCGCATCCCAGTTTGACCTGGTGTTGACCGAGCGTATGGGACACGCCAAGGAGCTTGCCGCACAGGCCGAGGGCTACCGCACCGTTATCGCGCTCGGCGGCGACGGCGTGATTCACGAGGTCGTCAACGGGCTTATGACGCAAAAGGAGGACGCCCGCCCCGCTCTTGCCGTCCTGCCCGTGGGCTCCGGCAACGATTTTGCCCAGACGCTCGGCATCGACGATTTCTCCGGCAAGGATTTTGGCGCGCTGCTCACCCTGTCTCTTATACACATCTGACGCTGCCGACGATAA
>UQTR01000086.1 GCA_900544065.1 uncultured Collinsella sp.
GGGTCAGCCCGTGGGAGGCCAGGGCGCCGCTGACCGGTGGACGGCACCGAGCCGTCATCGAAACTGTAGAAGGGGGAGGCCTCGCGGCCTCCCCCTTTTTTGCGTTATATACACGTTGTACTTTGGGACCTAGCTCCCCCGTATGCGCTCTTACTGTTTGGCTGTATTTTGAGTCCTTCTTTTGTATTTGCGCGATAATAACTCCCATTGGCGTTAGGGAGGACTTGATGTTTACCGTTTTTGTCTTGGGCAATATTGCTTCGGGTAAGTCGACTGCCTGCCGCTATCTCGAATCTCATGGCGCCATGCTTATCGATCTGGACGAGCTTGCCAAATCGCTGTATGTGCCAGGCTCCGATATCGTCAATGCCCTCGCGGAAGAATTTGGCTGGGATATTTTGGACGAGGAGGGCGGCGTTCGCCGTAACATCCTCGCTTCTCGAGCTTTTGTTTCTCCTGATGCGGTCGCGAGGCTCAATAGCATTGTGCACCCCGTTCTCATTGAGCAGCTGTCACTGAGGATTCTTGATCCGGTTTGCTGCACGGTTTCGTCCCCTCGTTATCCCTTTGCGGTGGTCGAGGTTTCTGCTCCGACTGGTTTTGAGGATGCATTCGGCTTGGCTGATGAAATTCTGGTCATCAGCGCCCCTTTGTCAGTTCGTCGCGAGCGTGCTATTCAGCGTGGCATGGAGCCATCTGATTTCGATGCCCGTTCTGCTTGCCAGCCTGATGAATCTGCGCTGTGCAATCTCGCTACAACGGTGATTGATAATGCCGCAGGCGATAATTCGCTCTTTGAGCAGCTTGACTCATGGCTTGCATGCCATGGGTTTATAGACACTGCGAATAAGGAGGATGCCGATGCCTAAGACACGTTTCTTTGCGTGGTATCGCCTTATACCGCTGGCTGCCGTTTTTGCCTTCGGCCTTATCTCATTCGTTTACTCGTGTGCTCCTGCGGCTTTCTTTAAGCCGCTGTATCCCATTGACTACGAGGCGTATGTAAAGCAATCTAGTATTTCGCATAATCTGGATCCGTATCTGGTGTGCGCTGTCATTAAGTCTGAATCGAATTGGGATCCCAAGGCCGAATCGAATCAGGGTGCTCAGGGATTGATGCAGCTGATGCCCGTGACTGCTCAGGATATGATCGCCAAGGGCCTTGTCGACGGTGACGAGTATTCGGTCGACAACCTTAACGATCCGGCTACGAATATCGAGTTTGGCTGTGCGTATCTTTCGTATCTTCTAGCGTATTTTAACGGGTCGACTGACAGTGCCATTGCCGCCTATAACGCCGGTATGGGCAATGTCGACGGATGGGCGCAGCAGAACACGTCACTCCATAATGCGATTACCTTCCCTGAAACTCAGGCTTATCTGATTCGTGTCAATAATGCCTGGGTTCGCTATAAGACCCTCTATCCCGATCGGTTCGTATAGGACTATGCCTGCCGCCTGCGTATACTGCAGATATATGAGTTAGGAGTATCCATGGCGGAATTTGAAGTTGAGCGTGTTGGAGGAGAGCTCAAACGTTTTGGCGTTGAGGGCTCTGAGGTGCCATTTAAGGTTGTATCTCCTTATGAGCCTGCAGGTTCTCAGCCTAAGGCCATTGAGTCGCTTGTGCAGGGTGTGAGGGACGGAGATCGCTATCAGGTTTTGCTGGGCGTGACTGGTTCGGGCAAGACCTTCACGATGGCTAAGACTATTGAGGCCCTGGGGAAGCCGACGCTGGTCATGGCTCCCAATAAAACGCTCGCCGCTCAGCTTGCGAGCGAGCTCAAAGAGTTCTTTCCCAACAACGCTGTGGTCTACTTTGTCTCGTACTACGACTACTATCAGCCCGAGGCGTATGTGCCGCAAAGCGATACTTATATCGAGAAAGACTCCTCGATTAACGAAGAGGTCGAGATGCTGCGCCATCAGGCGACCGCGTCACTGCTCTCTCGACGCGATGTGATCGTTGTCGCATCGGTCTCGTGTATCTATGGCATTGGCTCTCCTGAGGACTATGCGGGTCTGGCTCCAAACGTCGACAAGAAGGTGCCGCTCGAGCGCGATGACTTTATCCATGCACTTATCGACATCCAATATGATCGCAATGACTATGACCTGGCACGCGGCACGTTCCGCGTGCGCGGCGATGTTGTCGACGTGTATCCGCCTTATGCCGAGCATCCGTTGCGGTTTGAGTTCTTTGGCGACGAGGTCGAGCTGATTGCCGAGATCGATGAGGTCACCGGAGAGATGCTTCGTGAGTACGAGGCCGTCCCCGTATGGCCGGCATCGCACTACGTGACCGAGAAGCCGAAGGTCAAGGCGGCTCTGAAATCGATCAGCGAAGAGTGCGAGAAGCGCGTGGCGGAGCTCAAGGCGACCGACAAGTTGCTCGAGGCGCAGCGTCTGCAGCAGCGCACCGATTATGATCTTGAGATGCTCGAGACGATGGGCTTTTGCAACGGCATCGAGAACTACTCGCGTCATCTGGACGGTCGCAAGCCGGGTGAGCCGCCGTTTACCCTGATCGATTACTTTCCTAAGGACATGCTCTGTATCATCGACGAGAGCCATGTGACGGTGCCGCAGATCCGCGGCATGCATGAAGGCGACCGCTCGCGTAAGGTAACGCTGGTGGAACACGGTTTTCGTCTGCCCTCGGCACTCGATAATCGCCCGCTTCGTTTCGATGAGTTTGAGGCAAGGATACCCCAGTTTATCTATGTTTCGGCCACGCCGGGCGACTACGAGCTGCGGGTGAGCCAAAACGACGTGGAGCAGATTATTCGTCCGACCGGTCTGCTCGACCCCAAGATCGATGTGCGTCCGGTTCGTGGGCAGATTGACGATCTTGAGGACGAGATTCGCGAGCGCGTTGCCCGCAAGGAGCGCGTGCTGGTGACCACGCTCACCAAGCGCATGGCCGAGGACCTGACCGACCATCTGCTTGATGCCGGCATTAAGGTCAATTACATGCACTCCGATACAGCGACGATGGACCGTGTCGAGATCCTGCGAACGCTGCGCGAGGGCAAGATCGATGTTCTCGTTGGCATCAACCTGCTTCGCGAGGGCCTAGACCTTCCCGAGGTCTCACTGGTGGCAATTCTCGATGCCGATAAGGAAGGCTTCTTGCGCAACCGCCGTTCGCTGATTCAGACGATTGGCCGCGCGGCCCGTAACGCCGATGGCGAAGTCATCATGTATGCGGACGTTGTGACCGATTCGATGAAAGAGGCCATCGAGGAGACGCAGCGCCGTCGCGAGATTCAGATGGCATATAACGAAGAACATGGCATTGTGCCCAAGACAGTGCGCAAGGCCATCAACGACATCTCAAGTTTTATTGCCGAGGCCGAAAAAACCGTGGGTTCCAAGGGGCGCTCGAAGGGCGACTCTCTTGGCCATGGCGCATTCTATACGCCCGATGAGTCGGGCGAGGGCGGTGTGCCGGAAACGGTGGCGCCCGAGCAGACACTTGCGGAGCAGTTGGAAGAACTGCCGCATGACGAGCTTGTGCGGATCGTCGAAACCATGGAAGAGGATATGCGTAACGCTTCTGCCGCCATGGACTTTGAGGAGGCGGCACGCCTGCGCGATGCTGTCGTTCAGATTCGGGCGATGCTCGAGGGTGCGTCTGAGGACGAGACGATCGAGCGCTTACGCTCACAGGCCCGCAAGGGTTCCACGTTCGCATCGGGCAGAAAACGCCAGGGTGCACGGTTTAAGAAATAGCGAACAGGCCCCGAGTTCCCTGTGGAGCTCGGGGCCTATGTCTTTTGCGCGCTGGAATTTGTGCGTTAGAGGTCTGCGATCAGGGCTTCAGCACAACGGATGCCGTCGGTGGCCGCGCTCATGATGCCGCCGGCATATCCAGCTCCCTCACCACAAGGGTAGAGGCCCGGGGTCGACACGGCATGGCACGTTCGGTCTCGGGTGACAGTGACCGGTGAGCTCGAACGAGTCTCCACGCCGGTAAGAACGGCATCGGGACGGTCGTAGCCTCGTAGCTTTTTTCCGAGTAGGGGAAGTCCCAGGCGGAGCGACTCGACGATATGCTGCGGTAGGGCTTCGTCAATTGCCGTCCAGGTCACACCGAGCGGATAGGTGGGCTTTACCTTTCCGGGCGCCTTGCTGGCGCGTCCTGCGAGGAAATCTCCGACGAGTTGTGCCGGTGCGTTCCAGTTGGAACCGCCCAGGCGATAGGCGGCCGCCTCGCAGGCACGCTGGAGCTCGATGCCGGCGAGCGGGTCATCGTTGGGAAGGTCCTCAGGCGTGACGTTAACGAGCAGGGCGGCATTTGCGTTGCGTCCGTCGCGGGCATTGAGACTGGCCCCGTTGACGCACAGATGGCACGGTTCTGAAGAGGCGGCAACAACCTGTCCGCCGGGGCACATGCAAAACGAGAACACGCTGCGGCCGTTGGGAAGATGGGCAACAAGTTTGTAGGGGGCCGCCCCGAGCGCTGGATGTCCCGCCGAGGCTCCATATTGGGCTCTGTCGATGTCGCGTTGCGGATGCTCGATGCGAACGCCCATGGCAAAGGTCTTTTGTGCGAGGGCCACGTTGTGGTCCTTAAGGAGCTCAAAAATATCGCGAGCAGAATGCCCGCAGGCGAGGATGAGGTGCTTTGTCTCGATTGACTCGTAAGCGGCGTCTTGGGACGATTGGACATCAATGCCGGTGATGGCGCCAGACACGTCGATGCGAATGTCGACGAGCTTCGTTCGATAACGGACGACACCTCCGAGCTGCTCGATGCGCTGGGATATAGCGGTGACAACCGTGGGAAGGATGTCGGAGCCAATGTGCGGCTTGGCATCCCACAGAATATCGCGGGGCGCACCCGCCTCGACGAAGGTTTCGAGGATAAGGCGATGGGCGGGATTTTTTGTTCCCGTATTGAGCTTGCCGTCCGAGAAGGTCCCCGCGCCGCCCAGACCAAACTGAATATTGCTCTCGGGGTCGAGGATGCGCTCCTTTAGAAAGAGGTCGATCGCCTGCGAGCGGCGAAATGCCGGGTCGCCGCGCTCGATAAGCAAGGGCTTAAGACCTGCTTCGGCGAGCGTGAGCGCAGCGAAAAGGCCGGCGCATCCGGCGCCGACAACGACAGGGCGTTCTTGAGGTGCGTTGGAGACGGGGGAGGGGAATGAAGGCTCATCGTCTTCTATCGCGCGTACGCGCGAGCGGTCACGCTCGGCAACGCTGTCGACCGCTTCTCGCTCGAGGTGGGGACTAGTCAGCTCAACACGAAAGCTCAGGATAAAATGGACGTCTCGTTTTTTGCGAGCGTCGATTGACTTGCGGTGGAGCTCGATGGACTTGATCTCGGAGTCCTTGCAACGTAGGACGCGCTTGGTGACTCGCTTGCCAACAATGAGGCAGGCATTTTCATCGCCGGCTTCATCGAGCGACGCGTTGACTTGGGTGATTTCGATCATCGAGGTCTCCTTAGAGGCAAGAAAGAGGCCGTCCGGTATTCCAGACGGCCCGAATGCGTTTTTGATTATAGACTGCGCGGCTACAGGCTGCTTGCAGCGCGAATGCCCGAGAGCCAGGCCCACGCAAGGTTAAAGCCTCCGCAATCGGCGTCGATGTCGAGCGCTTCGCCGCAGACGTAAAGCGGGGCGTCGACAACGCTGCACGCGCGTAGACTGGGTGTTGAGATGCTCTCGACAGATACGCCACCACGCGTGACCTGCGCCGAGCGCTCCTCGGCTGTTCCCTCGACGAGCAACTTAAAGTGCTTGAGGATCGAGACCAGGTGGATGACATCGTTGGAGCCTGGATGGCACTGCTCGAACGCCGTGCAGACGACGCGGGAGAGTTGCGGGGCGAGCATGCCGTCGAGCCAACGGGGATCGCGGGGCGAAAAGCCGCCGAGCAGCTCAACGCGTCGGTTGAGCATATCGAGCAGCTTGTCTTTGGAGAGGTCGGGGAAAACGTCGAGCAGGATCGTATCGCCGCGCTGGATACGACGGGAGAGGTTGAAGACAGCGACGCCCGAGATGCCGAAGGCTCGAAACAGGACTTCACCGTCTTCGTGCCAGAGCTCATTATGATTGCGGGCGAGCGTCAAGCGGGCGCGGACGCGCAGGCCATCCAACGTCTTGAGTGCCGCCCGATCGCCGACGACCGTTGCCGATACGGGGCAGAGGATGGGGCGCAGCGAAGTGAGGGGGAGGCGAAACGTATCGGCGATACCGGTGGGGTTGCCACCCGTGGCGATAATTACGGCATGTGCCTCCAGGGCCTCGTTCTTGCGAGGGACATCGGCGAGCGCTTTCCGAAGCGAGCGGAGCTCCGATTTTCGGTCGTCGTGCTTTTTTGCCTTGAGTGCCCGCGCTGGACGGTCTATTTGGAGTGTCCAGCCTTCGGAAGCTTTGTGCGCCGAGGCAACGTTGGCTCCGCAGATTAAGGTGATACCTAGGCGGTCGCAAACGTTGAGAAGCGCGTCGCGCACCGATTCGGCGCGAAGGGAGCGCGGGTACAGCCGGCCTTCCTCGGAGGTTGTCATGATGCCCAGCGAGGAGAAGAAACCCATAAGCTCTTGTTCGGGCTGGGGGCCCATAACGGATTCGACGAATGCGGGGTGGTTATACCGCTGTGGATCAATCGATTCGTTGGAGAGGTTGCAGCGGCCGTTGCCGGTCGCAAGGAGCTTAAGGCCGCAGGCGACATCGCGCTCAACGATGCAGACGCTTTTGCCAGCGCGTGCGGCCGTAATGGCGGCGGCGAGGCCTGAAGCCCCGCCGCCGATTACCAAGACGTCATAGAGGGCGCTCGTGTTCACTTAGGCCTCGTCGGTCTCGTGCGGGGTAATAGCCTCGACGGCAGAGACTGCCTTGGGCAACATGCCATCGGGCAGTGCGGTCTCGACCTCGCCCTTATCGCAGGCCTCGGCGAGTGCCGGATTAATGGGAAGCTGGCCCAAGATGTCGAGGTTATAGCGCTCTGCGACCTCGGGGAGCTTGCTCTTGCCAAAGACCTCGATCTTCTTGCCGCAGTCGGGGCACTCAATATAGCTCATGTTCTCGACAATGCCCAGAATGGGGACGTTCATCTTCTCGGCCATGTTGACCGCCTTGGCGACGATCATCGAGACCAGATCCTGCGGGCTCGTGACGATGACGATGCCGTCGACCGGCAGCGACTGGAAGACGGTGAGCGCGACGTCGCCTGTTCCCGGAGGCATGTCGACCAGTAGGTAGTCGATGGGGCCCCACGAGGTCTCGCTCCAGAACTGCCTAATGGCGCCTGCGATGACCGGACCGCGCCAAAGGACGGGGTCGGTCTCGTTTTGGAGCAGCAGGTTGGAGCTCATGACCTTGACGCCGTGCTCGGAGATTTCGGGCAGCATAAGGTTGCCAAGGGCATGGACGTGGCGTCCACTCATACCGAACATCTTGGGGATAGAGGGACCGGTGATGTCGGCATCGAGGACGCCGACCTTGTGGCCGTGACGGGCAAGCTCGGTGGCGATGGTACCGGTGACAAATGACTTGCCGACACCGCCCTTGCCGGAAAGCACGGCGATGACGCGCTTGACCTCGGACAGCGTGTTCTCCTCAAATTGCGACGGCGACGTTTGTCCGCCGGCGGCCTGTGCGTGTTCGCAACCCATGTATGACTCCTTTGTATATGCTGGGGCCGGGGCCCCGCGATGTGACACCAGCGTCATTGTACCCTCGTTTGCGAGTGGGAGTCATTCATGATGCGTGGTAGGCGATCGACGGTATTCGAAGGTACGGACCGAGCGTGCAGTCTGCGGCGTCAGACAACGCAAAAGGTCTGCGAATCTTGTATTACGAACATCTGTGCGCGTTGAGTGCGCTAAACTCATCGGCAGTGTGATTTGAAGTTATAGGAGGCAAGGAGCTTCCATGTCTGATTCCTCTATCGTTATTCGCGGCGCCCGTGAACACAACCTCCGTGATATCGATGTTTCCATTCCGCGTGACCAACTCGTGGTCATTACCGGTCTTTCTGGCTCGGGCAAGAGTTCGCTGGCATTTGACACTATCTATGCCGAGGGCCAGCGTCGATACGTCGAGAGTCTTTCGAGCTATGCGCGCCAGTTCTTGGGCCAGATGGACAAACCCGACTTGGATTCAATCGACGGACTTTCGCCGGCGGTGTCGATCGACCAAAAGACGACATCTAAAAACCCTCGCTCGACGGTTGGCACCGTAACCGAGATTTATGACTATCTGCGCCTGCTGTTCGCCCGTGTGGGCACCCCACACTGTCCCGAATGCGGCCGCGTCATTGAGCGCCAGACGACCGACCAGGTTGCCGACAAGGTCTTGGCGGCGGGGGAGGGCCGCCGCGCGTTTGTGCTGGCACCGGTGGTGCGCGGGCGAAAAGGCGAGTACACCAAGCTGTTTGAGGACCTTCGCGCCGAGGGCTTTAGCCGCGTGCGTGTCGACGGCGAGGTTCGCTCGCTTGATGACCCTATCGATTTGGATAAGAAATTCAAGCACGATATCGAGGTCGTGGTCGACCGCATCGTGATCCGTGAGCTGTCTCTTATACACATCTGACGCTGCCGAC
>UQTR01000087.1 GCA_900544065.1 uncultured Collinsella sp.
GATGTTGGGGCCTTCGGGGGTCTCGATCGGGCACATGCGGCTGTAGTGCGAGTTGTGAACGTCGCGGACGGCCGTCGGCACGTTGGTACGGCGGCTGGAGCCGGACTTGTGGCCGGCAAGACCACCAGGGCCGAGTGCGGACAGACGGCGCTTGTGGGTCAGACCGGTCAGGGGGTTCGCCTGGTCCATGAACTGCGAGAGCTGCGAGGAACCGAAGAACTCCTTGATGGAGGCCACGATCGGGCGGATGTTGATGAGCGACTGCGGGGTGATCTCGTCGATGTCCTGGGAGCTCATGCGCTCACGGACGACGCGCTCCATACGGCTCATGCCGATACGGAACTGGTTGGCGACAAGCTCGCCGACGGTACGGATGCGGCGGTTGCCGAAGTGGTCGATGTCGTCGACCTTGAAGCCCTGCTCGCCGGCAGCGAGGGACAGGAGGTAGCGCAGCGTCGCGACGATATCCTCGTCGGTGAGCACCGTGACCTCTTCCTCGGTGGTGAGGTTGAGCTTCTTGTTGACCTTGTAACGACCGACGCGGGCCAGATCGTAGCGCTGCGGGTTGAAGAGCAGGCCCTCGAGCAGGCTGCGGGAGGCATCCACGGTGGGAGGCTCGCCCGGGCGCAGGCGACGGTAGATCTCGATGAGGGCGTCCTCGCGGGTGAGGGCGGTATCGCGCTCCAGGGTGCGCTTGATCACATCGGAGTTGCCGAGCAGCTCGATGATGTCGTCGTTGGTGACGGCGATGCCAAGGGCGCGCAGGAACATCGTGGCGCTCTGCTTGCGCTTACGGTCGATGGAGACCATGAGCTGGTCGCGCTTGTCGACCTCAAACTCAAGCCAGGCACCGCGAGACGGGATGATCTGGGCCTTGTAGATCTGCTTGCCTGAATCCATCTCGGAGCTGTAGTACACGCCCGGGGAGCGGACGAGCTGCGAGACGACGATACGCTCGGTACCGTTGATGATGAAGGTGCCCTGATCGGTCATCATGGGGAAGTCACCCATGAAGACGAGCTGCTCCTTGATCTCGCCGGTCTCCTTGTTGGTGAGACGGACGTCGGTCAGAAGCGGAGCCTGATAGGTCATATCCTTCTCGCGGCACTCCTCAACGGTGTGCGCGGGGTCGCCGAACTGATGCTCGCCGAAGGTAACCTCGAGAACATGGTTCTGGCTCTGGATGGGGCTGGATTCCTTGAACGCCTCACGAAGGCCCTCGTCCTTAAAACGCTCAAAGGATTCCCTTTGAACAGAGATAAGGTTGGGGAGCTCCATGGCCTCCGGGATTTTCCCGAAGCTGACGCGCTTGCGCTCAGTGGCAGTGTATGCGTAGGTCACCAGGTTTTTCCTCCTTCACGGAAATGCTCGGTGGGTTGGCGAGGCATAGCTTCGCCAGTTATCGCAACCTAATAGTTTATCAGGTACCGACCGTTGGGCAAGAAAAGCCTTGACGCGATTGAGTTTTTGGAGTAGCCAAGTTTTTCGACAGAAAACACGCAGGTAGATGTATGTGTATCGAACATCTGTTCATATATTTTCTGTGAACAGAGAGCCGGCAATCGCAGCTCTTATAAAAAACGGGCGCGAACCGAGGTCCACGCCCGTAAATGTCGATGACCGAAGGCTTACTTGCGCATCAAGCCGCCGCGCTCGTCGATGGCGTCCCAGAAGGCATCGGCAAAGCGAGGATCGCTTGCTGCCATGAGGGCGTTGGTGGCCATCCAGCCAGACGGGGTACCGGTGTCGTAGCCCGACAGCGGGTCGATGACGACAGCGTACATGGCCTCACGGTCGAGCGAACGGGCCATGGCGTCGGTAAGCTGGATCTCGCCGCCCTTGCCGGCCTGCTGATCGGCGAGCAGGTCCATGACCAGCGGGCTCAGCAGATAACGGCCGACGATGTACAGGTTGGACGGAGCCGCCTCGGGAGCGGGCTTCTCGACCAGACCGCCGATGCGCCAAACGGCACCGGGCTCGTCGTCGGCAACATCCTCAGCACCCTCGAGGGCACCAACACGCTCGCCGGCGATAACGCCGTAGCGGCTGACTTCCTCGGGCGAGCAAGCGGCGACGGCGATAACGGAAGCGCCACCGTGCTCCTTGGAGACGGCGAGCATCTTGTCGCAGATGTCGCGGTTAGGTACAACGTAGTCGCCCAGAAGAACCAGGAAGTTCTCCCCTGCCACGGCGTCGGCGGCAGAGCGAATGGCGTGGCCGAGGCCCTTGGGCTCGTACTGATAGCGGAAGTCGACCGGCATGCCGCCCGCGTGGGCAACGGCATCGGCATAAGCATCTTTGCCGCGCTCGCGCAGCAGATTCTCAAGCGAACGATCGGGCTGGAAGTAGCTCAGCAGCTCGGGCTTACCGGGAGAGGTAACGATGATGGCGTCGTCGACCTCCTCGGGATCGAGCGCCTCCTCAACGACATACTGGATGACCGGCTTGTCGAGGACCGGCAGCATCTCTTTGGGCGTGCACTTGGTGCCAGGCAGAAAACGCGTGCCAAGACCGGCGGCGGGGATGATTGCCTTCATGTTATTCAAGGATCCTTTCGCAGGCGCAGAATGCGCCCCATGCGTGCGGCACGGCGGCCGCAGACCAAATTGCGATACCGAAGTATCTTACCGCCGGAGACATACGCTGCCGTAAGGCAAACGCAATTCTTCAGCAGGTCAACGCAAATTATTGCTCGAATGGTGCAATTTTGCGCCCCAGCGGTAACGACCCCAAAACAACGGAAGCGGCGACGTTTTGCATGCCGAGCGAACCCGAACAAACACAGCCGAGGGGTCTAAACAAAAAAGACGGGGCTCGCAATGCGAACCCCGTCTGCAAAGAAATCTGGCGAGAAAGCCTGATTACTTGAGGGTGACAGCAGCGCCAGCAGCCTCGAGCTTCTCCTTGGCAGCCTCGGCGTCCTCCTTCTTGGCACCCTCGAGAACAGCCTTGGGAGCGCCCTCGACGACCTCCTTGGCCTCCTTCAGGCCAAGGTTGGTGAGCTCACGGACGGCCTTGATGACCTGGATCTTGTTGTCGCCGAAGCCCTCGAGCACGACGTCAAACTCGGTCTTCTCCTCGGCCTCAGCAGCGCCAGCAGCGGGAGCGGCGACAACAGCGGCAGGAGCAGCGGCGGAAACGCCGAAGGTGTCCTCGATAGCCTTGACGAGCTCGGAAGCCTCGAGAAGGGTCATTTCCTTAAGAGCATCGATGATCTCATCGGTGGTAAGCTTAGCCATTTCTAAGTCCTTTCGGTTTCCGTGCGAATGCACGGAGATCAGTTAAAACACGGCGCGAATGCGCCAGGGGTGCGGCGTTGCCGCCGCGGGTGAAAACAGCGACTAGGCTGCCTTCTGCTCGGAGACCTGCTGGATCGAACGAGCGAGACCAGAGGAAACGCCGTTGACGCAGACAGCGATGTCGCGAGCGAAACCGGAGATGAGACCGGCGATCTGGCCGAGAAGCTGGTCCTTGGTGGGCAGCTCGGCGATAGCCTTAACATCATCAGCGGAAACGGCCTTGCCGTCGGAGATACCGCCCTTGATCTCAAGGACGCCCTTGGACTTAGCGGAGAAGTCCTTAAGGGCCTTAGCGGCCTCGACCGGCTCAGTCTCGTAGAACACATAAGCGACGGGGCCGGCGAGGATCTCGTCGAGCTCGGGCTGCTCCTGGTTCTTGAGAGCGATCTTGACCAGGTTGTTCTTGTAGACCTTCATCTCGGCGCCGCACTCGCGAAGCTGATGACGCAGCTCCTGAGCCTGCTTAACTGTCAGACCGTTGTAGTTGACGACGAACAGACCGGCGTTCTCGGCGATACGGGACTCGATCTCTGCAACCTTGTCGATTTTGTACTGCTGGGGCATGAATTACACCTCCTCGAATTCTTTCCGGGCACGGTCCGCCACAAGGACGTGACGGGGGCATGTCCAAAAAGAAAGCCCCCGCGCTGCATGAGCGACGGGGGCGAGAAGACATATCTACTCGACCACCTCGGCTGGCGGGATATCCCATTAAGCTCGCGGGTAAGACCCGTTTGCACCGGCTGTCTCTGGCAGCGGATTCGTGCGTGAACCGTAAGTATTATGGCGGGGACCCCGGCGTCGGTCAACGGAAAACCGGGCTGCACACAATTCCACCATCCGGCACGCGCCGCCGAAGGCCAGGCGCAAGGTTTTCGCTCGGTCAAGTCCTGGCTCGCACGAAGAGCACATTAAGTGCTCTTCGGCTCGTGCGGAATCTACGAAAACCTTGCGCCTGGCCTTCGGCGGCGCGTGCCTGCCTTGACTTTGGGCAGCCCGGGTTTTCGTTGGCTGACGCCCCCACTCATAATGCTTGGGTCGGTGGGCTGATGTGTTGCATCCCTGAGGGCTACAGGGTTGAAACGAAGTTGGACAGGCGGGCTAGTCCTTCGTCCAGATCTTTATCGGAGACGCAGTAGCTTAGGCGGACGTGACCTTCGGTGCCGAAACAGTCGCCCGGGACTAGGGCTACGTTTGCTTCTTTGATGGCTTTGATGCAGAAGGCTTCGCTTGTTAGGCCGAATTGTTTGATGCTCGGGAAGGCGTAGAAGGCTCCTGCGGGCTCTACTGCGTCTAGGCCCATGGCGTTTAAGGCTGCGAGCACGCGTTTGCGGCGAGCTCGGTAGACTTTGAGCATGGGGGTTGGGTCGACGGTCAGGGCTCGCGCTGCTGCGTCCATCTCAAATGAAACGGCACTCGATACTAGGTATTGGTGTGCTTTTGCGATCTCGGCGATGACGGGGGCTGCCGCTGCGAGCCAACCCAAGCGCCAGCCGGTCATGGCCCAGGGCTTGGAGAAGCTCTCGATGACCACCGTCTGCTCGCGCAGCTCCGGGTGTCGCTGGGCGAAGCGCTCGTAGCCGTCCACATAGACGAGGCGGTTGTATACGTCGTCGCAGACTACGTAGATGCCCGCCTGCTCCGCTACGCGTGCCACGGCGTCGAGCGATGCCGCGTTGAGAATGCAGCCCGTGGGATTGTTGGGCGAGCAGATGACGATGGCCTTGGTCGCCGGCGTCACGCAAGCACGAAGCGCGTCCTCGTCAATCTGAAATTGCGCAGGCTCCGTATCCAAAAAGACCGCTTTGGCGTGATTGGCCACGACGATGCTCTCGTACAAACCGAAAGCCGGCGTGGGGATGATAACCTCGTCGCCGGGGTTGAGCATGGCCATAAACGTAGCCGACAGGGCCTCGGTCGCGCCGTCGGTCAGGATGACCTCGTCGGCCGAAAACGTAAGGCCCGCGTCCCCCATGTAGGCAGACAGCGCCTCGCGCAGGGCGGGGCGGCCGTTGTTGGGCGGATAGTGCGTGTCGCCACGGTCAAGCGAGGCCGTCACCTCGGCGCTAATCACGTCGGGCGTGGGAAAATCGGGCTCGCCGAGCGCAAGCGCAATGCATCCCGGATGCTGAGCGGCGAGCGCGTTGATTCGGCGGATGCCGGAGGGCTTGAGCGTGGCAAGCGAGGTATTCATGGGCAGACGCATGGCGTTCCTTTCGTAAGGGTTGCACTAGGATAGCGCGGCGAGGCGCCGCCAGACGGTGTAACCTAAACGGAAACCAACCGGAAAGGAGGCGGCATGGAGACGACCGCGCGCGGCGATGTACCAAAAACGCTGCAAACCATTGCGTATATCAGCATTCCCAATAGCTCCGATCTTGAGTTTTTGCTCTGGGACCTGCAAGATGCCATCGCGGCCTATGCCCGGCTTTCCGACACCGTACTCCCCCACCCGGTTGACTTGAAGGCGGATGATGCCGGTGCAGTCGATGGCATGGTGCTCGCTGTTGATGATGCATTTGACGATGAGGCTATGATCGCAGTCAAGCAGATACTCGATCGCCTTGGAAATACAGAGACACGCATCTATGTCGTCGCCCAGGCCGCGTCCAAAAACAACAAGCAGGCGGACGAAGTCCTCGACCGCCTATACCGGGCATGTATTCTACGTGATCTACCATGGTGTGGCGGCGTTGCCGTCTGTGCCGGCAGCGGCATCGCAGCACTTCGCCACTCCCCGCGTATGGGCCTCTTGCGTCGGCCATTTTCGGAAGCGATGGATAAGCTTGTGGGCGCTGTGCGCATGGGCTGCTCCATTGAGCATGCGCAGCTGCTTGGCGGCGGCAATGCCGGTAGCGTCGATGCCGACGGCATGGTGCGCGTCAAGCCCGCGCTGCCCGCACCGATCTGGCATGCCATCATGAAACACCTCGGCACCAGCGCCCAATCAGATATCTAAATTACAGAGCGCCCCAGTCAACGGCCTCGCGCCAGCGCTCGATAAGGCGTTCCAGGCGCCATGCCGCATTGGCGGGACTAGTCGACGGCAGAACGATGGCCGACAGCCCCGTGCGTTCTTGTAGATAGCGCTTGTAGAGCCGACCAGCTGTACCACCGTTGCATATCACCTGCTCAATGGGAGCTGCGTCGGTAATGCGCTCGACATGCGCCGGAACGACGTTTTTGATGCTGGCGTCACTCGAACCCTTAATGTCGCAGCTCTCGATCACGTCCCACAGGGCCACGCCGCCGTTCAGCAGCATAGCCCGCTTGGCGGCAATCGAGGCATCGAGCGTCGCGGGCTCGCCGCTCGCCAAAGAGTCTCCCTCGTTGGGCGGCACGGGCGCACCAAGGCACGCGGCCATCACGCGCCAAAAGCGGTTCTGCGGATTGCCATAGTAAAAGGCATTGGCACGCGAGAGCACCGAGGGAAACGACCCCAGCACCAAAACGCGCGAGCGCTCGTCAAACACGGGTTCAAACCCATGCTCAATATGCTGATAACCCTCATCTGGCGTGGCCACGAGCTAGGCCCTCAACAGATAACGCACCTCATAGGGCGCAAGTTCAAGGGAGCCCGGCAGCTCGACCGTGGGCGCGTCGTCGGCAAGCAGGTCGACGAAGGAGCCGTTGAGTTCGCCGGCTCCAAAGGAATAGGGCTCGTTCACGGCATTGACCGCCACGAGCACCGTCGCGTCGTCGCAGGCGCGCTCGAACAGCAGTTGTTTGTTCTGGATCACCACGTTGCGATAGGCACCATAGTTGAGGGCACGAGCCGCCGCATCGTTTGCCGAGCGCAGGTGCGCCAGCTGCGTGACAAATGTCGTCAGATCGTTGGGCGCAGGCTCATCGAGCGCAGGACGCAGCGCCCAATCGCCATCGGGGCCGCCCTTTTCGCCGGCAATCCCCCACTCGCTGCCATAGTAGACGCATGGGATACCCGGCATACCAAAGAGCATGCCGTAGGCGGGGCGTAGGCAGGACTTGTCCGTCAGGATGCTCGCCAGGCGCGGCACATCGTGGTTGTCGACAAACGACAGCAGATGCTTGCCGCGATAAATGCACCACGGGTCACCGCCAAACTGGCGATGCAGCGAGTGGGCAATCTCGAACATGTTGACCGAGTTAAAGCTGGAGTACAGGCCCTTGTAGCACTCGTAGTTGGTGCAGGAGTCGAGCATCTCGTCGTTGACGATCTGGTTGTAGTCGCCGTGGAGCGTCTCGCCGATCAGCACAAAGTCGGGCTTGAGCTCACGGGTAAAGGCGTGCAGGCGGCGCATGAAGTCGCGGTCGAGCATATAGGCAACGTCCAAGCGCAGGCCGTCGACGCCAAAGACCTCGGCCCAGCGGCGCACGGACTCAAGCAGGTAATCGACCACGGCGGGGTTTTGCAGGTTGAGCTTCACAAGCTCAAAATGGCCCTCCCAGCCCTCGTACCAAAAGCCGTCGCCGTAGCACGAGTCACCGTCAAAGCTGATGTGGAACCAGTCCTTGTACGGCGAATCCCACTTGCGCTCCTGCACATCACGGAAGGCCCAAAAGCCGCGACCGACGTGGTTGAAGACGGCATCGAGCACCACACGGATGCCGTGGGCATGCAGCGTGTCGCATACGGCGGCAAAGTCGGCATCCCCACCCAGGCGGCGGTCAATATGGCGCAGGCTGCGCGTGTCGTAACCGTGGCTATCAGACTCGAGCGGCGGGTTGATGAGCACGGCGCCAACGCCGAGTTCCTGCAGATAGTCGGCCCATTGGGCAATTTTCATAATGGGGGCATCGGGGTTGGGTGCGGCGCCGGCAGCTTGGGAGAGTTCATCCTCGGCAACGGGCGCGGCGTTTTCGCGCGGAGCTCCACAAAAGCCCAGCGGATAGATCTGATAGAACGTCGTCCTGTCTCTTATACACATCTCCGAGCCCACGAGACCCTAAGACATCTC
>UQTR01000088.1 GCA_900544065.1 uncultured Collinsella sp.
CTTAGGGTCTCGTGGGCTCGGAGATGTGTATAAGAGACAGTCATTGGCCTCGGCGCCAGAATCAACCTGCGCTTCGGCATCAGCCTGCTGCTCGGATGCTTTGGCCTTAGCGGACTTCTTACGACCGCGCTTGGGCTTCTCGGACGCAGACTGTTCGACGTCTTGGGGCTCGGCGGCATCAGTCGATGCATCGGCGGTCGTCTCGGCGGAATCCTCGGACGCACCCTTCTTGGCAGTCTTGGCCTTGGACGTGCGCTTAACAGCAGTACGATGGCTGCGACCAGGACGGACGTCGGCGGGCTCGACATCGGCAGGAGCGGCCTCGGAAGTCGTAGCATCCGGAACGGGTGCATCGGCGGCGGTTGCAGACTCGGCAGTCGCCGCAGCATCCCGAGCGGCTGCGGCTGCGGCTGCGGCCTTCTCGGCCTCGACGAAGGCCTTGGGCTTGCGACCGCGACGGTGCGGGCGCAAAGCCGGATCGACAACGGGAACTTCGCTGGCCTCGACAGGCGCAGCGGGCTCAACAGGCGATGTGCCCTCCCCTGCCGCGGAACGGAGCGAAGCCTCAGTGAGCTCGGGAGTTACCTGTTCAGCAACCTGCTCGGCCTTAGCAGCCGTGCGACGGCGTGTGCGCGGTGCCGGCTTCTCGGTCGGCTGGTCGGCGGCAGGCGTCTCGGGCACAGACGGAACTGCAAGCTCGGTCAGAGCCGCGGCCTCGCGCTCGGCAGCACGACGGCGGGCGCGCACCACCTGAGCCTCGCTAATCTGCGCCAACGCACGTGCCTGCGCGACCTCATCGGAAATCGGCGCCGAGGAGTCAGCTGCAACGGTGCGCTTGGCGCGCGTCGTGCGCGTGGTACGGCGCTTGGGCTTGGTGACCTCCTCGCCGTCAGCGGCAGGCTTGGCCGCGCGGCGCGTACGCTTGGGCTTTGCCGGAGCAGTCTCCTCACCAGTTGCAGGCACGGCCTTCTCAGCCGTTGCAGCCTTAGGCGTCTCAGGAGCCGAGGCTTGCGCGGGCGCCGCGACCTGGTCCGACGCAACCGGTGCAGCGGGAGCGGCCTGCGTCGTCGTTATTTCATTTTCTTGCTGTTGATCAGACACAGTGTTTGCTCAACTTTCTTTTCAAGCCCTGTGATCACATGCTCCCTGCATAAACCTTCAGGGCGGCTAAACAGTCTAGTTCCGTTCAAAACAACGAACATCATTGATCTGTATCGAGATGATTGCGTCATATACGCAGCGTTAGTGTAACACAACCGCCGCCACCTGCAACTTAGTCATCGGGGACGTTCATAAACGACTAATCAAAAGGGACACTCTTTGGTTTACCGCCCACAAATCGGACTGCCTCCGCCAAAACTATGGCGGTTTACTACGACGAATCGCTCAACCGCGACCACTCCGAAACATGTTGAACTAAAACCGCAGGTAGATGCCTTGCGCTTTTTTGCGAAAAGCCGGCGTGGTTGGAAATTCTCAATTCATCGTAGTAAACCGGCATAGTTTCGTATTTCCAGCAGTTCCAAATTCGTCAATACGTTGGCATTTGCGAAAAAAGCCCGACCTCCGTGGGAGATCGGGCTTATAGGGCTCAGTTAAAGCAAACCTACACGGTCAAATGACCCGCAGATTACATCTGCTCGGGCGCGGAAACGCCAACGAGGGTGAGCACCAGGGCGAGCGTCACGCGGACAGCGTCGCAAGCGGCCAGACGGGCACGCGAAAGCTCGGGGTCGACGGGACGACCCTCACTCGGCAGCACCTGGCAGGCAGCGTAGAAGCTGTGGAAGTCGCCGGCGAGCTCCTCGGCAAAGTGCGTCAGACGGAACGGAGCGCGGTCGCGAGCGCAGCTGGCGATCAGGTCGGTGAGCTCGTTGAGCTTACGCGAAAGGGCGAGCTCGGTCGGGTCGGTCAGCAGCGAGTAATCGACGTTCTCGCCAATGGCCTTGGCGGCAACGGCCTTCATGCCCATCTCGTCGGCCTGCTCAGGCGTTACGTCGGCGGCACGGCGCAGGATGGAGCACACGCGGGCGTGAGCATACTGCACGTAATAGACCGGGTTGGAGTTGTCGCGCTTCTTGACGGCCTCGATGTCGAAGTCGACCATCTGGTTGGAGCTCTTGGAGATGAGCGTGTAGCGGGCGGCATCGGAGCCGACCTCGTCGACGAGCTCCTGCAGGGTCACCATGGTGCCCTTGCGCTTGGACATACGGACGGGCTTGCCGTTGCGCAGCAGGTTGACGAGCTGACCCAGCAGAACCTCAAACTTGCCGGGATAGCCAAGAGCGTCGCAGACGCAGCGGACGCGCTCGATGTAGCCGTGGTGGTCGGCGCCCCAGATGTCGATGACGTGGTCGACGCGCTGGAACTTATCCCAGTGATAGGCAACGTCGGAGGCGAAGTAGGTGTACTCGCCGTCGGACTTGATCAGGACGCGGTCCTTGTCGTCGCCCAGATCGGTGGAACGGAACCACAGGGCGCCGTCCTTAGTGTAGAGGTAGCCCATCTTGTCGAGCTTCTCAAAAGCGCGGTCGACGGCGGAAGTGCCGGCAGTCTCGCCCTCGGTGTCCTTCACGTACAGCGAGCGCTCGGAGTACCAGCGGTCGAAGTCGCAGTTGACGGCGTGGCAGAGGTCGCGCATGTTGTCGACCATCTTTACGTAGCCGCGCTCGCGGAAGCTCTCCATGCGCTCCTGCGGATCGGCCTCGACCCACTTATCGCCGTCGGTGCGCCAGAACTCGGCAGCCTCGTCGATGATGTAGTCGCCGCCGTAGGAGTCCTTGCCCAGAGTCTCGGCAAAGTTGTCCTGATACGGATGGGTCTCGGGGTGCTCGTCGTTCTCGTCGGCGACAAAGGCATCGCGGTCGGCGATCAGAATCTTGTGAGCCTCATCGATGTCCACGCCCTGCTTGGCGATGATATCGGCAAGCTGCATATAGCGCGTGCTGATGGAGTTGCCGAAGGTGTTCATCTGGGAGCCGTGGTCGTTGATGTAGAACTCACGCTGGATGTCGTAACCGGCGTGGTCCATAACGCGGCAGAGGGAGTCGCCCAGCGCGGCCCAGCGGCCATGGCCGATGTGCATGGGGCCAACGGGGTTGGCGGAGACGAACTCGACCTGAGTCTTCAGGCCACCACCGACGTTGGACTTAGCGAAGTCCATGCCCTTCTCGCGAGCCTCGCCAAAGATGGCGTTCTTGACGGCGACGGAGAGGTAGAAGTTGATGAAACCGGGGCCGGCAATCTCGACCTTCTCGATCGCGGGGTCCTCGGGCATATGGGCAACGACGGCCTCAGCAATCTTGCGCGGGGCGCAGTGAGCCAGCTTGGCAGACTTCAGGGCCATGGTGGAGGTCCACTCGCCATGAGAAGTGTCAGCCGGTCGCTCGATGGCGCAATCGTCAAGTTCAAATGCGGAAAGGTCGCCGGCCTCCTGGGCCGCAGCAAGCGCAGCGCGTACCAGCTCTTCAATCTTCTCGGGCATAGATCCTCCTTGTGTTAAAGCCCCCGAGCTCTTGGTCACTCGTAGGGCAAAAGCCAGAGTTTGTAGCACTCTATCACAAGCGACGCACACTGTCGCAGGGTAAAGCCAATCGAAATTGCATATGCACAAAATTGACTACAGCTTGTATGGAGTCACTCAAAGATGCCGGTCTGCCTGCAGATTATGCACGCGTTGGAACTGCATAAACACGTGAATGAGCGGTGCGGTTTATCGAATACTTTTACCTATCGGAGTTGTGTGCTTTTCCTGCATAAAGTAATGGTTTGCGCACGTCAGCGTGGTATTCTTAACATACGTAAATTCGTATAAGTTGGAGGTAGCATGTTCTCAATCGGTCAACACGTCATTCATCCGGGCCAGGGAGTCTGCACCGTCGTCGGTTTTAGGGACGACACACCGCAGCCCATGTTGTTGCTCGAGACCAAACAGGGACATGCGCAGACAATCCTTATGTACCCCGTGGCGCAGGCCGACCGTTTGCACGCCGCTATCTCGCAGCAGGATGCCGAGCACCTGCTGAGCCACTATGACGAGCTAGAGTGTGACACCTTTACCGAGCGCAACAGCTCGCTCGAGGAAACGCACTTTAAGCAGCAGCTCAAGCTGGGTGCGCCCGAGACGGTCCGCGTGGCAAAAACCATGATGCACCGTATTCGCCAGGCCGAGGAAGCAGATAAAAAGCCCAGCTCCTACTACATGCGCGTACTCAAGGAAGCCAAGCGCCGCTCCATCGAGGAGTTCGCTGTGGCCCTGGGCGTCACCGAGGAGGACGCCGAAGCCCGCCTAGCCCAAGCCGCCCTCAACTAACCCGCCAAAAACCGCCACAAAGGGGACAGGCACCTTTGTGGCGGTTTTCTTGTTCTAGTAGTATTCAATCTTAGCAATACCCACGAACACAAGGAGTCTCTTATGGCAGAGCCGCTTACCGCCGGAATCACCCGCGACCGCGCGTTCGAACTGCTCAATGAGCACAACAAGGATCCGTTCCACATCACGCACGGCGAGACCGTCGAGGGCACCATGCGCTACTTTGCGCGCGAGTTCGACCCCGAGAACGAGGAGTTTTGGGGCATCGTCGGCCTGCTGCATGACTTGGATTGGGAGGAGCATGAGGACGACCCCATGAACCACACCATCTATGCGGCCGAGATCCTCGAGGGCGAGGGCGCATCGCCCGAGCTTATCCGCGCCATCCAGACGCACACGTCCGACTTCAACTCCTCGCTGCCCAAACCCGAGCTGCAGATGGAGAAGATCCTGTTTGCGTGCGACGAGCTCACCGGCCTGATCGGCGCCGCCGTCATCATGCGCCCGAGCAAAAGCGTCATGGACTTTACGACCAAGTCGCTCAAGAAAAAGTTCAAGGACAAGCGCTTTGCCGCCGGCTGCTCGCGCGACGTAATTTCGCAGGGTGCCGAGATGCTGGGTTGGGAGCTTCCCGAACTCTTTGACCGCACCATCGCAGCCATGCAGTCCTTCGCCCCCGATCGCGACACCTTCCAGGCCTAACCGCCCACGCCACCTATAACCACCACAAAGGGGACAGGCACCTTTGTGGTGGTTTTTCGTTTGCGCGGGCGTTAGGGACGGACCTGGCCGGTGCCGCGGAGCTTGTATTTGCAGGTGGTGAGGGCCTCGGCGGCAAAGGGGCCGCGGGCGTGGAGCTTTTGGGTCGAGATACCGATCTCGGCACCCAGCCCAAACTCACCGCCGTCAGTGAAACGCGTGCTGGCGTTGGCATACACAGCCGAGGCATCGACCGCATCCAGGAAGCGCTCGCAGGCATCCTCGTCCTCGGCAACGATGGCCTCGGAGTGCATGGTGCCGTAGCGGTTGATGTGTGCGATGGCCTCGTCCTCGTTCGCCACGACCTTCACGCTCATCTCGAGCGCCAGGTACTCACGGCCCCAGTCCTCCTCAGTCGCGGCAACATAGTTGTCGCCCTCGGCAAGCCCAGCGTCGGCGCATGCGGCGCACGTGGCCTCGTCGCCGTGAATCAGCACGCCGTGGTCGTGCAGCACGGCCACGACTGCGGGCAAAAACGCGTCGGCCACGGCACGGTCGACCAGCAGCGACTCGGCGGCATTGCACACGCCCACGCGCTGGGTCTTGGCATTGACGATAATGTTGAGCGCCTTGTCAAAGTCGGCGGATTCATGCACGTAGATATGGCAGTTGCCCGTGCCCGTCTCGATCACCGGCACAAGCGACTCGCGCACGCAGCGCTGAATCAGCCCCGCACCGCCACGCGGAATGAGCACGTCGACGATGCCGCGGAGCTTCATGAGCTCGCCGGTGGCCTCGCGGTCGGTGGACTCGATCATCGAGACGGCCTCGCGCGGGAAACCCTTGGCCTCGAGCGCATCGGCCAGCAACTCGGCGATCATGGCGCACGAGTGATAGGCCAGCGAGCCGCCGCGCAGGATGCAGGCGTTGCCGGTGCGGATGCAAATGCCCGCGGCGTCGGCCGTCACGTTGGGGCGCGCCTCGTAGACCATGGCGACCAGGCCCAGCGGCACGCTCACGCGGGTGAGGTCCACGCCGCTTGCAAGCACGCGGTGGTCGAGCACGCGGCCGACAGGATCGGGCAGCTCGGCAAGCTTCTCCAGGCCGGCGGCCATGCCCTCGACGCGCTCGGGCGTCAGCAACAGGCGATCGAGGAGCCCCGCCGAGGTGCCCGCATCGCGCGCGGCGGACATATCGAGCTCGTTGGCGGCAACGATGGAATCGACACCGTCGCGCAGCGCTGTGGCCATGGCGCGCACGGCCTCCTGACGCTGCTCATCGCTCGCCGTGGCAAGCGCGCCCGAAGCGGCCTTGGCCTCAACGGCAAGATCGTGGACATACGTGGCTATATCGACCGACATGGGCGGCCCTTTCTCCTAGAAGTTTGCAACCATGGTAGCCGATTTGCGCATGGCCTCGCCCGCGGCGGTAGAATTGGTCAACCCGAAACACCGCAACGAACGGAAGTACCGCATGGCCCTCATCACTTCGTACCACGTCCCCGGCCTCTATGTCGAAGACCACAGCATCGACGTCCCCCTTGACTGGCGCGGCCTAGAGCCGATGCTGTTGGCCGTCGGCAGTACCATGCGCCGCGGCGCTATGCCGGCACCCATCGCCGGCGCGCCCGAGAGCATCAAGCTCTTCTACCGCGTGGTTTGCGCGCCCGACCGCATCAACGACGATCTGCCGCTGCTCCTGTTTTTGCAGGGCGGCCCCGGTGGCGAGAGCCCGCGTCCGCTGTCGCCCACAAGCGATGGCTGGATCGAGGAGGCCGTCAAGCACTTCCGCGTCGTCCTGCCCGACCAGCGCGGCACCGGGCGCAGCAGCTGTGTAGACGGGCACACGATCGCGGCTCTGGGCGAGCGCGCGACGGCGGCCGGCTCCGATGCGGCGCGCTCGCAGGCGGACTTTCTCAAGCGTCACCTCGCCAGCTCCATCGTGCGCGATTTTGAGTACCTGCGCCTCGTGGACTTTGGCGGCAAGCCGTGGGTCACGCTCGGCCAAAGCTACGGCGGCTTTTTGACGCTGAGCTACCTGTCGCTCTTCCCCGAGGGCGTGGCGGCGAGCTTTACCTGCGGTGGCATCCCCCACGTCCCGGCGAGTGCCAGCGAGGTCTACGCGCACACCTTCCCGCGCATGGCCGCCAAGACGCAGCAGTATTACGACCGCTACCCCGCCGACGTCGAGCGCGTGGCGTCTCTTGCCGATGCGCTTGAGGAGCAGAAGCCCATGCTGCCCGACGGCTCGCCAATGACGGTGGAGCGCCTGCAGCTTATGGGCAGCGACTTTGGCATGAAGCCGAGCTTTGAGCGCATGCACTGGATTATCGACCATGCTTTTGTTGACGGCGACGGCACGCTGAGCTGCGGTGCCTCAGTATCCGATAGCTTTTTGATGCGCGCCTTCGAGCGCACCAACACGCGTACAAACCCGCTGTACTGGACGCTGCAGGAGTTCATCTACGCCGACGGCGACACCATGCCCATTCGCTGGGCCGCGGCAGAAGAGAAAGCTCATCGTGCCGAGTTCGACACACTCGCGCGCCCGCTCATGTTTACCGGCGAGGCCATGTTCCCGTGGATGTTTGAGCAGATGCCCGAACTTAAGCCCTTCAAGCCCACGATGGATCTGCTGATGGAAGACACCAGCTGGGACAAGATCTACGACCCGCAGCGACTTGCCTGCAACGAAGTGCCCCTGCAGGCCGCGGTGTATTTCGACGACATGTACGTGGACTTGGGCATGCAGCTCGACACGCTCAGCCGCGTGGGCAACTCGCACGCCTGGGTTACCAACGAGTTCGAGCACGACGGCCTGCACGGCAGCGTGGTATTCAAGCACATCTTCGACGAAGCCCTCAACCGCGGAGACCTGCGCCGAATCTTCTAGCGAAGGAGAGTCCCCAACTGCCGGCACAAAAGGAACGTCCCCAAGTGCCGAATAAGTACCGACAACGACGATGCCGCAGGTAGAGGACGGAAAGCGAAAACGCCCCTAAGCGAGTGGCTTTGTATCGTAGGTCGAACAAAAGAAGCGAGCGCCGCCCAGAGCGAACAAGTTGGCATGAAAAAGGCGAGGCATAGACCTGATGGTCATGCCTCGCCTTTTGAATGACAAATTGTCGCTCTGGGCGGCGCGCAGCGTCGACCCGTTAGGCGAAGACAATTAAGTCTGTCTCTTATACACATCTCCGAGCCCACGAGACCCTAAGAC
>UQTR01000089.1 GCA_900544065.1 uncultured Collinsella sp.
GCCTTATCGTCGGCAGCGTCAGATGTGTATAAGAGACAGCAGATGCCCTGTGAAATCAGTTCGTCATCAAGACGCACGCGTTTCATGAATGCCATCAACCATTCGTATCCGGAGATGCGGCCTAGCTATCCTGGGATTCGTTTGCCGCATCCTCATCGTATTCCTGCTCGAGCTTGTCGGCCTCACGCGGCGTCAACTCAAACTTGTCGACCATATCGACCGCGCGGGAGCCCAGCTCAATCGCTTCGTCAAACAAATCGAGCGAACGCTCCAAGGAGGTATCCTTGGAGCGAACGGTAGCGATGATCTGATCCAGACGGTCCGAAATCTCATCAAAGTTACGGACAGAACCCTCTGGCATGGCTACTCCTCGACGGAGTCGGCCTCGACGGCCTCAGCAGCGTCCGCATCCTCGGCCAACACACCAGCCTCAGCCTGGGCAACCGCAACCTTAGCGGCAGCCTCGGCAGCCTGTGCCTCCTCGCGAGCGCGATCCTCGGCCAGCAGCTCCTGGTATAGGTCCTCGCCCGGCAGCTCCTCGCTGCGAGCGATCTTGCCCAGCACGCCGTTGACGAACGACGCGGACTGGTCGGTGCCATAGGCCTTGGCAAGCTCGACGGCCTCGTTGATCACGATGGCGTCCGAGACCTCCTCGTCGGTGAGGAAACGCATCTCGTAAACGGCGATACGCAGCAGATTGCGGTCGGCACCGGGCATGCGCATAAGATCCCAGTTCTTGGCAACGGAGCGCAGAGCGCAGTCGATGCGGTCGATATGCTCGTAGGCACCGCGGCACAGCTCCAGCGCATAGGGGTCGAGGGGACCCTTCGAGATCAGGAAATCACCCTCGAGGACGCGCTCGAGCGGGCTGTCCGTGGCCTCGGCCTGGAACAGCAGCTGCAGCGCCTGACTGCGGGCAAGCGTACGCCCGCGATAAACCTTAAGGCTCAAAGGTTACTCCTTGGGGAAAACGAGGCCGTCGATGCAAACGTCAACACGCTCAACCTCAACGCCAACCTGGGCATCGATGGCAGCGACCACGGCAGCGCGAACGGCCTCGGCGAGTTTCTTGAACGGATAGCCAAAGAACACCACGACACGCACGGTGAGTGCGAGCTTGTCGCCAACGACCTCGGCCTCGACAGCCGGCTCGGAAGCCGGGGCCTTGGACGAGAGCATCATGGAGACAAGATTAGTGGCAAGGTCCTTGACGCCAACGGAGGCGATGCCCTCGACATCGGACACGGCGCGCGAGACGATGGCGGTCAGAACATCGGGCGAAATGCCGATGCCGTCAATCTTGATTTCTTGGGGCATGAGTCCTCCTAGAAGAGTTGGTTGCTAGACGCGGGAGACGAACTTGCCGTCGCGGGTGTCAACCTTGATGACCTCGCCCTCGTTGAGGTACATGGGGACCTGGATGACAGCGCCGGTGTCGATCGTGGCCGGCTTGGTGGAACCCTGGACGGTATCGCCCTTAAAGCCCGGGTCGGTCTGGACGATGGTGGTCTCGATGAACATCGGCGGGGTCACGCCCATGAGCTCATCGTCGGCGAAGAGCAGCTGGCAGATGTCGTTCTCGCGCAGCCACTTGGAGTTCTCGCCCACCATGTCCTCGGGAACGGGAACCTGCTCATAGGACTCGTTGTCCATGAAGATGTAGTCGGTGCCATCGTTGTAGAGGTACTGGAACTCACGGGTGGTGAGCATGACGCTCTCGAACTTGGTGCCGGCGTTGCAGGTGTTCTCGACGACGCGGCCGCTCTTGATGTCGCGGGTCTTGTAGCGCACAAACGCGCCGCCCTTGCCCGGCTTGACATGCTGGAACTCGACGATGGTGTAGACCTTGTCCTTGATACGGAGACCGAGGCCGTTCTTGAAGTCGGCGGTAGAAATGGTAGGCATAGCGACCTTTCTTGTTATGGGCAGAACGCACAAGCGTCCAAATTACATACGACAGAAATTATACACTTGCAGACGGCGCCTGCGGCGAGCGCATAAAAAGAGAACGCGGGGCGTCCGAATCGATTCGGACGCCCCGCCCCAAAAATCTATCGAAATGGGCTAGCAATCGATGACGTGCAGGTCGTGCGGGGTCTTGGTGAAAGGCTCGTAGCCGTTCTCGGTGACCACGCCGTAATCCTCCAGGCGCACGCCGCCCACGCCGGGCAGGTAAACGCCGGGCTCCATGGTGACAACCGAGCCGATCGCGATGGTGTTCTTGCTGCGGTTGAAGTTGGGCAGCTCGTGGATGTCGATACCGACGCCGTGGCCCAGGCCATGATTGTAGTAATCGCCATAGCCGGCATCGCCGATGATCTTCTTGGAAAGCTTGAAGATGTCGTTACCCTCAACGCCCGGATGGATGGCGGCGACGCACTCCTCGTGCGTGCGGCGCACGAGCGCGTACAGGTCGAGCTGCTCCTGCGTGGGCTCGCCCATCACGACGGTGCGCGTCATGTCGGAGCGGTAATCGCAGTAGCCCGCGCCGTAATCCATGAGAACGAAATCGCCCTTCTCGATCACGCGATCGCTCGGCACGGCATGCGGGTTGGCGGTGTTGGGACCGCTCGCCACGATGGAGCCGAAGGCAAGGCTGTCGGCGCCGTTGGCGAACATAAAGTTCTCGAGCTCGTTGCGAACCTGCTTCTCGGTCATACCGGGCTTAATAAAGCCGAGCATATGCTGGAAAGCGGCATCGGTGATCGACTGCGCATGGCGCATAAGCTCAATCTCCTCGGCATCCTTGATGGCGCGCATCTTGCGGATGTCGTCGTGCATCAGCGGTAGGATGCAGGCGACGGAACGGTCCTCCAGGCCGCGCTGAATACCCTGGTAGAAGTTAATCTGCATATCGTCCTCGACAGCACAGACACGGCACTTGTTAGCCGCAATCTTGCCGGCGACCCAGCCGGGGATGGTACCCTCGTCCATGTCGTAAACCCAGGGGCTGCCGGCGGGCGTGTTCTCCTCAAAGCTGTTGAGGTAGCGCGAGTCGGTATGGAACAGGCACTGGTCGGCCGTAATAAACGCCGCGTGCGGGAATTCAAAGGTGTAATCGAAAACGCCCTTCACGCCCGTAAGCCAACGAAGGTTGGCCTCGTCGCGCACCACGATGGCGTCGTAGCCACGCTCGGCCATCAGGGCACGGACACGCTCGATACGACCGGCAGGACCGGCAGCAAACTCAGACATGCAGATTCCTTTCTTGTTGTCTCTATAAAGACGGGACGGGTCTCAACCGAACGACGGAATCGCATGCGATCCGCAACCGATTGGAAACCCGCCCCTCAACATGATACGAAAGACGATGGATGTCAATAAAACTTAGAGAAGTTCTTTGCGAGAAGCCAAGTAGGCGTGAGCATGGCGCTCAAGAACCTCGTCCTCAACGCACGTTAGACGAATAGCGCCGAGTGCCGCGGGCAGCGGCAACATACTGCGGTTCGAGCGGACAAACTGCTGCCTGCGGAACTCCTCGATATATGCGGCAGGCTCCAGATCGAAGGCAAGTTCCTCGATGCCAAAGTCCTCCAGGCAGTCATCGACCTCAAAGACGTAATCGATATCAAAGTCGCAGGCATCATGTGCTAGGCGCGCCTCAAAGCGCATGCCCTCGGATAACAGCTGATAGGCAGGGACCTGCGAGGCGGCATCGCCCAAGCAGGCGCGCAGGGTACGCTCCCCCGTCTTGCCAAAATCGAGCGCATGGCGAGCGCTCGGGTTCGTGGCCATCAGTACGTCCTTACGGGCAGTCTGAGACCATTGAACGGCATTGACGAGCGCGACCTCCTCGCCCGCGAGAATCTCGGGGACGGTCTCAGTAAACTGATTCCAGCGGGACTTACTGCTCGAAAGCATGGTGCCAACAAGCACCACAAAGCCGAGCTTGAGGTCCTCGGGGTCCGCCTCACGAACAAGGTCGAGGTCACACACGACCAAGCCTGGTTCGGGACGGAACGCGATAGCGGGAAGCGCATTGGCCGACGAGGCGACGAGCGGCTTCATGGTCGTCGCGACCGTGAGCATGGCGTCAAAGGTCGTCGGCAACAGCGCGCACTCGGTTCGGCCGCACCACTGGTTGGCGCACCAGCTAACAACCGAGCAGGTTGCGGCATCGCCAACGGCGACAACCAGATCGTCGCAGGTAACGCCGTTGGCAGACAGGGCGCCAAAGATAGCATCAGCATCGGCCAGCGTGGCACCAGCAGGCGAAACCTCAAGGACTAGCAGCGACACGGCAAAACCGGCGTCGACCAGCGCATGCTCGACGACTTCACCAAAACGCTCAGATGTGGCGGTGTTCCAAACGACCATCGCGCGCTTAGGCTTGCCCACGGCCGAGGCAAACATACGCGACAGTTCATCGAACGCGCCCAATCCGACGCGGACATCGACGCTGCGGTTTTGGAAATTGATCAGTTGACGGCGAATCATAGCAGCCCACGCTCCAAAAGCATCTCGGCACAAAGGTAGGAAACGTCCTCGAAGGACTTGTTGCGAATATCAAGGGTAAGGTCGGCGGCCCGGCGATACAGCGGACGGCGATGCTCAAACAGGCGCGCGGCATGCTCGGGAGAGCGAAAATCGGGGCGCGTGTCGGACCGACGAATCTGGCGAATCGAATCCTCGAAGTCACCCTCGAGGTACACGCACGTACCCATTTCGTGCATCAGCTCAATATTCACCGGCGTCTCGACAATGCCGCCCCCGCACGAAACCAACAGGCTGCGCTCACTTTGGAGCGAACGGAGCGCCGAGGTCTCGAGCTCGCGAAAACGATCCTCGCCCTCGGTCTGAAAAATCTCGGTTACCGACTTGCCGCAACGGCGCACGACCAGACGGTCGGTATCGATAAAACGCCGCTTGAACATAGTGCCGACGTTGCGCGCGAGCGTCGATTTGCCCGCGCCCAAAAAGCCGATAAAGAAGATATGGTCGCAGCCGTGTTTGGTGTGCTGGGACATAGCGAGACCTATTCCTCGCAGGGAAGGTCGCGAAGGGCCCGGCGCTCAAAGATACGGAAGATCTGCGTATACCACAGGTCCTGCGTCGCCTGCGGCTTTACCAGGATGGTATCGACGCCGGCGAAGTTGCCGCTCCACACGTCCGTGTAGAGCTGATCACCGATCAGCACCGCCTCGTCGGCCGTGGCGCCGAGGCGCTTAAGACCCGCCTTGAGGGCAAACGGCGCCGGCTTCATGGCGTGGCTGATGGCCTCGAGTCCCAGCTCGCGTGCAGAGCTCATGACCTGGTCGCGATGCCAGTTGTTGGACACCATGCACAGCTTAAAGCCTTTGGCGCGGGCGGCATCGAGCCAAGCGGAAACCGCGGCGGGAACCTGCTCGGTGTCGCGCGGCACCAAGGTGTTATCGCGATCGAGCAGAATGGCGCGTTTGCCGTCGGCCCACAGGGTATTAAGGTCGATGCGATCGACCGAGGCAACGTAACGTTTGGGGCTAAAAATCCTCATGCTAATTCCAAGACTGTTGATGCTCTTCGTAGGTTTGCGAGAAGTACTCCTCGTCCTGCGTAATGTAGAAATACAGGTCATCGGAGTCGGTCGGCTCAAGCGTGGCCTTGAGTGCCTCGAGCGACGGAGAGCAGATGGGCGTGGGCGGCAGACCCTCATGCTTATAGGTGTTATACGGACTATCGCTCTGCAGGTCGTCGGCGGTAACCTCGCCACCGGTGACATACATCATAGTCGCATCGCTATTGAGATAGCGCAGACCGTCGAGCTTGCCGGCAAGGCGGTTGTAGAAAACCGAGGCCACATGCGCACGTTGATCGGCGTTGAGGCCCTCGCGCTCAACGATAGAGGCCAAGTTGACGATGTCGTAGTCGGACATCTCCACACCGTAGCGTTCCTTGATCTTGGCTTCGCAGCTCGCAAAGTCAAGCGACTTGTACTCGGTCTTAAACTGATCGAGCATAGCGCGAATCACGTCATCGGCCGTCGGCGAATCGCCCAGCGAATAGGTCTTGGGGAACAAGAAACCCTCGAGCGAATCGTTGGCGGCGCCCTTAAGGAAGCTATAGTCGTCCACGTAGTTGGAGGCCTTGGCCTGGTTGAGGAAGTCTTCCTTAGAGATGCTGTCGTAGGCCTGGGCCACACGGTCGGCGACTTGATCGACCGTCAGGCCCTCAGGGATAGTCAGCGTATTGGAGCCCGCGTTGGGGCCTTCCATGAGCTGCTGAACAACCTTGGTCGCATCCATGAGTGTGGTGAACGAATAATCACCAGGCTTGAGCGACATATCGGCGTTGAGCTTTTTCACCGCCGCATAGTAATCCTTGGGATTTTCTACGATATGGTTCTCGGAGAGAATCGAAGCGATGCTGTCACCCGAGGCACCATCGGGAATCGTGATAGTAACCTGCTGGCCTGCAACGACTTTCGCACCCTCACCGCCAAAGAAGCCCTTGACGGCTGGCACGACAAAGAAAACGATCGCGACAAGCGCAAGCACGGCAACAACGCCACCGATAATCATAGGCACCGGGGAGCTTTTCTTTTGAGCACCGCGACGAGCATGCGTGTTGTAGCTCGAGCGGGTCGCCGGAGCAACGCCATGCGAACCACGAGCGTGATGCGAATGCGATTGGGGGGCCTGCGTTCGCTGGGTAGGTGCCTGCTGCTTAAAGCGGGTGCCGCCTGCAGGCTGGGCCGTACGAGCAGTGGGCTGCTGAACCGCGTGAGAAGCCGAATGCTGAACCGAACGAGCAGAAGGCTGCTGACCCGTCCGTTGAACAGGTTGGGCCGAACGAGAGAAGGACTGCGCCGGGCGCGCGGCAGGCTGAGCTGCGCGCTGCGTCGGCTGTGCCGGACGCTGGCCAGGCTGGGCAGGGCGCGACGCCGGCTGCTGTGTACGATTCGGCTGGCGCGGATCGGAAGCCCTGGGCATGCGAACCCTCCTCGTTTTTACGATCGAGCCACGTCTGCAAAAACAGGCTGGCGGCAATCATGTCGATCTTGCCCCTCATCTGCTTTTCGTTGAGTCCCTGCTCGCGCAGGATACGCTTGGCCTCTTGCGAGGACAGACGCTCGTCCTCAAACTCCAACGGAAGATCGAGCTCGTCGGCAATCTTTTGCGCCACAGCGGCAACGCGCTCGGCCTGAGGGCCGGGCTCACCGGCCATGGTCAGGGGACGTCCGCTTACCAGGATGTCGGGCTCATAGTCCTCAACCAGGTAGCGGAACGTCTTGGCCATACCGGTGACCTCGGCAGCCGGAAGCACCTTGACAGGCATCGCCATCTTGCCATCACGGCTCGAGACGGCGATGCCAATCCTGGTCTCCCCTATGTCCAGCGCGAGCGCAACCACAGTGACTTCTTAGATTCTTAGGCGCCGAGCGCGGTCTTAGCGGCCGCGAGGGCATCGGCGATGCCGGCAGCATTCTTGCCACCGGCCTGGGCCATGTTGGGACGACCGCCACCGCGACCGTCGACCAGACCCGCGATCTGCTTGATCACGTTACCGGCGTGGAAACCGGCCTTGACGGCGTCATCAGAGCCGGCAGCGAGCAGGGCCGGAGTGCCCTTCTCAGTCACGCTGGCGACGACACAAGCGACAGGGCCGGCGACCTTCTGATGCACGGTATCCCATACGTTGCGCAGGTCGGCAGCCTCAAGGCCCTGGAGCTCAGCGACAACGAGCTTATAGCCGTCGAGCTCGACGGCGCCCTCGATGGCGCTGGAGATGGCGTCGGAGGAGCCACCGGTCAGAGCCTTTTTGAGCTTATTGGACGTCTCGCGCAGCTCGGCCTGCAGGTTCTCCACACGAGCGGGAACCTCATCCACGCGGCACTTGAGCGCAGCGGCGGCGGCGTCAACGAGCGCCAGGCGGTCGGCCATGTAATCGAGAGCGCCCTTGGAGGTCACGGCCTCGATACGGCGGACATTCGAGCCCGTGGAGGATTCGGAGATGATCTTGAACAGACCGATCTCGGCGGTGTTGGCGGCATGCGTGCCACCGCAGCTGTCTCTTATACACATCTCCGAGCCCACGAGACCCTAAGACATCTCG
>UQTR01000090.1 GCA_900544065.1 uncultured Collinsella sp.
CTCGGCAGCAGCAGCCTGACGCTCCGCGCGGTCCCACACGCCCGAGCGGCCACCCTCCTTGTGCAGCAGGCGCACATCGACGATCTCCATGCCGCGGTCGACGGCCTTGCACATGTCGTAGATGGTCAGGCACGCGGCGCTCGCGCCGGTCAGCGCCTCCATCTCGATGCCCGTCTTGCCCGTCACACCTGCCGTGACCAGCACGTGAAAGCCGACCTGCCCGTCGGGACGCGCCGGCGCCCAGCCCTCGGGCGCGTCCTCGGCCGGCGTTCCTGCCGGAGCGATTGGCTCGATATCGCACTTGCTCTTGGTGATTAGCAGCGGATGGCACATGGGAATGATGTCGCTCGTGCGCTTGATGGCCATGATGCCCGCCACGCGCGCGCAGGCGAGCACGTCACCCTTCTTAGCGCGGTCCTGCAGCACCATGGCTTGCGTCTCGGGGTGCATGAGGATGGTGCCCTCGGCGATGGCGATGCGGTGCGTCTCGGCCTTGTCAGACACGTCGACCATGCGTACCTCGCCCTTGGCGTCCACGTGCGTCAGCTCGTCGCGGCGGGCGTCGCGGGTGGAGTCGGTGTCGTTGTCGCTCACGGACGGCTGCACGGCCGCGGACGCGGCGTCTTTGTTGGCAGACGTGGCTTTGTGGGCAGACATCGCGGCCCTGCGAGCGGCCTTGGTGGCATCGGCGTACCTGCTCTTGGCCATATGATCATCCTCCGATTTGGGACATAAATCGTTGCGTGCCCTCAATTATCGCGTGTTCCTGCGGTTTGTGGGCCACGGCATCGCGCCAAATCGAAAGCACCTGCATATCATCACCACGGCGTAGCGCCTCGCGCACCGAATACTCGGCATCGCTGAACAGGCAGGGGCGCACGCTACCGTCCGCCGTCAGGCGCAGACGATTGCAGCTCGCGCAAAAATGGTTGGACATAGCGCTAATGAAGCCAACCGTGCCCGCCGCGCCCGGAAAGCGCCAGTAGCGTGCGGGACCGGCACCGGCAGGAGCATCGTTGATGTCGAGCGGCTCAAGCTCGCCCAGGCCAGCCGCAGCGGCGCCGGCATTGATGCGTGCCCGCAGCTCGTCGCTCGGTACGGTATCGCTCGCGTCCCATAGCTCGGGATTGAGCGTGGGCGCATGAGGATCCACGGCGCAATGCGAGCTCGTGTGCTCGTCGCCGATGGGCATGTATTCGATAAAGCGCAGGTGAATGGGGCGGTCGACGGTCAGCCGCGCGAGAGCCCCCGCGTCCTGGTTGAGGCGGCGGACCACTACACAGTTAACCTTAACCGGCTCGAACCCCCAAGCAAGCGCCGCGTCGATGCCGGCCATGGTTTGCTCGAGCCGACCCAGGCGCGTGATCTTTCCAAAGAGTGTAGGGTCGAGCGTATCGAGCGAAATGTTGACACGGTCGAGCCCGGCATCTTTGAGCTGCGGTGCCAGCCTGGGCAGCAGAGCGCCGTTGGTGGTGAGCGAGATGTCCTCGATCTGCGAAATCGCGCGGATGTCACGAATGAGCGGGATAATGCGGCGGCTGACCAGCGGCTCGCCACCCGTCAGGCGCACGCGGCGAATGCCCTCCCCCGCCACCAGACGCACAAAGCGGGCAATTTCCTCGGCGCTGAGTAGCTCATCGTGCGCGCGCGGCGCCACGCCGTCGGCAGGCATGCAGTAGATGCAGCGGAAATTGCACTTGTCGGTTACGGCAATGCGCAGGTAGTTGATGTCGCGGCCAAAACCGTCATGTTGCGTGCGCTCGTCCACGCAATCCTCCCCTCGCGCAGGCCATTATTCTTCAGGGAACATAGTACCGCACACGGGAACCGGGCCGACACGCGTACGACAGGACAGGCCATTCGAGCAAGATGGACTTCCCGAGCCCATCCTCAGCATTCAAACCGTCCCAACATTCGATACTTTTCCCGATATTGGCAAAAAACGTCGAATGTTGGGACGGTTTAGGTGTTCGCAGAGCTCGAAAGACGAGCTAGACGCCCCTAGAGGCCGCCGTTCCAGTGGCGAATCACGAATTCCCGCAGGTCATTCTGCCGTTTCTGGAACGCTTCGCTTCGGTCGCACTTGAGGCCCATAGCGAGCGCGATGGCGTTCATCGCCCGATGCAATTGCAGCCGGTTGGCAAACTGAGTCCCGGTGAGGACGATCATCCTAAAGCCCAGCGCGCTCAGCACGGTCATACGCTCAGCGTCAGACGCACTGCGCTGTTTATCGAGATGGTTCGAGCCGTTGTATTCAATCCCCGTACCGCTCGCAGGTGCATATACATCGATCTCGAAATACCCGGCCTTAGCGAGATATTTGAATTCGTTGGGAACATCGACCCGATGGTTGAGCTCAATCCTGGTGTACCCCAGCCCGCCCTGGGAACGCTTCGCGACGACCATGATTGCGGTGGCCGTCTCCATGGGCGACCGCGCGCCATCGTGCACACGCCTGAGCACGGCAGCCGCACGTGTAGCCCCCTGACGAGATCGATTCTCGCCGCAATAGGCGATCAGGTCGGCAACGGTATACCTCTGCCCCATCTCGATATAATCGCCTGACGCCAAATGATTCAAATGATATCGGGCGCAGATTTCATACCCATATTCCAGCTGCTCGGGCTCACTCATCCACGAGCCCGCCTGGACAAAACACATGGCCTCGTCAACCACCAAGAGACCCTCTGCCACCTCGATAAGATGATCCGAGGGTATGGGCGCTCCAAACACATGGCGTCGGAGACCCGCCGGCCGAGAGCGCTCGAAATCGAAGCTAACCAGCGTGTCAATACGATCGAGCTCCTCATACGGAATGCCAAGTGAGACCAGGTAGTCGGCAACAATCCCGACCGCCGCAGATATTCTCAGTCCCTTGGCATCGAGTCCCAATTTGGGCAGGCCCGCAGTCGGCTCCGCCTCGTTAGCAAGCGAGTCCTCATCGTATAGGCTGCTTGCTCGCGAAAGCGGCTCGGACGGGCGCACCACGTTGTGGTACAGCCAGGCGGTCTTATGGGACAGGACGATCGGCAGGTCCATGAGCCCTCCAATGGGTCGGATAACCAACCTTATTCCCCTGCTCGCGGATTCGCACACCTTCGCATGCAAGTTAGTGATTCCACCCGATCGGATGACAGAAAAACAGTCCCAACATTCGATGCTTTTCCCGATATTGGCAAAAAACGTCGAATGTTGGGACGGTTTGAGGCGGGGTGAGGAGCATGGGGAGTCAAAGCACCGTGCCCGAACGGGTTAATCTAGCTCCTTTAAGCCATGCGCTAGCTGCCAGTACTCGCCGTGCTGGGCGAGCAGTTCCTCGTGAGTGCCGCGTTCGATGATGCGGCCGTGTTCGAGGACCATGATCGCGTCGGCGTCGCGGACGGTGGACAGGCGGTGCGCGATCATAAACGTGGTGCGACCGCGCATGATACGGTCCATGCCGCGCTCGATGAGCTTTTCGGTGCGCGTGTCGATGGAGCTTGTGGCCTCGTCCAGGATGAGCACCGGCGGATCGGCCACGGCCACACGCGCGATGGCGAGCAGCTGACGTTGGCCCTGTGACAGGTTGGCGCCATCGGCCGTGACCGGCGTGTCGTAGCCTTGCGGCAGGCGGCGGATAAACGAGTCGGCACAGGCGGCCTCGGCGGCGGCGCGCACTTCCTCGTCGGTCGCGTCGAGTTTGCCAAAGCGGATGTTCTGCGCAATGGTGCCGCTAAACAGGTGCGTATCCTGCAGCACAATGCCGAGCGACCCGCGCAGGCTGGCCTTGGCGATGTGTTTGACGTCGATGCCGTCGTACGTGATCTCGCCGTCATCGACCTCGTAGAAGCGGTTGATGAGGTTGGTGATGGTCGTCTTTCCGGCGCCCGTCGAGCCCACAAAGGCGATCTTTTGCCCCGGCTTGGCAAAAAGGTTGAGGTCCGTGAGCACGCGCGTGCCCGGCACGTAGGAAAAGTCCACGGCATGGAAGCGCACGTCGCCGGCGAGCGGCACCAGACCGGTCACAAGCTCGGTGCCGTCGGCAGCCACCGCACGGCCCGCATCGTCGACCGAGGCCACGTCGTGCAGATGTCCGTACGCGCCCACGCCACAGCCCTCAGGAATCCTCCACGCCCACGCGGACTCGCCCGTCTGCACCAGCTCCACGCAACCCTCGTCCACCTCGGGCTCAAGGTCCATCGCGGCGAACAGGCGCTCGGCACCGGCCAGCGCGTTGAGCAAGAAGTTGCCCAGCTGCGTGAACTGGTTGATGGGCATGGCCGCCTGGCGCACAAAGACCAGGTAGCTCGCGAGCGCGCCCACGTCGGCCAAGCCGTTGATGCAGAGCATGCCGCCCGCCACCGCAACGATCGCGTAGTTGGCATACCCGATCACCACGGTCATGGGCACCATCGAGTTGGCGTAGGCCTGCGCGGCGCCACCGGTGCGGCGCAGCTTCTGGTTGCGCGCGTCAAAACCGGCCACATTGGCCTGCTCGTGGTTAAAGACCTTGATGACCTTTTGGCCCGAGACCATCTCCTCGACATATCCGTCCAAGTCGCCGAGTGACGCCTGCTGGGCGGCAAAGAAGCGCTTGGAGCGGATGCCCGAGTAGCGCGCATACAGCACAATGGCCGCATCGCACACGAGCGTAATGATCGTGAGTTGCCAGTTAAGGATGATGAGCATGGCCGTGGTGCCGATCACCTGAATGGTCGCCTGAATCACGTTGGCAAAGCTGTTGTTGAGTGCCTCGGAAACCGTGTCGACGTCGTTGGTAAAGAAGCTCATGATGTCGCCCGAGCGCGTGCTGTCGAAATAGCTGAGCGGCAGCGTCTGGATATGTGCGAACAGGTCGCGGCGGATGTCGGACACCACACGTTGGGCCGCGCGCACCATGATTTGCGAATAGCCCAGGGCCGAGAGCACACCCGCGGCGTAGATGATTGCCGTGAGGATGACCTGCTTGGCGAGCAGCTCCTCGCCACCCGTGGCAAGACCGTTGACGATAGGGCGCACCATGTAGGTGCCGGCGAGGCTCGCAATGGCTGCGACAGAGGCAAGCACGCCCACTGCCAGCAGCGAAAACTTGGCATGGCCCATATAGCTGAGCAAGCGGCGGAGCGTCTGCCCCAGATTGGCCGGGCGGGCCTGAGCAGATGTCTTAGGCATGGCACTCGCCTCCCTTCTGGGCGTCGGCTTGCGAGACGTAGGCGGCGACGGGCTCCGGCTCCGCTAGCTGCGAGGCCGGGGACGAGGGAGCGTCTTGGCTCTCCCCCTCACCCGCAAACTCCATCTGCGAGGCGTAAATCTCCTGGTAGATGTTGTCACCCGCCAGCAGTTCCTCGTGCGTGCCCACGCCGTGGATGCGTCCGTCGTCCAGCACCACAATGCGATCGGCATCCATGACGCTCGCGATACGCTGGGCAATGATAATCACGGTCGTATCGGGAATCTGAGCGATATGCTCGCGGATCTTGGCGTCGGTCGCCATATCGACCGCGCTCGTCGAGTCATCAAAAATGAGCACACGCGGATGTTTGAGCAGCGTGCGCGCGATGCACAGGCGCTGCTTCTGCCCGCCCGAGACGCCGGCGCCACCCTGGCCCAGCTCGCCATCGAGCCCGCCGATGCGGTCCAGAAACTCGTCCACACACGCCGCACGGCAGGCACGCAGCAGCTCCTCGTCGGATGAATCGGGCGCGCCCCACTGCAAGTTCTCGCGCACGGTACCCGTAAACAGCACGTTCTTTTGCAACACGATGCCCACGGCATCGCGCAGAGCAACAAGGTCGTAGTCGCGTACGTCTCGTCCGCCCACCAGCACGGCGCCCTCGGTGGCGTCGTACAGGCGCGCGATGAGCTGCACGAGCGAGCTCTTGCCCGAGCCCGTGCCGCCGAGCACACCCACCGTGGAGCCGGGCTCGATGCGAAGGTCGATATGCTCGAGCACGTCCTCGGCAGCATCCGCGCGGTACTTAAACGACACGTCGCGAAACTCGACACTCCCGTCGGCCACCTCGGATACAGCCGCATCGGCAGCGGGCGCCTGGATAAGCGACCGCTCGTCAATCACCCGCGAGATGCGCTCTACACTGGTAAGCGCGCGCGTGAGCAGCAAAAACACGCTGGAGATCATCATGAGCGAGTTCATGATCAGCAGCACGTAGCTCATAAAGCCCGTGAGCGAGCCTACGCCCAGCTCGCCGGCAAGGATCATGCGGCCGCCGATCCACAGGATGGAAAGCGCGGCAACGTACATCGACAGTTGAAACACCGGCAGGTTGAGCACAGCGTTGCCAAAGGTCTTTGTGGCGGTGTGCGCAAGCTCGGTATTGACGGCGTCGAACTTGGTCTGCTCGTGCTCGGCGCGCACGTAGGCCTTGACGGCGCGCACGGCGGTGAGGTCTTCCTGCACCACGCCGTTGAGGTGGTCCATCGAAGTCTGGAGCTGGCGGTAGAGCGGACTCACGCGCCAGGTGATAACGCCAAGCACGATCGCCAGCACGGGCAGGATGATCGCAAAGACCGTGGCGAGCGGGCGCGACAGTATCAGAGCATAGATAAGGCCGACGATGAGGGTCATGGGGCCGCGCACCATGGGGCGAAAGCCGTTGCCGACGGCGTTTTGGATAACGGTGATATCGGTGGTCATGCGCGTGACGAGCGAGCTGGCGTCGTAGTTGTCCAAGTTGCCAAAGGCGAGCGTCTGGATCTTGCGATACTCGGCCTCGCGCAGGTTAGCGCCCAGGCCCGAAGCCACGCGGGCGGACGTGCGGGCGTACCCCAGTCCCAGTACCAGCGACAACGCGGCGCACACCAACATGTACGCGCCCTGCAGCAGCATATAGCTCAGATCGCCGGCGGGAACGCCCACGTCGATGATGTTGGCCATGATGACCGGGATAAACAGCTCGAGCGCCGTCTCGGCCGAGACGAACATCACGCCGAGAATGGCATCGCGGCGATATGCCCCTAAGTAGGAAAACAAGATTTTGAGATTGCGCACGCAGGTTCATCCCCCATCAAACATTGTTCGCAAACGCACGTATTATTGCGCGCCGAGCGATGGTGTCAAGTCTTCCGAAATCGATTTCTGCAAGGTTAGCGCAGGCGCTAAGCCCGCGTGGCGCGTGACCGTATTCAAATGGAAATGATTGGAGGCGCGATTTTTTAGTCCCACCGGCAACCTAGACCTTGACTCTATAATCGTTGTAGGGTTTTCACTACACTGGTACGTAAACGAACCAAGCCAGAAAGTGCCCGCCCATGGAACACGACCTCACACGCGGTAATGTCCTCAAGACCATCGCGGTCTTCGCCCTGCCCTATATGCTCTCGTACTTTTTGCAGATGCTCTACGGCATGGCCGACCTGTACTTTATCGGGCAGTTTAGCGGCGCCGCCGGCATCACCGCCGTGGGCAACGGCGCGCAGACGCTCTATATCATTACCGTGACGCTCGTGGGCCTGGCCATGGGAACGACCGTCATCGTCGGCCACGCCGTGGGCTCGCGCCGTTTTGATCGCGCCGAGGCAGCCATCGGCAACACCATCACGCTCTTTATGGGTGTCTCAGTGGTGCTGGCCGCGCTCTTGCTCGCGCTGTGCCCGCAGATTGTGGCACTCATCGGTACGCCGGCCGAAGCGGTCGAAGGCACTGCCGCCTACCTGCGCATCTGCTTTATCGGCATTCCGTGCATCGCCGCATACAACATCCTCTCGGCCATTTTTCGCGGCCTGGGCGATTCGCGCTCGCCCATGTACGTGATCGGCGTGGCGTGCATCATCAACATCGCGCTCGACTTTCTGTTCATTGGCCATATGGGGCTTGGCCCCGTGGGCGCTGCGCTCGGCACGGTGATCGCACAGACGGCAAGCGTTGCCCTCGCGCTCGTGTGGCTCAAGAGCCGCCGCACAAACATCCCTGTCTCTTATACACATCTCCGAGCCCACGAGACCCTAAGACATCTC
>UQTR01000091.1 GCA_900544065.1 uncultured Collinsella sp.
CGTACGCTTGGACTGAGAAGGGGGAGGCCTCGCGGCCTCCCCCTTTTTTGCGTTTACGGGCTTTTGTCTCACATAGTAGCTGTGTTTTATAACCCTCGTTTGTCGCATCTTCTGTGAACGGGCTACAATAACTTAGTCTGTGCGATATGGAGGTGAACATGGCTGAAGCTGGTATCGGCGTTGATATCGTCGAGATTTCCCGCATGAAATCAATTCTTGAAAAGACGCCGTCGTTTGCTCGGCGTGTGTTTACCGAAGAAGAGTGTGCGTATTGCGATGCGTCATCGCGCCCCGCCGCTCACTATGCGAGCCGCTTTGCTTCGCGCGAGGCGGTGCTTAAAGCTCTCGGCACGGGTTTTAGTCAAGGCGTGGGTCGCAAGGATGTTTCGGTAACGCGTGATAAACTCGGCAAACCGAAGGCGCTGCTTTCGGGTCGTGCACTCGAGATCGCTCAAGAGCTGGGTGTTGTTGAGGTTGCTCTTTCCATTACGCTTACAGGAGACTTAGCCGTTGCGAATGCCATCGCGATTACCGAAGATGCTCGGCCTAAGCCAAAAGAGGAAAAGGTGAGCACCAAGAAACGCGTTGCGCAGACATTTAAAGAGGCTCGCTCTGTTTTAGATGAGCTTGAGCAGCTGCAGAATTCAGCATTGACGGAGCACCTGGGCGATGCTTCGCAAGATACGCTAGGAGCATAGATGAAACCGGTTTTGAGTACCGAAGAAGTCGTTCGTCTCGAGGATATCATCGAACGCGAAGGGACTTCGAAGGCCGAGCTTATGGAGCTAGCGGGTGAGTTTGCCGCCAACGAGGTCTTGAAGCTCAATCCCGATCGGGTTCTCGTTCTGGTCGGTTTTGGTAATAACGGCGGCGACGGTTGGGTTGCCGCCGATATCCTGAGCCATAAGGGTGTGGACGTGGATATCGTTTCTCCGGTTGAACCGGATGAGATTCCTGCTGCTCTGGCACGTCATGTTGCTCGTCGTACTGCCGGCCGCGATGTTCACGTTTGCGTCGGCCCTTCGCGTGACGAACTCGAGGTTTTGATCGATAAGGCCGATGTTGTTGTCGATGCCATTTTTGGTACCGGTTTTCACGGGAATCTGCGTGCGCCGTTCTCCATCTGGATTCCTACGGTCAATGAATGCGCCGATTGTGTCGTATCCATTGATGTCCCCTCGGGCCTGAATGCCGAGACGGGCGTTGTTGATGACGACTGCATTCGTGCCGAGCATACGGTGACGATGATTGCGCCCAAGATTGGTCTGTATAGCGCTGATGGCCCTGAGTATGCTGGCGATTTGATCTGCGGCAATCTTTACGACCGTCTTGACGAGGTCATCGATGATGTCGACCACGCCGCTGAGATTGTCGAGCCCGGTGACTTAGTTGATTACTTTGCCCCACTGCCTACGAATATCGATAAGTATTCCCGCGGCTCTGTGCTTATTGTCGCCGGATCTGCGCAATATCCTGGTGCTGCCATTATGGCGGCCAAGTCTGCAGCTCGCGCGGGTGCTGGTTACGTGGCGGTCGCGGCTCCTGACGCCTGCGCCAATCTTATTCGCATGGCGCTTCCTTCGATTCCCGTCTTTGCTATTCCGTCTGATTCCCGCGGCTCCTTTGGCGCCGCTGCGCGCATGACGGTGTGCGAGATCGCAAAGAAGTACAGCTGCGTACTGTGCGGTCCCGGTATGACGACGTCTGCTGGCGCTATGCAGGTGGTTTCGGGCTTGCTCGAGCTTGATGTACCGCTTATTTTGGACGCCGATGCACTCAACTGCCTTGCTAAGATTGCCATTGACGGTATTGATAGTAATCCCGAGATGTATCGTCGCGAGCAGCCGTTGGTTATGACGCCGCACTATCGTGAGCTTTCGCGTCTGGTTGCCGGTGACGAGGTGAACGACCTTGGTACCGCGATTGCGGCCGCGCAGAAGGTTGTCTGGGCTGCAGGCTCCGACAATCTGGTGGTCATTGCCAAGGGGCCGACGACGGCTATCTGTGGCGTTGAGCGTGTGCTGCTGCCGCTCTCGGGTCCGGCTTCTCTGGCAACTGCCGGTTCGGGTGATGTTCTCGCGGGTATTTTGGCCGGCACGCTTGCCACCATGCGCGACGAGATGGATCGTTGGGAGTTGCTGTATTCGTACGCCGTCGCACTTCACAGCTACGCCGGTTTTGCCGCGGCGACGGAGTATGGTGAGAAGAGCGTTATCGCGACCGATCTTATCGACTTGATCGGTCCTGCCATGGAACTGGCGGCAAAGGATGCGCTCGAAGATCTGGGAATCATGGACGAAGGGTCGGATGACTAATCATGAATAAAGCCGATTTGACGCGCTGGTCCTGGGTCGAGATCGACCGCGGGGCGCTCCGTCGCAACACGAGGGCCTATAAGAACTTGTTGAATCCACGTCAGCGCCTGTGTTGCGTGGTCAAGGCCGATGCTTATGGTCATGGAGCTGTTGAGTGCGCCAAGATCATGTATTCGGCCGGTGCCGACATGTTTGCCGTGGCGACGGTTAACGAGGGCGTTGAGCTCCGACAGGGCGGGATTACGAAGCCCATCCTCATCCTAAGCGAGCCGCCTATCGAGGCCATTCCGACGTTGCTCGAGTTTGATATCATGCCCTCGGTCTATACGTCTGACTTTGCTCTTGCGTATGGCGAATGTGCCGTCGCGGCGGGCAAGGTGGGCAAGTATCATCTCGCCATCGAGACAGGTATGAATCGTATCGGCGTACACTACACACAGGTGCTCGACTTTGTCCGCGGTATTAATTTCCATCGCGGTATTCAGTGCGACGGCGTATTTACGCACTTCGCCACGGCCGATGAACCTTCGGGCTGGGACTACAAGCTGCAGTGTCAGCGCTTTACCGAGGCCGTTCAAGCCATTAAGGATGCGGGTTTTGAGTGCGGTATCGTGCACTGCGCCAACACGCCGTCCTCGATGCTCGACCCCTCGATGCATTTTGATATGATTCGCGCCGGCGTTGGCTTGTATGGCATGCAGCCGTGCGAGCTGAGTGGCCGCGTGATGCAGCTTGATCCCGTTATGAGCGTCCATGCGCGCGTGACGCGCGTGGCACACCCTGCGATGGGTGAGGGCGTGGGCTACGGTTTTACCTACCGCGTACCGCGCACGCGCGTTCAGATCTGCACGCTGCCGATCGGTTATGCCGACGGCCTATCGCGTACGCTTTCCAATCGTATGGATGTGCTGTATCGCGGCGAGCGCGTGCATCAGGTTGGCAATATCTGCATGGACCAGTTTATGGTCGCCATTCAGTCCAACCCGGCACACGAGATTCCCGAGGCCGAGTATGGTGACGAGATGATTATTGTCGGCCGCGATGGCGATGCCGAGATCACTATGGACGAGATGGCCCGACTGCGCGGAACGATTAACTACGAGGTCGCCTGCGGCTTTGGCATGCGCCTCGACAAGGTCTACGTGTAGGAGTCGCCATGGGCGTCATGCACATCCCCGGCCATACCCATCAGGCACCACGTGAGGTCGCACTCGAGGAAATTGAGGCCGTTCTGGGCGATTGTCACCTCTGCCAGCTCTACCAGTCGCGTCACAATATCGTGTTTGGCGTGGGAAACCCCCGCGCTCGTGTGATGTTTATTGGCGAGGCGCCGGGCCGCAATGAGGATTTGCAGGGCGAGCCCTTTGTGGGGGCGGCAGGCGAGGACCTCAACGGCATTTTGTCGCTGGCGGGGCTCAAACGCGAAGACGTCTACATTGCCAACGTGCTTAAGTGCCGCCCGCCGGGAAACCGCAATCCACGTCCCGAGGAAGTGCTGGCTTGCTCGCCGTTTTTGCGTGAGCAGATTCGAAGCATCTGGCCCGATATTATCGTGACGCTCGGCAACCCCGCGACGCACTTTGTGCTTAAGACCGAGATCGGCATCACCAAGCTGCGCGGCAGGTTCCATCAGATGGGACATTTTGTGGTGATGCCCACGTTCCATCCGGCGGCGGCGCTGCGTAATCCAGCGTGGCAGGAGCTGCTGGAGGAAGACTTTAAGATGCTGGGCGACTATCTGGAGCGGCATCCCGCGCCAGAGGGTGCCTCGGAATAATAAGGAGCATATATGTCCCTGGAGCGCCTGGGGGTAGGTATTTATAAAACGGTTTGCTCTACCGATACGGAGCATTTTGGCGAGCTGGTCGCGCCGTGCCTGGAAGATGGCGATGTGCTGATTTTGACCGGCGGCTTGGGTGTGGGCAAAACCCACTTTACCAAGGGCGTTTCGCGTGGTCTGGGCGACGGCCATATGGTCACGAGCCCCACATTCGCACTCATGGCTGTTCATGACCAGGGGCGTATTCCGCTGTTCCACTTTGACCTGTACCGTCTGGAGCATGCTTACGAGCTCGAGGATACGGGCATTTTCGATGTACTGGGCTATGAGGGTGCCTGTCTGTTGGAGTGGGGCGAACAGTTCCAGGACGAACTGACAGACGAGTATCTTTCGGTAACGCTTAAGCGTGATGAGAACGATAGCGACGTGCGAATGATAACGCTCGAGGCGCACGGCGAGCGCGCAGCGAAGCTTTCCGATTTGATTGATAAGGCTGTACAAGATGAGCTTGCATAACGATTACGCGCTGGTGGTAGCGCTCGATACTTCGACCGATATGCTTGCCTGCGCGGCAAGCTGGATTGATGGGCAGACGGGCGAGGCGAAGCTGGTGAGCGGCGACCATATGTGTCGTCGCCATGCCAATGTGGAGCTCGTGAATACCGTCGACAGCGTGCTTACTCAGGCTGGCATGGACCGTGCTGACGTGGGCAGTTACGTCGTCGGTCGCGGTCCTGGTTCGTTTACCGGCGTGCGTATCGGCATTTCTACCGCCAAGGGCTTGGCGCGCGGTGCCAACGTGCCGCTGTTGGGTGTGTCGACGCTCGATGCCTGCGCATGGACCGCGTGGAAGGCTGGCGTGCGTGGCAAACTCGGCATTCTGGCCGATGCCATGCGCGGCGAGGTGTATCCGGCTTTGTATGTGCTGAGCGACGAGGGCCCCGAGCGTCAGTTTGAGCGCGAGCACGTGGTCAAGGCTGCCGTGGCGCTTGATGAGTGGCGCCAAGCCGCGGACTGGGACCAGGTTCAGCTGACTGGTGACGGTCTCGTGCGCTATGGCAAGCTGCTGGGCGAGGATGAGGCCGCTCACTGCGTAGAGCGCGGCTTGTGGTGGCCTTCGGGCGAGGGCCTCCTCCTTGCGCATGCCGCGGGTGACGGCGACCCGGCCCGCGTCCTACCAATCTATACGCGCCTTTCCGACGCCGAGGAAAACGAGCGCAAACGCCTCGGTCTTGCCGAGAGCGCGCAGAGCGAAATTACGGGCGTCGCCGATGAGCTCGCCGGTCGCCATCTGCAATTCCGCCCCATGGGTGCGGCGGATGCCGAGGGCGCGAGTGCGCTGGAGGCCGCCTGCTTTGAGGGCGCTGGGCACGAGGCGTGGACGCCGGGCATGTTCCTGTCCGAACTGGGCGAGAATGTTGCGGCGCCGCGCAGCTGGTGGGTGGCGCACGACGACGGTCAGCTGCTGGGCCTTGCCGGCGGCATGGTCGTAGACGGTGACGTGCAGATTCTGGATGTTGCCGTCGACCCGAAGCGTCGCCGCGAGGGTATTGCCCGCAAGCTGCTGTCGCACGTGAGCTACGATGCCCAGATGCTCGGCTGCACCACGGCTTCGCTCGAGGTCGAGGACGGCAATGAGGGCGCTATTGCGCTCTATGCCTCTCTGGGCTTTACCGAGGCGGGCCGCCGCCGCGGTTACTACGGTGCTGGCAAAGATGCCATCGTCATGACGGCGCCGCTGCCCTTGGTGCTCCCGGTCGACAATGCTTCGCCCGAGCCGACGGCGGCTGAGCAGCGTGTATGGCCGCTACCTGCACCCGAGCGCACCGTCGAGGAACGCGCCGAAATTGAGCGCCGTCGCCTGGTGCTTGCCATCGAGAGTTCGTGCGATGAGACAGCTGTGGCGATTATCGATGCGAACGGTAATATGCTGGCCAATCAGGTTTCGACGCAGATCGATTTTCATGCCCGTTTTGGCGGCGTAGTGCCCGAGATCGCTTCGCGCAAGCACGTTGAGGTTATCGTGAGCGTCGTGGACGCGGCGCTCGAGGATGCCGCGGCATCGCTTGGTCTTGAGGGCGGAGCCATCGCGCCGAGCGAACTCGCCGCTGTTGGCGTGACACAGGGTCCGGGCCTGGTGGGCGCTCTGGTGGTGGGCGTCGCCTTCGCCAAGGGCTTTGCCTACGCTGCCGGCAAGCCGCTCGTGTGCGTCAATCACCTTGAGGGCCATCTGTTTGCCAACCTGCTGGCGCAGCCCGATCTCAAGCCGCCGTTTATCTTCACGCTCGTCTCGGGCGGTCATACCATGCTTGTTCACGTCAAGGCGTGGGGCGACTACGAGGTGCTCGGCGAGACGCTCGACGATGCCGTGGGTGAGGCCTTCGACAAGGTGGCTAAGGCGCTGGGCCTGGGCTATCCCGGCGGCCCCATCATCTCCAAGCTCGCCGAGACGGGCAACCCCAAGGCGATTGATTTCCCCCGTGCGCTTAACAGCAGGGGGGACTATCGCTTCTCGCTTTCGGGTCTCAAGACGGCGGTGACGCTCTACATCGAGCAGGAGACCAAGGCCGGGCGCACGATTCATCTGCCCGACCTGGCGGCTTCGTTTGAGGCTGCGGTCTTTGACGTTCAGTACAAGAAGGCCAAGAACGCGCTGCATGCCACCGGATGCAAGGAATACTGCATCGGCGGCGGCGTTTCGGCTAATCCGCATCTGCGCGAGATGATGATCAAGAAGCTCGGGCGCCAGGGCATCCGCGTGACGGTGCCGCCTCTCTCGGCATGCACCGACAACGCCGCCATGATCGCGGAGGTCGCCCACCGTAAATTCGATCGAGGAGAAATCTCGCCGTTCGACGTCGACGCCGATCCGAACATGACGCTGTAGTCGCAAAGGCGCGGTCCCCGGCCGGAGGGGCCGGATATAAGGTTTCCTGCTGTACAGTCCTGCGCAAGACGAAGGCCACATTAAGTGGCCTTCTTTGCGTGCGGAACTCGCGATAAACCTTATATCCGGTCTCTCCGGTCGGGGACCTTTCTGTATCGATGTAGCTTCTGAGCTGGTTTGGCGTCGACAACGTCCAGCAAGGTTAACAAACCAGCGTCGAATTTCCGGCGTTCTTTAGCTGAAAGAAACCTACCTGATAATCGACTCAATATCTCGGCTCTTATATAGCAGTCGGCGGACTTCCATAACGTCGTCGATGACGACATAAAAAACCATGTAGTTACCAACGTAGAAGCGGTAATACGGGTGCAATCGCCTTCTTGTCGAAGGGTATGTTGGCGACATGGTTGGACTCTTGAGATGCTCGAGTATGCCTGCTTCAACATTGTTGACAAGCCTATTTGCCGCAGCGGGGTTATTGAGATCAAAGGCGATATATGACGCTGCTTGGCTGAGGTCCTCCCAAAATAGGGGAAGATAGCGGAGCTTATAGGGCCTGTTCATTGAGACCGCCGTTGAGCATTTTTCTGACAGAGCCAAAGACATCGTCGTGTGTATAGCGAAGTTGCATGCTGGCAGCCTGACGATCGGCGGCATCAAGGGCGCTCTCGATTGTATTGCTCAGCGACTTGTACTGCTCAAAGCTCATGACGACCATAGAGCCCCGCCCGTTTTTAGTTAGAAAAACCGGACCCTCTTGTTCGACTTCGCGTTCAACGTCCGGGTAGTGATTCCTTAGATCAGATACTGGCCTAATGTTCATGTTTGCCTCCTGAAGTATCAGGACATTATCGTGATTATGATAACAGAGTTGAGATTTGGGATGGGAGCTCCTCGGGGGCGGGGCGGGCGCTGTCTCTTATACACATCTCCGAGCCCACGAGACCCTAAGACATCTCGTA
>UQTR01000092.1 GCA_900544065.1 uncultured Collinsella sp.
CGAGATGTCTTAGGGTCTCGTGGGCTCGGAGATGTGTATAAGAGACAGGTATGAGCGCTTTAGCTTTGCGTACTTTGACCGCAACAGCTCGGGCGATATGATGAGCCGCGTGGTCAACGACCTGTTCGATATCTGCGAGGCGGCGCATCACGTGCCCGAGTGGATCATCATCTGCGGCATCGAGATTATCGGCTCGTTTGTGATCCTCTTTACCATCGCCCCGGTGCTGGCGCTTGCCATGGCTGTGGTGACAGCAGCGTTTGCGGTCATCATGTTTTGGCAGAACATGCGCATGCGCGAGGTCTTTAGCGACAATCGCAAAAAAATCAGCGGCATCAATGCGCAGCTGCAGGATTCGCTGGCGGGCATGCGCGTGGTCAAGAGCTTTGCCAATGAGGAGACCGAGCGCTCTAAGTTCCGCGCCTCCAACAATCGCTACCTTTCGTCCAAGGAAAACATGTATCACGCCATGGGCGTCTATACTGCGACGTATGGCCTGCTCTCGGGCGTGCTGTACGTGATTGTGGTGCTGCTGGGTGGTTGGCTCGTTGCCCAGGGTCAGCTGCAGGCGGTCGATATGGCGACCTTCGCGCTCTACATTTCGCTGTTCTGCACGCCGCTCGAGACACTCGTCAATTCGGCCGAAATGTATCAGAAGGCCATCGCTGGCTTTAAGCGTATGGACGAGGTGCTCTCGACCACGCCGGATATCCAGGACAAGCCGGGCGCCACGGATCTGCAGGTGACCGCCGGCGCCGTGGATTATCACGACGTGTGCTTTAACTACGAGGACGTTGAGCTGGGCGAGGGCGATGCCGAAGAGCGTCCCGTTATCGACCATATGAATCTGTCTATCAAGCCCGGGCAGACCATCGCTTTGGTTGGCCCTTCGGGCGGTGGCAAGTCCACGACCTGTTCGCTGCTGCCGCGCTTTTATGACGTGGCTGCCGGATCCATTAGCATCGACGGCCAGGACGTGCGCGATGTGACGCAGCAGAGCCTGCGCCGCGCCATCGGCCTGGTGCAGCAGGATGTCTACCTGTTTGACGGAACAATCGGCGAGAACATCGCCTACGGCAAGCCGGCCGCTACGGCAGAAGAGATCGCCGAGGCCGCCCGTCGTGCCAACATCGATGCCTTTATCGAGTCGCTTCCACAGGGCTATGACACGGTCGTGGGCGAGCGCGGCAGCCGTCTTTCGGGCGGACAGAAACAGCGCGTTGCCATCGCGCGCGTGTTTCTCAAGAACCCCAAGATCCTTATTTTGGACGAGGCGACGAGTGCTTTGGATAACGAGAGCGAGGAGGCGGTGCAGGAGTCACTCGAAGAGCTGGCACGCGGCCGTACCACAATCATCATTGCCCATCGTCTTTCGACCATTAAGCATGCCGATGAGATTGCGACCGTTGAGCATGGTCGCGTTGTGGAGCGTGGCACGCACGAGGAGCTTCTCGCCCGTGGCGGCACCTATGCCCGTTACTATCGAATGCAGTTCGAAGGTGCGCGTGCGCACGAGCTCGACTGATTGATTTGACAGGAAGTTTATGGCTGATAAGAACCCTTTGACTCCGGAAGAAGTGACGGAGTTATTCTCCGAAATCGATGCATCCGGCGTCTTGGATCCTACGCTCGCCAAAAAGCGCACCGAGCGCATGCGTGAGAAGGAGGCTGCGGCCAAGCGCGGTGACAAAGCGGCGCTAGCGCAGCTGCGCAGCGAGGACCGCGCGAGCCAGGCAAAACATATCGACCCGCTGTCCGAGGACGATCCTTCGGGTTCGCAGGTGAGTCATACCATTACGAAGACCGCGATGGCCGTGGTCATTGGTATTTTGGTGCTGATCGTGGGCATGCAGATTGGCTACGGCGTGATGCGTCGTCTGAACACCGCCAACCTGTCCGAGAGCGTTTCGGTCGATACCGTTTCGACGGCGCTGAAGGGCGGCCTTGAGTGGGGCAACGGCTTTACGCAGTTCCCACTCGACTTTACCGTCGATGAAGCCGATGAGCGTACGGGCACGGTCGAGGTGACGGTGCTGGACACATCGTCTGCCAACGAGCTCGAGCTGCTGTCCAATGGTCAGATCCAGGCCGCGGCGCTTGCGACCAACGCGCTGCTCAACGATAAGATCGACCGCGTGGTGTATAACGTGCATGCCTATATCGACGAGGATAGCAACATTCAGCACGATTCCTTCTTTGGCATGTTTCCCGCTCAGGGCCACCAGAGCGCCATTTTGACGTTCGTGTGGACCAAGAGCTCATCCAACGCCACGAGTATCGACTGGAAGATGCGCATCGTAAGCATGGACGACACCATCGCCGAGCGCATTCAGAAGCAGGTGAACTCGGTGTCGTCGTTGATTGAGGACCCGGTGGTGAGCCAGACCAAGATTGACGAGGAAAAGGCCGAACGTGACCTGGAGCATCGTCTGCATGGGCGCGAGATTTTCCGCGGCGGCAAGCCCGATCGCTCACCGTCCGATCTGCTGGAACAGGACAAGAAAAAGTAAGACGCCATCATCCCGCGTGAGCCACAAGCCCCGCGGGATGATTTTTAATCCCCGTCCCAGAAAAATCATTATGCATAGAAAGTCATAATTATCATTTCGTAAACATTTCGATGAAATTAACGCCATGAGGCATGCTTGCGGTTACAATACCGCGAGGCCTAACTACACACCTTTAAGCCGGTCCTGTGAGACCGGGAAGGAGAATTATGGCGAACAACCATACCGCGGGCGCTGCCGCCCGCACCTTCGCGCTCAGCGAGCTTTGCCAGCGTATGCTGGCCAAAACCAGCAAGGGCACCTGTGGTCCCTGCATCCTGTATCTTGAGGATGGGACCATTTTTTATGGACGTGCATGCGGCGCCGAGGGCACCGCGACCGGCGAAGTCTGCTTCAACACCTCGCTCGAGGGCTACTTTGAGGTCATGACCGACCCGAGTTATGCCGGCCAAATTGTAACCATGACCTATCCGCAGATCGGCAATTACGGTATCGACGAGACCGATGTCCAGTCGGCCTTCCCCGGCGACGCCGTGCGCCCCGCGAGCGCTCCGGCTATGCGCGGCATGATCGTTCGCGACATGTGCGCCACGCCTTCTAACTGGCGCTCGGCCGTCAGCGTGCCGGAGTACCTGCGCACTCACGGCATCGTCGCTATCGAGGGTGTCGACACTCGCGCTCTGGTGCGCCATCTGCGCGACAATGGTTCCAAGATGGGCATTATCTCGACCGAGATCTTCGACGTCGACGAGCTTGCCGAGCGTCTGGCCGCAGCGCCCACGCTGGTAGGTGAGAACCTGGTCAAGACCGTAAGTTGCCCCGCGCCTCACGAGTTTGTGGCCGCCGACCTGCCTGCCACGCATGACTTTGCGCTTGCGGTTGCCGCTCCTGCCCGTCACAAAGTGGTCGCCTACGACTGCGGTGTGAAGCGCGGTATTCTGGAGGGCCTGGTCCGTGCCGGCTGCGACCTCACCGTCGTGCCGTGGGATACGCCCGCCCAGCAGGTGCTCGACATGAATCCCGACGGCGTCTTTTTATCCAACGGCCCCGGCGACCCCGATGCCGTGGTGGAGACCTATGAGCAGGTGCAGCAGCTGATCGGCAAGGTGCCGGTCTTTGGCATTTGCCTTGGTCACCAGATGATCAGCCTGGCCTGCGGCGCCCAAATGGAAAAGCTTAAATTCGGTCACCGTGGCGGTAACCAGCCGGTTATGAATCTGGTGAGCCGTCGCGTGGAGATCACCGCGCAAAACCACGGCTTTGGCCTGCTGTTCCCCAGTCTGGGCAAACTGATTCCGGAGCTTTCCGGCGGCGAAACCGAGCATGCGGCCGATGGCGACCTGCGCGCCTGGGTGCGTCGCGGCATCGCGCCGGTCGTGATGAACGAGCGCTTTGGCCGCATTCGCCTGACACATGTGAACCTCAACGACGGCACCGCCGAGGGCATCCAGCTGCTCGACGCCCCGTGTTTCTCGGTCCAGTACCACCCCGAGGCTTCGCCTGGCCCCACCGATGCCCACTATCTCTTTACCGCCTTTACGCGACTCATGGACGGCGAGGAGAACTACCTGGACATCGACACCGCGAAGGACCGCCTCGCCGGCTGGAATTTCGCCGAGTCCGAGAACGCTGCGACCGAGGAGAACTAACATGCCTAAACGTACTGACATCAAGCGCATCCTCGTTATTGGTTCGGGCCCCATCGTTATCGGTCAGGCCTGCGAGTTCGACTACTCCGGCGCCCAGGCCTGCAAGGTGCTCAAGGAGGATGGCTTTGAGGTCATCCTGGTCAACTCCAATCCGGCGACCATCATGACCGACCCGGGCTTGGCCGACCGCACCTATGTTGAGCCTATCACCGCCGAGTTTATCGAGCGTGTGATCAAAAAGGAGCGTCCGGACGCGCTGCTGCCCACGCTGGGCGGCCAGACCGGTCTGAACGCCGCCGTCGAACTGGCAAAGGACGGCACGCTCGACAAGTACGGCGTCGAGATGATCGGCTGCGACCTGGACGCTATCGAGCGCGGCGAGGACCGCAAACTCTTTAACGAGGCCATGGCCGAGATCGGCCTGGAGGTCGCGCGCTCGGGCTATGCCTACAGCGTGGCCGACGCCGAGGCTATCGCCGAGCGCGTGGGATATCCCTGCGTACTGCGCCCGAGCTTTACCCTCGGTGGCGCCGGCGGCGGCATCGCGCATACCCACGAGGAGCTCGTCTCCATCGTGAGCCAGGGCCTTGAGCTCTCGCCTGCCCATGAGGTGCTGGTCGAGGAGTCCATCGAGGGTTGGAAAGAGTATGAGATGGAGGTCATGCGCGACCACGCCGGCAACGGCATCATCGTGTGCTCCATCGAGAATCTCGACCCCATGGGCGTGCACACCGGCGACTCCATCACCGTGGCGCCGGCGCAGACACTAAGTGACCTTGAGTACCAGCGCATGCGTGTCGCCTCGCTCGCCATCTTGGAGAAGATCGGCGTCGAGACCGGCGGCTCCAACGTGCAGTTTGCCGTGAACCCCCAGACCGGCCGCCTGATTGTCATCGAGATGAACCCGCGCGTGAGCCGTTCGTCCGCACTGGCCTCCAAGGCCACGGGCTTCCCCATTGCCAAGGCCGCCGCTCGCCTGGCCGTGGGCTACACGCTCGACGAGATCGTCAACGATATCACCAAGGCAACGCCCGCCTGCTTTGAGCCCACGATCGACTACTGCGTGGTCAAGGTGCCGCGCTTTGCCTTCGAGAAGTTTAAGGGTACCGACCCCACGCTCACCACGCGCATGAAGGCCGTGGGCGAGATCATGGCGATCGGCCGCACCTTTGAGGAGGCCTTCGGCAAGGCCATGCGCTCACTGGAGGACGGTCACCAGGGCATCTGCGCCGGTGGCAAGGAGGGTGCCGACAAGCTGAGCGACGACGAGCTCGCTCAGGCCGTGGCAACCCCGACCGAGCACCGCATCTTCTTTGTGGTCGAGGCCCTGCGCCGTGGCTGGGACATCGCCCGCATCCATGCCATCTGCGGTATCGATCCGTGGTACCTCAACCGTATCAACGACATGGTGCAGGTCCAGGAGAGCATCCGCGGCCTGCGCGTGGAGGATATCGACGCCGACGCGATGCGCCTGCTCAAACAGTACGGCACGAGCGACGCCGAGATCGCCGCGCTGACCAGCTCGGACGAGCGCTTTGTGCGCGCCTATCGCAAGGGCCTGGGCGTGGTTCCCAGCATGAAGACGGTTGATACCTGCGCTGCGGAGTTCTCGAGCGCCACGGAGTACCACTACAAGACGTACGAGAACATCTACCGCACGAGCCCGGATGCCAAGAAGTGCGTGGCTCCCGACGAGACCACGCCGGCGGACAAGCCCAAGGCGATGATCCTGGGCGCCGGCCCCAACCGCATTGGCCAGGGTATCGAGTTCGATTACTGCTGCGTGCACGCGAGCTACGCGCTGGCAGCCCGCGGCTTCGAGACCATCATGGTCAACTGCAATCCCGAGACCGTCTCGACCGACTACGACACGTCCGACCGCCTGTACTTTGAGCCGCTCACCTACGAGGACGTCATGGACGTTATCGATGTTGAGCGACCCGACGGCGTCGTGGTGACGCTCGGCGGCCAGACTCCGCTTAAGCTGGCGCGCATGCTCGAGGAGAGTGGCGTCAACATCATGGGCACCAAGCCCGATGCCATCGACTTTGCCGAGGACCGCGAGCGCTTCGCCGCTCTGCTCGACAAGCTGGGCATCATGTACCCGCCGGCGGGCCAGGCAACCTCGTTTGAGGAGGCCGAGGCCGTGGCCGCGCATATCGGCTACCCGCTGCTGGTGCGTCCGAGCTACGTGCTGGGCGGCCGCGGCATGATGATCGCCTACGATGCCGAGCATCTGCGCGATTACATGGCCGAGGCCGCGCGCATTAGCCCCGACTACCCGGTGTATCTGGACCGCTTCTTGGAGGGTGCGATTGAGTCCGATGTCGACGCCCTGTGCGATGGCGAAGAGGTCTACATCGGCGGCATTCTGGAGCATATCGAGGAGGCCGGTATTCACTCCGGCGACTCTGCGACCTGCATTCCGCCGTTCAGTTTTAGCGAGAGCCTGCAGACAAAGCTTCGCGAGACCACCCGTCGCATCGCGATGGCGCTGGGAGTCCGCGGTCTGGTCAACGTGCAGTATGCCATCAAGGGCGAGACCGTTTACGTGATCGAGGCCAACCCGCGTGCCAGCCGTACCGTGCCGTTCATCTCCAAGGCCACCGGCGTGCCGCTGGCCAAGTGCGCGGCGCGTATCATGGCGGGCGATTCCATCGCGAGCCTGGGCCTGCCGAGCGACGAGCGCCAGCTGGACTGGTTCTGCATGAAGGAAGCCGTTATGCCCTGGGGTCGTTTCCCGGGCGCTGACGTTATCCTGGGGCCCGAGATGAAGTCGACGGGCGAGGTCATGGGTATCGCTAAGAGCTATCCCGAGGCATACGCCAAGACGCAGCTGGCGATTGACTACAAGCTGCCCGACCCGAGCGCCGGTAAGGTGTTCATTAGCGTGTGCGACCGCGACAAGCGTCATATCCTTTCGGTCGCCCGTATCCTGCGCTACCTGGGCTTTGATATCTGCTCCACCGAGGGCACGGCGCGCGTGCTGCGTGGAGGCAACGTGACGTGCGAGGTCGTGGAAAAGATTAGCGGCCCGCACGACGGCGAGCGTCCCAACATTGGTGACCTCATCGCCGATGGCAAGATTGCGGTAATCATCAATACGCCGTACGGCCCGGGCTCGCGTGGCGATGGCTACCTGCTACGCACCGAGGCCGTCCGTCGTGGCGTGACCTGCGTGACGGCGATGTCTGCGGCCAACACGTACGTGAGTGCCATCGAGGCCTGTCTCTTATACACATCTCAGAGCCCACGAGACCCTAAGACATCTCGTATGCC
>UQTR01000093.1 GCA_900544065.1 uncultured Collinsella sp.
TAAGAGACAGTCGGTGCTCATGCCCGTGGTGTCAACGCCCATGGCGACGGCAACCTTGGCCAGGCGCTCGGCGCAAACCGGCTTGTTGAACTCCATGGCGATCGGCAGCAGCATGGCGCAGGCGACGCCGTGCGGGGTGTCGTAGTGAGCGGACAGGGTGTGAGCCATGGCGTGGTCGATGCCCAGGCCAACGTTGGAGAAGCCCATGCCAGCGACATACTGGCCAAGAGCCATGCCCTCGCGGCCGGAGCCGGGCTTGCCGGACTTGGCCTCGGCGACGGAGTCGCGCAGGTTCTCGCTGATCAGCTTGATAGCCTCAAAGTGGAACATGTCGGAGAGCTCCCAAGCGCCCTTGGTGGTGTAGCCCTCGATGGCGTGGGTCAGAGCGTCCATGCCAGTGGAAGCGGTCAGGCCGGCGGGCATGGAAGCCATCATGTCGGGGTCGACGACGGCGACCTCGGGGGCGTCGTTGGTGTCGACGCACACGAACTTGCGGACCTTCTCGGGGTCGGTGATGACGTAGTTGATGGTCACCTCAGCGGCGGTACCGGCGGTTGTCGGCACGGCGATGGTGAACACGGCGTGGTTCTTAGTGGGAGCAACGCCCTCGAGGCTGCGGACATCGGCGAACTCGGGGTTGTTGATGATAATGCCGATGGCCTTGGCGGTGTCCATGGAGGAGCCACCACCGATGGTCACGATAGCGTCAGCCTCGGCGGCCTTGAAGGCCTCGACGCCGTCCTTGACGTTCTGGATGGTGGGGTTGGGCTTGATCTCGGAGTAGAGGCTCCATGCGATGCCGGCGGCGTCGAGCTCGTCGGTCACCTTAGCGGTAACGCCAAACTTGACCAGATCGGGGTCGGAGCAGACGAAGATCTTCTTGTAGCCGCGACGCTGGAGCTCGCCGGGGATCTCCTTGATGGCGCCGGAACCATGATAAGAGATGGTGTTGAGAACGAAACGATTAGCCATTGATAGCCTCCCATCGTGTGCGGGGCATCCATTACGCCCCGCGCTATAAGTCCAATCCTAACGCTTTGGAAACAAAAAACGCGTGAGAACTTCAAAAGTGTTAAAGCGTTTCAACAGAATAACGGAGCCCTAGTCCTTCCCTCCCAACAGCAGCGAGGGCTAGATTATAGGAGCAATCGCCCAAAGAATACGACCAACTCAGTCTAAAATTGTTTCTGTTTTAGCAATATATGTTTGACAATACGTTTATAAAAGGATACTTTATAGTAAATAACATGCATGCAGCAAATAGCGTCATTCATTTTGTTAGAAATTGCCCATGTTGTTATTGCAGCTGCTTGCACTGCAACGTACAGCGTAATTCTCCGCACGAAGCAGAAGTCGGTTCCAATTCAATCGAGGCGATGACACGTGTTGGCTACTGGTCCTAAATCGAGCAAGACGGCTACAAACGAATATCGAATCTCAATTGAAGGTAACCCTTATCCGCATGCTCTAGCTCTCATCAACCCAGCTGGAGACAACCTCGATATCAAAAGACATGGGTTCACGGGTCCACTAGGACAGCTATTGAGCCTTAAATATACCGTTTATGACGATGCAAATGAAAAACTCTTTACTGTCGTCGACGGTGGTTTTAGTAACATGCCCAGGGTTGCGCTCATCATCGAACACAAGGAAGTAGCGGTGTTCGATTATGGCCTAAACAGACTTGAGATGAAGTGCGTAACGAACATACCGAATTACACAATAAAAGGTAACTTCCTATCTGGAGATTACGATATATTCAGTCAACGGGAAGTGAAGCTATCTTCAGTTATCGTCCTTCAATGTGATAAACAATCGTGCTTTAGCATACAGGTTTTGGATAAAGCCGAATTAGCCGCCGCAATTGGAATACCCACAGCCATTGCCCTTCTGAGGGCTCGGATTGAAGAGCATCTCGAATAAATCGCAAAAAGCAGTTCGTAACAACATTCAGGAGCTAGATAGTTTTTCTGGCTCCTGAATGTTGTTACGAACATGCACCTTAGCGCTTAAGACTCGTGGTCTGCCAGTCAGCTATGATGCGGGCCCATTTCCTGTGCAAGTCGCGCTCGCGGTCGATGAACATGATGGCAAACGCGACAAACAGCAGCAAGCTCGCCACGACGATGGCATGCAGGCCCATGCGCTCAATACACCAGTTGCCCAACACGGCGCCAAACACAAAGGTAAAGATCACGCCAAAGTACAGCAGGCCGTTTTCCAAAAAGCCACGCCTGTGGGTGATGATGTAATCGTCCACGTTTTGCAGCGCGTTGCGCAGGTTACCGATGCACATGGTCGTAGCGATGCCGTGACCGTGGATCTTGCGGAAGCTCTCGACCTGCATGCCGCAGGCAAACGAGGTGAGGCAGTTGGCGAGCAGGTTGAAAGTGCCGCCCGGGATAAAGCTCACGCCCAGCAAGATGACGGCTTCAAAGAACACCGTCACCTGACGCCAGTGGATCACGCTGCCAAACCGCTCGTGTACCAGATCGGCAAGCATAATACCCACGGCAAACGACACCACAGGGAAGAAGTAGCGCCCCGCCAGCTGCCAGTTGCCCTCCGAGATGCTCACGCCCACGAGCAGGATGTTGCCTGTCTGCGCGTTGGCGAAAACATGGTCGCGCCCAATGTACGAATACACGTCCATAAAGCCACCGGCGAGCGCCAAGATGATGCCCAGCTCAATAGACTCCGATATCTGTTTGGCACGCTGCATCGTCGTGCATCCTCCTTGTTGACGACCCTCTCGTGCGTTGGCGGAAACATAGCCGCCGTTCATACTGTAACCCATTGACAACATGGCGTGCGCGCGAGACGACCCCTTCGACACAGGGATACACAGTCTGGAAACAAACGACACCCGCATCGACACGCCAATCCGCCGGCTCGTGTACTCCACCAGTCTTTTTAGCCCCGTCCCAAAAAGACTGGTTACAATTACGTGCAGCATACAAACACCGGGAGGAATCGTGGCACAAAAGCCCCAGGACGCTCAGCACAACCAGCACGGCAAGCATGCCCAGCGCGGCCAGCAGCAAAAGCGTGGCGGCAAGGCCCAGGGTGGCCACGCCACTCATACCCCGACAGCGCCCGCCCGTCCCTGGCGCCCGGGCCGCGATAAGTTCCTCCCCGTCAGCCGCGCCGACATGGATGCGCGCGGCTGGGACCAGTGCGACTTTGTCTATATCTGCGGCGACGCCTACGTGGACCATCCCAGCTTTGGTATGGCCATCATCAGCCGCGTCCTCGACGCGCACGGCTACAAAGTGGGCATCATCTGCCAGCCCGACTGGACCGACCCCGCCAGCATCACCGTACTCGGCGAGCCGCGCCTGGGCTTTCTCGTCAGCGCCGGCAACATGGACTCCATGGTCAACCACTATTCGGTGACCAAGCACCGCCGCCACACCGACGCCTATACCCCCGGTGGCGAGGAGGGGCGCCGTCCCAACCGAGCCGTCACGGTCTACGGCAACCTTATCCGCCAGACGTTCAAGGACGCTCCCATCATCATCGGCGGCATCGAGGCGAGCCTGCGCCGCCTGGCCCACTACGACTACTGGCAGGATAAGCTCAAGCGCTCGGTGCTGCTCGACTCGGGCGCCGACATCCTCATCTACGGCATGGGCGAGCACGCGATTGTCGAGATCGCCGACGCGCTCGACGCGGGGCTGCCCGTCGATCAGATCACCTATATCAACGGCACCGTTTACCGCACGGGTTCGCTCGACGAGGTCTACGACTACGACCTGCTGCCCAGTTGGGACGACCTTGCCGCTGACAAGCTCAACTACGCGCGCAGCTTTAACGTGCAGCAGCAGAATATGGACCCCATCACCGGCCATCGCTTGGTAGAGCCATATCCCAACAGCGTGTACGTGGTGCAGAACCCGCCGTCGGCAACACTCACCACCGACGAGATGGACGAGGTTGCCGAACTCCCCTACGCGCGCGATTGGCATCCCGATTACGACGCAGCGGGCGGCGTGCCGGCCTTTGCCGAGATCAAGTTTTCGATCAGCTCCAACCGCGGGTGCTTTGGCGAGTGCTCGTTTTGCGCGCTCACCTTCCACCAGGGCCGCGTGCTGCAGATGCGCAGCCACGACTCGATCATGCGCGAAGCCGAGCTGCTCACACACGACCCCGAGTTTAAGGGCTACATCAACGACGTGGGCGGACCGACGGCCAACTTTAGCCGCCCGGCCTGCGACAAGCAGCTCAAGCACGGCGTGTGCAAGAACAAGCGCTGCCTGTGGCCGAGCGTGTGTAAGAACATGGTGGTCGACGAGAGCGGCTACACGCAGCTGCTGCGCGACCTGCGCCAGCTGCCGGGCGTCAAGAAGGTCTTTGTCCGCAGTGGCATCCGCTTTGACTACACCATGGCCGATGCCTCGGACGAGTTTTTGCGCGAGCTGTTAGAGCACCATGTCTCGGGCCAACTACGCGTGGCACCCGAGCACGTGAGCGATGCGGTGCTCTCCGTGATGGGCAAGCCGAGCCGAGCCGTCTACGATGCGTTCTGCCGTAAATTTGAACGCTTGAACCGTGAATACGGACTCAAGCAGTACGTGGTACCGTACCTGATCTCGAGCCACCCCGGCTCGACGATGAAGGAAGCCGTGGACCTCGCCGAGGCCGTACGCGACATGGGCTATATGCCCGAGCAGGTGCAGGACTTCTACCCAACGCCGTCCACCATGTCGACGTGCATGTACTACACCGGCGTAGATCCGCGTACCATGCAGCCAATCTATGTGGCGCGCGACCCGCACGAGAAGGCCATGCAGCGCGCGCTCATCCAGTATCGCAAGCCCGAGAACTACAAGCTGGTGCGCGAGGCGCTGGAAAAAGCCGGCCGCCGCGATCTGATTGGCTACACCAAGCATTGCCTGATTCGTCCCGTGCCGCCGCGCCCGGGCGAGACATCGGCCAGCGGCGGACACGGCACTGGCAAGAAAGACGGTAAGGCCCACGCTGGCTCCGCCGGCAAGGGGCCCAAGGGCAGCAAGGGCCACAGCGGCATGTCGCGCGCACAGAACACTGCCGGTCGCAATCGCGCGGCCCAGGGACGTCAGGGCGCCAACGGCGGTGGCAGGCGCAACTAGCGCGACGAGGGCCAGCCGGCGTCTCTTGGCCAGCCAGCGTCTCTTCATCGCTCAAGCGTGATTGCCCTAGGGGGAACACGCTTGAGCTGTCTCCAGTCGTGATTTCCCTAGGGGGAACACGCTCAGACGCACCTAGCCGTGTTTTCCTTAGGGGAATCACATTTACTGACGGGAGCGAGCCAGCTGGCACGTCAGCTTGAGCGACCGCATTGCCTCTACCAGCACAAACCCGGCGATGACAACCGTGACCGCCACGTCGAGCGGCGTGTTCACAAACCACAGCAGGCCCATGAGATACGACCCGGCGTTAAAGGCAAAGTGCAGCAGAATCGTGTAGCGGAGCTTTCCGGTCGTCACGAGCACCCAGCCAAAGACCAGACCGGCGGCACCCGCGTAGCAGCCCTGCACCCAGTTCATATGCATAAAGCCAAAGATAGCCGCCTGCAGCACAATCGCCGCGGCGATACCCCACGTGTTTGGGGCCGCCCAAGGTACCATGGCGCCGTCCTGCGCCCGCGCGCGACGCCGGCGTTTCCAAAGCGGACGGCACTGCGGGTTAAACGCTCGGAGCGAAAACTCAAAAATGATGCCGCGCACCAGCAGTTCCTCGCAAAACGGAGCGCCAAGCACCGTGGTCAGGACAGCCAAGTAGCTCGTGTCGCCCATGCCCGTTTCCTCGACAAGTTCACTGTAATCGGCCGCCGCCTCGGGCAACAGCGACAGCACAGCGTCGGTCACGTAGCCAACGACCACCTGCAGGGCCAGGCCAATCACGATAACGCAGGCGATGCGTTTCCACGCCCCACGCGCTCCCCCGCCAAGCGGGCGCTCGCCCTGCCAGCGCGCCATAAACGAGCGCGGCCACAGATAACGCCACCACAGCAGCGCCATCAAAAACGACGCCATCTGCGCGGCAGCCTGAAGTAATTGAATATCGAGGTCGTCAATCGAAAAGCCCATGAACACCGACGCGACGCCCAGAGCGGAAAACAAAACCACGCTCAGGGCAATATCTGCCGCGACAACGCCAAAACAGGCAAGCGCCCAAATCATCGCATTGAGCATGCCAACCTCCTCAAAACCCGGCACTTAGGGACGTTCCTTAACTGCCGGCAGAAAAGGAACGCCCCCAAGTGCCGGCAGTTTGGGACAGTCATTGTTGATGAGAATCGGGCGCGGTGCCAAAGGCCCCGTTGGGCGAAATGTCGAACGGAAAGGTGCCGCAGCGATTGAACGCGGCGATAAACATGCGGATGGCGTTGGACGGCGTGGTGCCCACGAGCTGGGTTGCCGCCGCGAAGGCCGCCTTCTCCTCGGGCAAGACCTTCGCGACTACAGGGGTCATGTGTTCTGCCATGGCGCTTCCTTTTTGAAACGACGGTAGTGCGGATAGATGCGGGCCACGCGGCTGGGCGACGGGCTGTGAAGGCAACCCGATTGGCCCGCATCCGGAGTTTGTTTCTGCGGCGTTGGTATTACTTGGTATTCCTAAGTATTACCCCGCAGATAGAATACCACACCCGACCCCATGGGGACGGAGGAAAACGAATCATTTTGTTGCTCAGTTAGTATTTAGAGCGTGATGATGTCCGAGATATCGAGGGCCTGAACGTCGACGACATCGTGCGTGGCGAGCAAGAGCGTGCGACCGTCGAGCAGGTCTAGCACGGCCTCGGCCGTCGCATCGCGCGCGGCGGCGTCCAGGCCGGTAAAGGGCTCATCCAGAATGACGGCACAGCCGCCACACAGCAGGGCTCGAGCGATCTCGACACGACGGCGCTGCCCGCCCGAAAGCTCAGCCACGCGAACATGCACGTCGATTCCCGGCACCAACCGGCGCAGCAAGGTCGTAGCGTTCGAAGCATCCACGCGCGCATCGGCACACACCAGCACGTTATCCAAAGCCGAGCTGCCCTCTACCAAGCGTGCATCCTGAAACACCATCGAGCACGGCGCGCACTCCCCCGCTGCCAACGAAAGCAGCGTCGACTTGCCCATGCCCGAAGCGCCCATCACGCAGATACGCCCACCCGCGGGCACGTTGAGCACCAGACCATCCAGCGCCGGCGCCCAGGGCGCACGATCGCCCACGGCAAGCGCAAGCTCCGCTGCGGCGCCATCGCTCGCAGCCCCCGCACGCCCGCGCAGTCCATGCCCATGCG
>UQTR01000094.1 GCA_900544065.1 uncultured Collinsella sp.
TACGAGATGTCTTAGGGTCTCGTGGGCTCGGAGATGTGTATAAGAGACAGCGCTGCCGCCGTTAAAGCCAAACCAGCCAAACCAAAGCAGCCCGGCGCCCAGAGCCACAAACGGCACGTTATGCGGACGGTAGCTCACCATGCCAAAGCCGCGACGACGGCCGAGCATTAAGCAGAGGATCAGGCCGGTAAGACCGGACGAAATGTGTACCACGTCGCCGCCGGCAAAGTCGAGTGCGCCGATGATGTCGCCGATAAAGGAGCCCTCGCCGCCCCACACCATATGGGCAAGCGGCGCGTAGACCACGAGCAGCCAAATACCCAGGAAGGCCGTCATGGCGCCAAACTTAACGCGTCCGGCCAAGCTGCCCGTGACGATGGCGGCGGTGATCATGGCAAAGGCCATCTGGAAAGCGATGTTGATAATCTGAGGGTAGACGGCGCCGTCCGCAGCATTGCCCTCGGCCGCCTGCAGCACCTGGTTGAGCACCGGCAGGCACAGCAGCTGGTCAAGGCCTCCAATAAACGGGCTGGAACCGTCGCCGCCGTAGGCCAGCGACCAGCCGGCAACAATCCACAGCACGCCGACCAGGCCAATGGCGCCAAAGCACATGAGCATGGTGTTGATGACATTTTTGCGCCTGGACAGGCCGCCATAGAAAAACGCCAGACCCGGTGTCATTAAAAACACGAGCATGGTGCAGATGAGCATAAACGTTGTCGATCCCGTATCGTACATTCGCTCCCCCTTGATCGCATGAACGTTGTCGGCGCCCATAATGCGGCCGAGGGGCAACTGGTGTAGACCAGATACGGCGTTGTTAAACGCTGCGTTGTCGAATGGAAACGGTGCCGCAATCTTGGAAACGGCGCGGCAACGGACGCGAAACGAACGGGAAATACGCGAGCAAGGGAGCCGTGAGCGCGCCCATCCCGGCTAGCGCCGAAACAGCTCGTGGGCGCGGTCGCGGAGATTAGTTGCTCGAATGACACCTTCGTAGCGATTGATGCGCAGACGCGGGAAGGCATTGAAAAAGCGCAGGTCACGACGACTGAGTGACACGTTCGGTACCGGACGGCTCATGCGCTTACCGGCAAGGCGACGGCTGAGCGACGGACGCGGCATGCTCGGCGCGGCATCGGCCACGCGGCGGGCAGCGAGCGCCAGGCCGCGAGCACCATCCGAGATAAACGTCGGCATCGAAGCCTTCTCGCGCAGGGCATCGAGCGTCGCGTCGCCCAGCTCCGCCAGCCACGCGTTAACGGCGCGGCTGCGGATATGCGTCTGTGCCACCGAGTCGATCGCCGAATCGGGAATACGTTCGAGCATGGAGTCGGACGCATCGGCAAGAGACTCATTGATGCGGTCGGCAAGGTCGGCGCGCACACGCTCCAGCTGATCGGACAGGCGGCGCCAGCTGGCCAAAGAGCACACCGCGTCGACCATCATCGCGACCGCGACGATAAAGGCGGACAGCCGCACAATCAGAACCGGCAGATGGCCAAGCAGCCCCAGCAATGCCGGCTCCACTAAACGGCAAATGCACAGCGCACCCAAGCCAAACGCGCATGCCCAGTACAGACAGATGCGTCCGTGCAGGTTAAACGGCAGGTGCGAATAGTCCCAAAAGCGAGCGCCTGTTGTTTTTTCCAGCAGCACGCCTACGCTGTACTCAATCACGCTGCATACAAGCGCCGCGGCGACAAACTGGCTCGGGGCATCCGGAATCCCGCGCAACAAAAGCCAGCAGGCTATGCCGCCCACACCATAGATAGGGCAACACGGTCCCAGTAAAAAGCCACTGTTGGCGAAGCGTCCGTGATTGAGCATGGCGCAGACCGTCGACTCCCACGCCCAGCCACAAAAGCCGTAGAAGGCAAACGAGAGCACCAGCGCCGAGAGCGGACAGGCGGCAAGCGTCGCGCCGTCAAATGCCATGTCGATCGCGGTCCCCACCGTCTACCCTCTCCTCTTTTCGCTCGATGCTTTACTCACGCCATCGTCCACCTCGTCCTTGCGCGGCAGGCGGCCGGCGACCGTCTCGCGCAACGCGCACCATTTATCGGCAAGGCACACAATCCAGGCCTCACGACACGTCGGCGGCACTGGCACCAGCGGAAACATATGCCGCACGATAATATTCCGTTCGCGCGGCGTCAGCTCAAAATCTTCCTCGGCACGCGCCAGGGCAAAGAACGGATGCCGAAACCCGTGCAGCCGATGGCTCGGATCGGGATCATGCCAATCGTAGAGAAAGTAATCGTGCAGCAGGGCCCCGCGCAGCAGCGAAGCATGGTCGACCGAGATGCCGACACGACCCAGGCGCTCGGCAAAGGACAGACTTGCCCGCGCCACCGAGGTCACATGCGCATACACCGTCACATCGCCATGCTGGATAAACTCGCGCGTCAGGTCCAGACGGCCCGTCTGTGCCAGCTGACGGGCAGCATGGTCTACTTCGCACGCGATTTTCTCGGCACAAACGACATCGGACATGCTGCCTCCTTCCAGCGACTCACGACGACAAGCCACGGCCTGCACACATTGAATAAAATCACCATGGAATCTATCAGTATGGCATCGGACAAAACGTTTTGCCCCACCAGTTGGCGAATTACCGCGCCGCCGTCACATATCAAACGCCAAAATGTGCGAGACTGTTTTGTGCAATTGTGCCGGCCGAGGGAGCGCCGGCGCTCGATTCGCATGGAGTAACCCACAACGATGCTGCTTACGCAAACGACAACGCCCGAGGACGTCAAGGCTCTCGACCGCGCCGAGCTTCCACTGCTCTGCGGCGAGATTCGCCACGCCATCCTCGAAAGTTCCGCCGCTGTCGGCGGACACGTTGCCCCCAACCTGGGCGTCGTTGAGCTTACGGTCGCGCTCCATCGCGTGTTTAACTCCCCCACCGACAAAATTGTCTTTGACGTTTCGCACCAGACCTACGCCCACAAGGCACTGACTGGGCGCGCGTACACTTATATCGATCCGGAGCGTTATGGTGAGGCTTCTGGCTTTGCCAATCCCGACGAGTCCGAGCACGACCTGTTCGCCATGGGCCATACCTCCACGTCGGTGAGCCTGGGCTGCGGCCTTGCCCACGCGCGCGACCTGGCGGGCGATACGTACAACGTCATCACCATCATTGGCGACGGCTCGCTTTCGGGCGGCCTGGCGTTTGAAGGCTTTAACAATGCCGCCGAACTCGATAGCAACCTGATCATCATCGTCAATGACAACGACCAGTCCATTGCCGAGAACCATGGCGGCCTCTATCGCAATCTGGCCGAGCTGCGCGCCAGCAACGGCACCTGCGAGCGCAACGTTTTCCGCGCGATGGGGCTCGACTACCGCTATCTGGACGCCGGTAACGATGTGTTGGCCCTCGTCGATGCGCTGCAGGAACTGCGCAATATCGATCACCCCATCGTGCTGCACGTCTCCACCGCCAAGGGCAAGGGCTTTGAGCCGGCCCAGAGCGACCCCGAGCGCTGGCACCACGTGGGTCCGTTTGACATGGCGACTGGGCGCAAGCTCTGCCCGGGCCATCCGAGCGAGCCTGCACCGCGCACCTATGCCGACATTACGGGCGAGGCGCTCAGCGCCGCCATCGAGCGCGATCCGCAGGTCGTGGGCATCACGGCCGCCACGCCCTACATTATGGGCTTTACACCCGAGCTTCGCGCTGCCGCCGGCAAACAGTTCGTCGATGTGGGCATTGCCGAGGAGCACGCTGTGACCTTTGCCACCGCGCTTGCACGCTCGGGCGCCAAGCCAGTCTTTGGTGTGTACGGCACGTTTTTGCAGCGCGCCTACGACGAGCTGTGGCACGACCTGTGCCTCAACGACGCCCCCGCAACCATCCTGGTGTTTGGTGCATCGATCTTTGGCACCACATCCGAGACCCACCTCTCGTTCTTCGATATTTCCATGCTGGGCGCTCTTCCCAACATGCGCTACTTAGCGCCGGCCTGCATGGAGGAATACCTGTCCATGCTGAGCTGGTCGCTCGACCACCGCGAGCATCCCGCGGCGATCCGCGTACCGGGCATTGGCCTGGTAAGCCGCCCCGATCTGGTGCCCGCCGAAGACACCGACTACAGCGCCGTTCGCTACAACGTGGTGCGTCAGGGCCGCGACGTTGCCGTACTCGCGCTCGGCGATTTCTTTGAGCTGGGTGAGCGCGTGGCAAACCGCTTGGCTGCCGAGTACGGCATCGAGGCCACACTCGTCAACCCTCGCTTCGCAACCGAGCTCGACCGCGAGTTCCTCGACAGCCTTGCCGCCGAGCATCGCGTCGTCGTCACCCTCGAGGACGGCATCTTGGACGGCGGCTGGGGCGAGCGCGTGGCGTGCTACCTGGCCTGCACGCCCGTGCGCACGCGCACCTTCGGCATCGCCAAGGGCTTCCCCGACCGCTACGACCCCAACGAGCTGCTCGCTCAGAACGGCATGACGGTCGAGAACATGGCCGCCGAAGCCGTAAGGCTACTCAACGAGTAAGAAAACCTCCGCAAGGGAAGCATCCCTGCGGAGGTTTTAATTTTCGCGACGCGATTATCTCAATCTGTAACATCTAGGGCCCGAATTTCCGTCTAACTGTTACAGATTGAGACAAGACGTCTTAGTCCCCGACGTTTGTCTCAATCTGTAACAGATAGGGACCTTTTGGCCGTCCAGATGTTACAGATTGAGACATTCGAATTCCCTTGAATAGAAAATCTCAATCTGTAACAGTTACTCGGCAAAAACGGCTGAAGATGTTACAGATCGAGACAAAACAGTAAGGCATGCCGCTGCATCGGCCAGAACCACCACAAAGGTGCCTGTCCCTTTTTGGTAGCTAGAATAACCCATAAGGTAAGTATGTTTCTGAGTTATTTCGTGTTGACCCTTTTGAGCGGGATGGGGTATAACTCTACTCAACCGCTAGGATTTTTTGAGAAAGGTGTTCTCCTATGAGCAAGAACCTCTCCCAGCAGGTCGTTCTCGACCGCCGCGGCTTTGTCGCCGCCACTTTCGCAACCGTCGCCGGCCTTGGTCTTGCCGGCTGCTCCGACACCAGCGCCGAGGCCGACAAGGGCTCCGCTGCTGGCTCTTCCAAGAGCTCCGACGATGCCGAGGCTTCCACCACCCTCGACGCCAAGGCATTCGACAAGCTCGTCGACAACGGCCCCAAGGCCAACGACGATGCCATCGCCGCCAGCACCTGGGCAACTGCTGTCAAGAACGCCGGCGTCTTTAAGATCGGTAGCGTCCAGACCTCCACGCTCTTCTCCCTCCTCAACGAGAAGGACGGCAAGACCCGCGGCTTCGATGCCGGCATCGCACAGCTCCTGTCCAACTACATCCTGGGCGAGAACAAGGTCGAGATTACCCAGGTGACCTCCGACACGCGCGAGTCCGTGCTGCAGAACGGCCAGGTCGACGCCGTGTTCGCCACCTACACCATCACCGATGAGCGCAAGAAGCTCGTCTCCTTCGCCGGTCCCTACTACTACACGCAGCAGGCCATCCTGGTGCTCGCCGACAACGACGACATCAAGAGCGTCGACGACCTTGCCGACAAGAACGTCGCCGTCCAGTCCGGCTCCAACGGCCCCGCCATCCTGGAGGAGTTCGCTCCCAAGGCCAGCCAGCAGGAGTTCAAGACCGACGAGGAGGCCCGTCAGGCACTTCAGCAGGGTCGCGTTGACGCCTATGTCATCGACAACAATATGCAGCAGAGCGCCCTGGTGCGCGAGCCCGGCAAATACAAGATCGCCGGCAAGCCCTTCGGCAGCAAGGAGCCCTACGGCATCGGCCTGCCGCTCGATTCCGACGGCGTCGCCTTTGTCAACGACTTCCTTAAGAAGATCGAGGACGACGGCACCTGGACCGAGCTGTGGCAGATCTGCATCGGCGACCGCACGGGCGACACCAACGTTCCCGAGCTGCCCGAGGACGGCGCCTAAGCTTGCAAGCTGGGCAACAGCCGCTACGAAACCATACGGAAACGCACGATGTGCTTTATTGCGCTAAACTGTTTCCTCACTGAGTTGTCGGGGCTTCCGTACACACGGGAGCCCCTTTCCTTATCGGCAGGAGGTCCGCATGAGTCTCTCCGAGCTCTGGTCGCTCTATGGCCAGAACTATATCGACGCGCTACTCGCAACCTGGGGCATGACGCTTGAGTCGTTTGCCATCGCCATGGTGCTGGCCGTCGCTGTCACCGTAATGCGCGTGTCGCCACTCAAGCCGCTGCGCGTCTTTGGCGACCTGTATGTCCAGGTCTTCCGTAACATCCCCGGCATCGCGCTGCTCATCATCGTCGTCTACGCGCTGCCGCCGCTCAAGATCGTTCTGCCCTATCGCACCTGCGTCATCGTCGCCACGGTGCTGCTGGGCTCTGCCTTTGGTTCCGAGAACTTTATGAGCGGCATCAACACCGTCGGCGTCGGCCAGGTGGAAGCCGCCCGCTCGCTGGGGATGAGCTTCAGCCTTATCCTCGCCAAGATCGTGATTCCGCAGGCGCTGCGTTCGAGCGTACTGCCCATGACCAACCTCTTTATCGCCGTCATGCTCACCACCGCGCTCGGCAGCCAGGTGCCGCTTAAGCCGCAAGAGCTCACCGGCGTGGTGAGCTACATCAACACGCGCTCACTTGGCGGCGTCGCCGCGTTCTTTATCTCGGCGCTCGGCTACCTGGGCACGGCCTTTGTGGTGAGCCACATTGGCAACTATATCGATAAGAAGGTGAGGATCCTCCGATGAGCAAGCATTCCACCTCCGCGCTCACCATGCGCGATGCGCTCTACGAGGCTCCCGGCCCCAAGATGCGCGCCAAGATTCGCATCGGCACCGCCATCTCATTGGTTGCCGTGGCGGCGCTCATCGCCTTGGTACTGCAGCGCTTTTATGTGACCGGTCAGCTTTCGGTCCACTATTGGTATTTCTTTACGCACCTCTCCACCTGGAAGTTCTTACTTGCCGGCTTTGAGGGCACCGTTAAAGTCGCACTCACCGCTGGCGCCATCGCGCTGGTACTGGGCTTAGCCCTTATGCTCGGCCGCACGAGCGATATTAAGCCGCTGCAGCTGGCCTGCCGCGTGCTCACCGATTTTTTCCGCGGCGTACCGAGCCTGCTGTTCATCTACTTCTTCTTTTTGGTGCTGCCTCAGTACCTGTCTCTTATACACATCTCCGAGCCCACGAGACCCTAAGACATCTCG
>UQTR01000095.1 GCA_900544065.1 uncultured Collinsella sp.
ACGAGATGTCTTAGGGTCTCGTGGGCTCGGAGATGTGTATAAGAGACAGGCGCCGTTCAGCTCAATCTGACGCTCAACGGCAGCGCGGGCGCCCTCGATGTCGCCGTCCTCGATAAAGTCGATGATGGACTCGATCGACATAGGCGTGTCGGCGCTATCTGCCGCACGCTCGGCCACGACGCGCTCGGCACAGGCGGCACACTCCCCCGCCGACTTGCCGCATACCGGAATACCGTCGAGCGTATGGCACGTAACATTAGTGTGGTGGTCGGTAATCTCGACGACCGCGGTATGGCCCCCGGCTGCGGCAGTCACCTTGATGTAGAGGTTGGGCACACCCTCGACAAGCGACACATCGCAGTAACCGGCATCGGCGAGGAGCTCGGTCACGCGAGCACGGTCTTTATCGTCAACGCTCTCGAGCACCTCGAGCGCGCTCTTGGCGTCACCGCCCACGGCACCCAGCACGGCCGCGGCTTCAATACCGTGCATGCCACCCGAGTTGGGCACGGTCACGCTCTTAACGTTCTTGATGATATTGCCCGAGCAGGCAACATCCATATGATCGGGTTCGCAACCGAGCGTCTGGCTCGCCAGCGCCGCCGCATAGGCAACGGCAATGGGTTCGGTGCAGCCGAGCGCACAGACAAGCTCGCGGTTCAAAACATCGCAAAACGCAGTATCACGAAGGGAATCGGCAGGCATAGGTATCTCCTACTTGTATAACGGGCTGGGCTCTCAAAAGTAGTTAGCTCTTTTATTTGATAACAATGCATCAAAAACCGCAACCATGGTTCCGGCGGACGGCGCCCAAGCGCAAACTGGCGGAATTATTCATGAGAAGCCCGTCTTGTTGCATGCTAAAGCGTTTGACCAAAAAACGCCCGAGCGTTTACACAAAAGTCGCGCTATCATGCAGTCGAACGCGGTAAAACCTTTAGCAATTCCGCCGCACGGACCAGAGAGGAACCACTCATGAAGATCGGTATCGGTAACGACCACGCCGCCGTCGAGCTCAAGAACATCATCTCCGAGCACCTGAAGGAGCGCGGCTGCGAGGTCGTGAACTTTGGCACCGACACCTCCGAGAGCTTTGACTACCCCATCGCCGGCTACAAGGTGGGTAAGGCCGTTGCCAACGGCGACGTCGACCTGGGCATCCTCATCTGTGGCACCGGTGTCGGAATTAGCCTGGCTGCCAACAAGGTCGAGGGCGTACGCGCCGTCGTGTGCTCCGAACCCTTCAGCGCTAAGCTCTCGCGCATGCACAACAATACCAACGTGCTCGCCTTTGGCGCCCGCGTCGTGGGCTCCGAGCTCGCCAAGATGATCGTCGACGAGTGGCTCGACGCCGAGTTTGAGGGCGGCCGCCACGAGCGTCGCGTCAATCTCCTCAACGAGATCGACCAGACCCGTGGACTCAAGGTCGTCGACGAGGCCTAAAGACCTACAAAAGCCATACGCTAACGCCAGCCCCCGCCCGGAAGAAACATCCGGACGGGGGCTCTTTAGTAGATTTCTAAGCGGTTACCAAAAATCTACTGGAATAAAAAGGGCGCCGCGGATGGAATTCCGCGGCGCCAAAGCCACACGCTAACAGCTTTAAGGAGTCAAAGCTGGTTTAGCCAAAGAAGCGCTTGATCTCGATCTCGGCGTTCTCCAGGCAGTCGGATCCGTGGATCACGTTGGCGTTGACATCGACGGCAAAGTCGCCGCGGATGGTACCAGGAGCAGCGTCAAGCGGATTAGTAGCGCCCATGAGGGTGCGCATCTTAGCAACAGCGGAGAGACCGGAAACGACCATCTTGACGACCGGACCGCTCGTCATAAAGTCACAGAGACCGCCAAAGAAGGGCTTGTCGGCCAGATGGGCGTAGTGCTCCTCGACGGTAGCGCGCTCGAGCGTGGTCATCTCCATGCGCTCGATGACAAGGCCGCTTCGCTCGATGCGAGCAATAATCTCGCCGATTTTGCGATCGCGCACGGCGTCGGGCTTAATCATGATGAAGGTCTTCTCGATAGCCATAAGGTAGCCTTTCAAGTAGGTTCGCGCGTGCCCAAGTCCCATTCCGGCACCCGCCTGAACTGCATCGTAACAGAGTTTTAGCTGCAGTTAAACAAAAAGCTGTTTATTGAAACGTTGAAATTTATTGAAGCGTTCCATATGTGTCACTTCTGTTTCGAAGCTCGCTTAGAGTACCATCCGACTGCCCATCAACCACATCGAGCAGAGCAGACGGTCGGTTGCCGCCCGCGAACGTACCCCCTTCACAACCTGCCCAAAGGTCCTACAGAACTTCTCGACAAGCCCCTCCCCCATAGCAACAAAATACGGACGCCCACATCAGCAGACGCCCGTAAAGCAAAAAATGATTCCTCAATAAATGGCAAAAACGGCTTCGGCCAAACCTTTACTTTATCCCGTGGCCCATCTCGACGACCTTGGTCAGCGATCCAAACACGCCCTCGTCGGCCACAAGCTGTACCTCGGCACGCTGCAGCTGCACGGCAACGGCGGCAGGGGCGGTACCGCCCTCGGTCGTACGCGCGGCGACAATTGAGGGGATGTCGAGCGCCTCGGTAATATCGCGTTCAAAGAGCGGGCTTGCCTCCTGGAACACCTCAAACGGCAGGTCCTCAAGATTGCAGCTACGCTTCTCACACATCAGGACCAGATGGCCCACCACGGCATGTGCCTCGCGGAACGGCAGACCACGCTTAGCCAAGTAATCGGCAACATCGGTGGCGGCAAGGTGCCCCACGCCGCACTCGCACGCCATGGCATCCTCGTTGACGGTCCAAGTCGAAATCATACCGGCCATAACCGATAGGCACTGCATGAGCGTATGGGCGGTATCGAGCGCGCCCTCCTTGTCCTCCTGCAAGTCCTTGTTATAGGCAAGCGGCAGGCCCTTCATGGTCACGAGCAGCTGCACTAGATTGCCATACACACGGCCGCTCTTGCCGCGGATAAGCTCGGCAAAGTCCGGGTTCTTCTTCTGCGGCATGATGGACGAACCAGTGGAGTAGGAGTCGGAAAGCGTGATAAAGCCAAATTCGGAGCTCGACCACAGCACGATCTCCTCGGAAAGACGCGACAGGTGCATCGCCATGACGGAGCCGGCGTAATGCAGGTCGAGGAGGAAATCACGGTCGGAAACTGCATCGAGCGAGTTGGGAATCACGCCCGCAAAGCCAAGTTCGGCAGCCGTCATCTGACGATCGAGCGGATAGCTCGTGCCGGCAAGCGCGGCAGCACCCAGCGGGCAGTTGTCGGCGGCATCAAAGGCGGCCTTCAGGCGTGTAAAGTCGCGCGCGAACATCCATGAATACGCCAGCAGATGATGCGACAGCAGCACGGGCTGAGCGTGCTGCATGTGCGTGTAGCCCGGCAGAATCACCTTGTCGTACTTCTTAGCCGCATCCGCCAGCACATGGCGCAGCTCAAGATTGGCCCCCATGAGCTCCTTGGCCAGCGCCTTGACGCCCAGACGTGTGTCGGTCGCCACCTGGTCGTTGCGCGAACGTCCGGTATGCAAGCGCTTACCGGCCTCGCCGATGCGACGCGTCAGCTCGCTCTCGATGGACATATGAATGTCCTCGTCGTTGATGTCGAAGGTGAAGTTGCCGGCATCGATATCCTGTTCGATTCCGGTCAGACCCTCGGCAATCGCCTGCTCGTCCTCGACGCTGATAATGCCCTGGGCCGCCAGCATCTTGGCATGTGCCTTAGATCCGGCGATGTCCTGCTTATAGAGATGTTTGTCGACCGGCAGCGACGCGCCAAACTCCTGCGTGACCTCTGCCACGCCTGCCTCAAAACGACCGCCCCAAAGAGCCATGGAACCGTCCCCTTTCTCCAAATACCAAAACAATCGCCCAAAGCAATGCGCCATATCGCTAAAGCGATTTTTCAACCGCTAGTTTTACACATTCCCCACCGTGTGCGGAGCCATGTAGCTAATTTGCAAAGAAGTGACGCGCCATGCACTTGGCGCCCAACGTCTCCCTCCGGATGTTGCCCTGCGAACCATCGATCCAGGCCTTCAGGCTCATAGGGACGTCCTCGACCCTTGCAGCATCGAACTCGGGCGCGAGGGCAAGTAAAGCATGCGCGATAGCATTGAACATAATGGATACTCCTCATATATATAGGCGCAGAGCCGCCAAATTGATAGAAGGAGCCCCGCCGGACAACCCCGGCGGGGCTCGGACTCAGCCGCAGACGCGGCATCATATATGCGGGCGGAACGTAGGGGCCACCGATGTTAAGAAGTGTCAGCAAGCATAACGAAAGGTAGGGACCCCGTGCGCCCGTTATGTATCACGCGGATGGGCCGCGCGGATACCAAGGGAAGGAGGCGCTAGGCCTGGGCGGCAGCAGAGCTGGGGCCCTGGACCTTTGCCCACGTCTTGAGCGACAGCGTATCGATCTCGATAAAGCCGGCGCTGGCCTTCTCGTCAAACGTGGTGTCGCGGTCGTAGGTAGCCAGACCGTAGTCGTAGAGGCTGAAGGGGCTCTTGCGGCCGACGACATGGCAGTTGCCCTTAAAGAACTTCAGACGGACAGTGCCGGTCACGAACTTCTGGGTATCGGCCATAAAGGCATCGAGCGCGTTTTTGAGCGGGCTGTACCACTGGCCGTTGTACACGGCGGTGGCCCAATCCTGCTCGAGCTTGATCTTGGCCTTGAGCAGGTCGCCCTCGACGCAGATGTCCTCGAGCGCCTTGTGGGCGGTGATGAGCGTCAGGGCTCCGGGAACCTCATAGCACTCACGGCTCTTGAGGCCCACCAGACGATCCTCGACCAGATCGAGGCGGCCAAAGCCATTGTCGCCGGAGATCTTGTTGAGGGCGATGACGATCTCGGAGAGCTTCATCTTCTTGCCGTCGACGGCGACGGGCTTGCCGGCCTCAAACTCAATCTCGGTGTAGGTCGGGGTGTCCGGCGTGTCCTCGGGATTCTTGGTCATAACCCAAGCGTCGTCGAGCGGCTCGTTCCAGGGATCCTCCAGGTGGCCGCACTCGATGGCACGACCCCACAGGTTGTCGTCGATGGAATAGGGATTGTCGTTGGCGCCCTCGGGAACCGGCACGTTATGGGCGTGGGCGTAGGCGACCTCGTCCGGACGGCACTTCAGATCCCACTCGCGAACCGGGGCGATAACCTTAAGCTCGGGGTCGAGGGCCTTGACGGCAGCCTCAAAGCGGACCTGGTCGTTACCCTTGCCGGTGCAGCCGTGGGCGACGTAGGTCGCGCCAAACTCGTGAGCGACCTCGACAAGCTTCTTGGCGAGCAGCGGGCGGGAAAGAGCGGAGAGCAGCGGGTACTTATTCTCGTACATGGAGTTTGCGGCGATGGCCTTAGTCAGGAACTCATCGGAGAACTCGTCGCGCAGGTCGAGCACCTGGCAATCGAGAACGCCCAGGTCGAGCGCCTTCTGCTTCTTGGCATCCAGGCCGGTCTCCTCCTGGCCCACGTTGCCGCAGACGCAAACGACATCGAGATTCTTCTCGTCCTGGAGCCACTTGACACATACGGATGTATCAAGACCACCGGAATATGCGAGAACGACTTTTTCCTTGCTCATGGCTGTTTCCTTTCGCCCTTGGTAGCTAGTTAGAACATCGGTCAGTTGCAAGTCACCTTGAGGTCAAATACCGTGCAATATCAGGTTAAATAGCAAAAATCAGCACATACATGCCCTAGAAACATGCAGCAATGTCGTGCTAAAACCCAACGACCTCAAAATGACTCTGTTGAGGCAATTCGCCCCATGCGGACAGAGACGATTGTTATCGTCGTCGGGAAATTGCGCGCTGGCGTCGGATGGCATTGTCTGCAGTGGTGATGATCTTTACGAACTGCATCTGCCTCTCCTTTCACGTATCGCCGGGCGCAATTCAAATATCGCAAACGGTACCTTTTCCTCGGTAAACGGCTCTTTTGCCGTCTCCGTTTTCGATGTTCGCTATATTACGATAAAGTGCCTGCCGTACAAGCGACAAATTCAAATTTCTGAAAAGTTTTTTCATTAGTTTGTGAAGCGTGGTGCAAATACGCTCCGTTCCTGCGACAATACGCTCAGTTACTGGTTGATGGTTATAACGTCTGAAACAATTTCGAAACGAAAGGCGCGCTTTTATGCAAACTTACGAATCGGACACCAATATCGGAAGCATTAAGATTCTCGCCGTCGACATGGACAAGACGCTACTCACCGACAAGCGCGTGTTGCCGCAGGGTCTTGATGACCGCCTGGACAAGCTCGCCGACGCAGGCATTGTATTCTGCCCCGCCAGCGGACGCCCCGCCCCCAAACTCGAGGAAATGTTCGAGAGCATTAAGAACCGCCTTGCTTTTTGTCCCGACAACGGAGCCTGCGTCATCTATCGCGGCAGCTATATCTATAAGAGCAACATCGATGTGGCGCTGTATCAGCAGGTGCTCGCCCGTGCCTCGGAGGACCCGCGTGCCGTTCCCGTCTTGTGCTGCTACGACGAGTTCTATGTGCTCGCCCGCGACCATCAGTACCACGACGAGATCAGCGTCTACTACAACACGATCAACTACGTCGATAGCTTTGAGGGCCTTGATATCGAGTCCAACAAGATTTCGATCTTCTTCCCCGCCTACGATGCCGAGCCAGCGTTTCGCGAGGACTACAGCCCCGAGTTCTCGGACAAACTCTACGTCACCAATGCGGGCCGCGAGTGGATCGACTTTATGAATCTGGGCGTCGACAAGGGGTCGGGCGTAGCACATCTCTGCGAGCGCCTGGGCATCGATATCGCCGACGCCGCTGCCGTGGGCGATACGTACAACGACATCCCCATGCTTGAGCGCGTCGGTCACAGCTTTATCGTGGACAATGCCGAGGAGCATATGAACGCGCATGCCAAGTGGCGTATTCCGAGCAACAACGACGGGGGCGTACTGACGCTCATCGACGCTATCTTGGCGGCTCGGTAACGTGGCTCGTCGGACCTGGCCGGGCGGCGCGGATTAGTTTTGGCTCTGTTAGACCAGGATTGACATGCCGACCTGCCGGCTAACTCGCCGTCT
>UQTR01000096.1 GCA_900544065.1 uncultured Collinsella sp.
GGCAGCGTCAGATGTGTATAAGAGACAGGTCCATGCCCATGCGCCCGCACGGCCGCGCGCCACGCCACGGGTCCCGAAACCCGCAGCAGCCACACCAGCACGCGCTCACACGCCCACGAGGCGGCAACGACCAGCACGGTCCACGCCAGCAAATCAGCCGTCTCAATCAAAAGCTTTGCCTGATAGATGCGCTCGCCCACGGTGCCCACCGCCATGCCGATCAGCTCGGCTGCCACGCCGGCCTTCCAGCTCATGCCGATCACGGCGCGGGCGCACGAAAGCACAAACGGCAGGACTTCGCGCCAGGTATGGGCGCAAAACAGGCGCCAGCCGCGCACGCCATGCAGACGGAACATCTGCTCCAGCGGTTTATTCACCTGTGCCAAGCCCTCGGCCAGCGAAAAATACACGCCCGGCAGCGCCATCAAAAAGACCGCGGCGATGCTCACGCGCGCCGATCCCAGCCAAATGAGCAGCAGGACCACCACGCAGGCAACCGGCGTCGCCTTGACAAACGACAGCGCCGGCGCCACCAGGCGGGCAAACGCACGCGAACGTGACGAAATCCCGGCCAGCACGCCACCACACACCGCGGCAAGCGCCAGCCCGCCCAATATCCGCGCGCCCGAGCCCACCAAAATCGCCCAGGTACCGCCATCGCACACCAGGCGCAGCAGCGCCAAGGCAACAGCACCCGGCCCCGGCAAGATCAGTGGCTGCGCCACCAGCGCCGCCGCGAAGACCCACACGGCAAGCCAAAAGGCGGCGACGGCACCTGCTGCCGCCACCGCCTTCATACGCTCTGTCATGTGTCGAGCAAACACACGCACGGGCTACTCCATGTAGTAGAAATCGTCAGCCGGGAGCTTGCCGCCCACGGCGCTCGCGTCCGCGTCGGCCAGCACCTGCAGATACCCACTAAGTGCCGCCTTCATATCCTTGCCCGTCTGGCACACAAGCATGCACCCGGGAATCGCCTTCTCGGCAATCTTGGCGTTGTCCACGATGCCAGCATCGACCACGGCCTGTGCCCAGTCTGCCGGCGCCGCATTGACGGCCTTAACGCTCGCCGCATGGCAGTTCAAGAACTCCGCCACGGCCTCGGGATGTTCCTCGGCAAACGCGCGGCGCACCACGGTCACACCCGTCAGCAGGCGCGAGCCAGTGTCACCTGCCAGCTCATCCCACACATCGGTCAGACTTACCGGCGCCGACAGCTTGCCTTCGCTCTTTGCGATGGCGGCGGTCTTGAACGGCTCCGGCAGCACGCCCACGGCGGACGGGTCGGCAAGCAGGGCCGACAGCACCTCGGTGGGCTCGCTCTTAAACTCGAGCGCCACCTGGCCGGTCAGGCTCGCGCGCTCCAGCAGGTAGTTCATGACGTACTCCGGCGTGGCGCCCTTGCCCGTCATATAGACGGTGCGACCCGCCAAATCGCCAAACGAGGCCACACTCGCGTCGCCCGTCACCACGCTCAGCACGCCCAGCGTGTTGATGTCGATGACCCGCACCGCACCCTCGGTCTTGTTGTAGAGCACGCTCGCCACGTTGGCAGGCACCAGGGCGATATCGACATCGCCCTGAATCACCTTGGGCACGATCTCATCGGCTGCAGTGCTGATCGCAAAGTCGAACTCGTTGTCCGTCTCACCATCGGCCGCCCGGTCCATAAACTGCACCAGACCCATCGACGTCGGACCCTTGAGCGAGGCGACGTGCACCTCAACCGGCTCGGCAGCGGCACCGTCAGCAGCAGACCCGGCAGCCGAGCCCGCGGCGGACCCGGTACCGGCAGCCCCGCCGCCACAGCCCGCGAGCGCAAGCGACAGGGCGCCCGCGGCGAGCGCCGAGGCAAACCCCCGGCGCGACATCTCAAAATCAAACGCGCGCATCGCTAGCACGTCCCCTCGTTAGGCATCGTCCATGCGTGATGGTCGGTATGCAGCAGCTCCTCGGCCAGCGGCGAGAGCGGCTCGCCCAAGAACTCGCGGTAGCACGCCTGGACATCGGGATTCTCGTGCGAGAAGCGAATGTCCGCAGCGGCATCCAGACCCCACAGCACCTGACCGCGCTCGGCTGCCAGCTCGCAGCCGTCGTGGATGGGCTGACCGCCGCCACCGACGCAGCCGCCCGGGCATGCCATGACCTCAACGAAGTCATAGCTCACGCGGCCGTCGCGAATCGCGTCGAGCAGACGGGCGGCATTGCCCAGCCCGTGTGCCACGGCGACGCGTACCTTGGTGCCATCGATATCGGTCACGGCTTCCTTCCAGCCGTCCAGGCCGCGCACATCGGTAAAGAAGTCGGCGTCGGGGTTCTTGCCCGTCACCAGGTAATAGGCCGAGCGCACGGCGGCCTCCATCACGCCGCCCGTGGCGCCAAAGATCACACCCGCACCCGTGCCAAAGCCTAGCGGCGTATCGAGTGGCTCCTCAACCAGCGTGTCCACGCTCACGTGGTTCGCGCGGATCATGCGCACCATCTCGCGCACCGTCAGCGCAACGTCCACATCGGGCGTGCCGTCCTCGCCCACCATGCTCGGCAGCGCGCACTCGGCCTTCTTGGCCGTGCACGGCATCACGGACACCACAAACAGACGCTCGGGCTCCACGCCCAGCACCTTGGCGTAGTAGGTCTTGGCGATGGCGCCGAACATCTGCTGCGGCGACTTGGACGTGGACAGGCTGTCGACAAACTCGGGGTAACGCGCCTTCACAAAGCGCACCCAGCCCGGGCAGCAGCTCGTGAACATGGGCCAGCTGCGGCTGTCGCCCTCGCCCTTGGCGGCCTTACCCAGGCGCTCGAGCAGCTCGGAGCCCTCCTCCATAATGGTGAGGTCGGCCGAGAAATCGGTATCGAACACGTACTCAAAGCCCACGCGGCGCAGCGCGCAAGCTAGGCGCTCGACGGTAGCCTCCTCGCGCGGAATGCCGAGCTCCTCGCCCCAGGCGCTACGCACGGCCGGCGCAATCTGCACCAGCACGATCTTGTCAGGATCGGCGAGAGCATCGAACACGGTCTCGGTATCGTCACGCTCACGCAGGGCACCCGTCGGGCAATGCGTGATGCACTGACCGCACGCGACGCAATCGGTCTTGCCGATCGGCGCACGCCCGCGGGTGCCCACGGCGGTATGCGTGGCGCGGTTGGTCAGGTCCCAAATCCCTAAGCCCTGCACGCTCTCGCACACCTTGATGCAGCGCATGCATTTAATGCACTTGTCGTTGTCGCGAATGATGGGGAAATCGAAGTCCCAGCCCTCGCGCGCCAGGTGCTGCTCGTACGGCAGATAGAAGATGCCCAGGTCGTTGGCGATGGTCTGCAGGTTGCAGTTGCCGCTGCGCACGCAGCTCGTGCAGCGCGAATCATGCTGGGACAGCAGCAGCTGCACGTTGGTACGACGCGCCTCGCGGGCCTTGGGGCTGTTGGTGTGGACCACCATGCCGTCGAGCACGTAGTTGTTGCAGGCGGCAACCAACTGGTCGCAGCCCTCAACCTCGACCACGCACACGCGGCAGCCGCCGATCTCGTTCAGGTCGCGCAGGTAGCACAGGGTGGGAATCTGGATGCCGGCGGACTTGGCCGCGTCCAGGATCGTGGTGTGCTCGGGCACCACGACTTCGCAATTATCGATCGTGAGCTTGACCATGTTGAGTGCTCCGCTTTCGGTGTTGTCGCTGACAGTGGGGTTGTTGAGCTCTACCATTCCAGGTTCCTCCCTCCGCGGAACGCGCCAAAGCCAAAGTGGTCGCAACGCAGGCAGCGGCTCGCCTCCTGGCGCGCCTCCTCCTCGGCAAGACCCTGCTCGACCAGATTCCAATCGCGGATACGCTCACCGGCCTCGCGCTCGCCCAGCTCGCAACGGCCGCACTCGTGTTTGCCCTTAAACTGGACGGTCGGCAGCTCAACATCGAGCTTAATCTTATGGTCGAAGCCCAGGTAGCGATCGATGTTGGCCGAGGCGACGCGGCCGGCATTGATAGCGCGGATAACGGTGGCGGGTCCGGTCTGGCAGTCGCCGCCGCTAAAGAGGCCGTCGAAGTTGGGCACGGCGCCGTCCGAATCGGTGATGACGCGGCCCCACTTGCAGGCGATGCCCATATCCTCAAAGGGCTTGGAGTCGATGTCCTGACCAATGGCGACAAACACGCGCTCGCAGGGGATGACGCGCTCGGGCGTAGCGGCGGCACGCGGGGCCGGACGACCGCGGCGGGGCTCGCCGATAATCTGCGGTTGCACGCGCAGACCGCTCACGCGACCATCTTCGCCCGTCTCGATGGCGAGCGGGGCTGTGAGCTCCAGAACCTCGCAGCCCTCGGCCTGGGCACCGGCAATCTCGGCGTCCTGGGCCGTCATATCGCAGATGCGGCGGCGGTAGACAATGCTCACCTTTTCGGCACCGCAGCGCACGGCAGAGCGAGCCACGTCCATGGCCACGTTGCCGCCGCCGATGACGCACACGCGCTGGCCGCTCAGGTCGGGCAGCTCGTCGTCGCCAATGGCACGCAGCATCTTGACGGCCGACTCCACGCCGGGAGCCTCTTCGCCCGGAAGGCCGAGCTTCTTGTCGCTGTGGGCACCGATGGCCAGATAGACGGCATCGAACTCGTCGCGCAGGCGGGCAAGCTCCTCGCCGTTCACGGAGTGATCGAGCTCAACGTCGATGCCGGCGCTCAAGATCCAGTCGATCTCGACCTGCAAGCGCTCGCGCGGCAGACGATAGCTGGGGATGCCGTAGCGCAGCATGCCGCCCAAGTGGTGACGCTGCTCAAAGATGGTCACCTTGTGGCCCATCACGGCCAGGTAGTAGGCGCAGGAAAGGCCGGCCGGGCCGCCGCCGATCACGGCGATGCGCTTGCCGGTGTCGTCGGCCACGCTGGGCTTGTAATCGTTGAGGTCGCTATGCTCAACGGCAAAACGCTTAAGGGCCAGGATGTTCATGGGGTCGTCGACCATGCCGCGGCGGCAGTGCATCTCGCAGGGATGCTCGCACACCAGGCCGCAGACGAGCGGCAGCGGGTTGTTCTTGCGGATGACCTTGACGGCATCGGCATAGCGACCGGCCTCGACGAGTGAAATATAACCGGGAATGTCGACGTGCGCTGGGCAGCCCGACACGCACGGGACGCGGGCCTCGCGGTCAAAGCCGCAGGAGTGCTCGCGGATGTGGTGCTCAAAATCGTCGCGGAAGCCGCGAATGGCCGTGAGTGCCATGGCGCCAGCTTCGTAGCCGATGGCGCAGTCGCTCGAAAGATAGATGGTGCGGGCAGTGCGCTCAATCAAGTTGAGCGTGGACTCGTCGGCGCGGCCCTCGAGCACATCGGCGAGCAGATCGCTCAGCGCGCTCAGGCCCACACGGCAGGGCGTGCACTTGCCGCAGCTCTGGGTGGAGCACAGGTTGACGAGCGCCGCCGTAAACTCAACGGGGCACGGGGCGAGCGAACTCACCGCCAGACGGCGTCCAAGCGCATCGTGCAGGTCGTCCATGACGGCCTGGGCGTGGCTGCGCTCCATTACATGCAGTCGTGCCATAAGATCCCCTCTCATGTGGCAGCCCGGAGGCGAGGCCGGGCGAAGTTGCTACACGCAATACACTGACCTAAAAATGTGTTTGGTTACAAAACAGTTCGGTAGGCGGTATCAAAGCCGCCCCTCAGCGGTGGTAAACACCTTTACCGCAGATTAACGCCATATTTGATAAAACGCATTATCAAGAAAGGGATAAACGCCCTATCAAGAAAGGGCAAAATGAGCCGCATCCGTTTACCAACGCCCCTAAGGCGGCACTTAGGGACGTTCCCTATCTGCCCACATCGACATCAGGCTGGCCACTCTGACCGAGGGCGCGCAACGCCGCAGCTAAACCCCAGACCTCCGCACCGAGATGAACAGCAGCAAAATCAGCGCGACGGAGATGCCGAGCGATGCCGTCATGCCCGCCTGGAACGAGGGCGACACCGCAACGAGCGCGCCGAAGACCGCGATGCCCAGCGCACCGCCCACCTGACGCAGGGTGTTGAAGACAGCACTCGCCACACCGCCGTGCTCCGCGCCGGCACTCTTGAGCACCAGGCTCGCCAGGCACGGCGTGGTGAGGGCGCCGCCCAGGCCGACGATACACACGGCAGCGGAAACCGCGATACTCGACATGACGCCACCGAAAACCACGAACATGCCGTAGCCCACAAAGAGCACGGCCATGCCGGCCGAGAGCGAGAACCGCATGCCGTGCGAACCGGTCAGCCGATCGCTGAGCAGATTGCCGATGACCGACGTCACGGCCGCGGGCGCAAACGCAAGACCGCACATGAGCGGCGAGGCGCCCAGCCCCTGCTGCAGGAACAGCGTGCTCAAGAAGATCATGCCGTTCCAGCTGAGGATCATCGAGAAGCCTCCGTACAGCGCGATCCGCATGCCCTCAGACTCGAAAAGCGCAAGCGGCATCATGGGGTATTCGGCATGCTGCTGGCGCACCACGAAGGCGATGCAGCCGATGACGCCGAGCAGCATGCATGCCAACGGGAGCGGCGCCAGGAAGCCCTGGCCACCGGCCTCAATGACCCCGCAGGTCAAACCGCCTATTCCCGCGATTGCGAGCACCTGGCTCGGCATGTCGAACGGAACGGTCCGCGTGGGCGACGTCGGCAAATGCCGCGCCATCAAAAGAACGACCGCGCAAACCGGCACGTTGATCGCGAAGACCCAGCCCCAGTGGATGGGGACGAGAAGACCGCCGAGCAGGGGCCCGCACGCTGTGGCAGCCGAGCCGCCAATGCCCCAGATGGCCAGCGCACGAGAGCGCGCGCGTTCCGAAAGATACGCCTCGTTGATAAGCGACATGGACGAAGGCAAGGTCAGGGCGCCGGCGATGCCCAGCACCACACGCCCCACAACGAGCATGGCCACGCTGTTCGCAAGCGCGCAGATGAGCGACGCCACCGCAAAGCCCGCCATGCCCGCAATGAACACGCGCTTTGCGCCCAGACGGTCGGAGATGTTGCCGGCGCACAACAGGAGCATGGCGAGCGGCATCGTATCTGTCTCTTATACACATCTGACGCT
>UQTR01000097.1 GCA_900544065.1 uncultured Collinsella sp.
CTCGCACGGAGAGCACATTAAGTGCTCTCCGGCTCGTGCGGAACTCGCGATCGACCTTATATGTCTGCCGCCCGGCGGCGGGGCTCCCGCACATCTCAACCTTGGCTGGGTTCTGGCTCAGTGGCAGTCGCTTCGCTTCTGCCCGCCTTGGTTGGTGTGGCGGTTTGGCGTTGGAGCGGTTCTTTTTCTGATATATGCTGGTTGCGGCTCTTCTTTTGGGAGGAGTCGCTTTTTTGTTGCTAGGAGGTTGGCCCGTGGTTGATGGGGAGATTCGTTCTGAGCTGCTTGCTGCGGATTGGAATGGCGAATGGATGCGTCTGCAGGCCGCTCGGCATCGGGCTGATGATTCTTTTGAATGGGATAAGCGAGCTCGACATTTTCGACCTCTTGAGACTGCCCCTTATGCTCGGGATTTTATAAAACTGTTGGCGATTGAGCCTGGTGAGTCGGTGCTCGATATGGGGTGTGGAGCTGGGTCGATTGCCATTCCGCTTGCTCAGGCTGGGCATCCTGTGATTGCTGCTGACTTTTCCCCTGCTATGTTAGGCACGCTTGATGCTGGTATTGAGTACTATGGGCTCGAGGATCGCATTACGCCGCTTGAGCTTGCTTGGGATGATGATTGGGATTTGGTTGGACCGGTCGCGAAAGCGGTGGATGTTGCCTTTGCCAGTCGGTCGGTTACGACGACCAATCTAAAAGATGCGCTTGCCAAGCTCGACCGCACGGCTCGTCGGCGTTGTGCTGTCACGATGGTCGCCAACTCCAGCCCGCGCTATGATCTGCACTTGATGAACGCTATCGGCGCCTCGGTTACCTGCAGCAATGGCTTTGTGTACGCCTTCAACATCCTCATTCAGATGGGTGCGTTGCCGCAGGTTACATACTTTGAATCGCCTCGTCGCGATACCTTCGATAGCCTTGAGGCAGGCGTGGCGGATTTTTCCCGTATGCTCGAGCATGGCAACGAGGATAAGATCGACCGCCTGCGCGACTATATCGCTCAGCACATGATCGAAAACCCCCATGCCGGCGAGCCGGGCTCCAAGGGCGTGCCGCAGGGGCGCTATATGCTCGACCATATCCATAAGGTTCGCTGGGCGTTTATTTCATGGGAACCGGTCTCTGCGCCCAGCTCATAGCCTGTTCGCAGCCCGCACCGCCCACTCACTCGGCATCCGCATTCTTTTTGAACTGGGCAAACGCGCTCCACACCGCGCCGTTCCTGCGCTATCGTGGGACAGCTCACGTAGATTAAGGCCCCGTCGCGGGGCGCCCCATACATAGAAAGCGAGAACCCATGGCACTGACAGGAGCCCAGGTCAAGCAGCTTCGCAGCATGGCCCATCACCTCAACCCCGCCATCATCATCGGTAAGTCCGATGTCAACGAGGGCACCGTCGAGCAGACGGTCGCCTACCTGGAGAAGCACGAACTCGTTAAGTGCTCCGTGCTCGATGGCTCCAGTCTTTCCGCCCGCGAGGCCGCCGAAGAGCTCGCTGAGCGTTGCCACGCCGAGGTCGTCCAGGTCATCGGCCGCAAGTTCTCGCTGTATCGCGAGTCCCCGCGCAAGGATATCGAGAAGATCAAGCTCGTCTAAGAGCCAATGATCCGGCGAGCCAACATATAGCAAGCTTACGGGTGCCCGAGTACTTCGGGCACCCGTTTTTTATCGCTCGACCAGCACGCGATTGAGCCGCCCCTCCACCAAGCGCTCGTATAGACGCCGCGTCTCGGGCTCGGGAACGCCATTGACCTGCTCCCTCAGGTGGTGCATATGACCGCTGTATAGCTCGACGATATCGCGCCGCCGCCCCGCCGCACTGTAGACGCGCATGGCGCAGCGCACCATATCCTCACGCGCCGTTTCCTGCCGAAGCCCCGACTCCGCCAGCCAAATCGCCGACTGCAGGTCGTTTTCTTCTAGAGCGGCATTTGCTCCCTTAATCATGCAATCGATGTACTTTGACTGCATAATGCGTCGCATACGCAAAAAGTAGGTGGGGTTACAGCCATTGGGAACATACAACGGGCCGGCATAAAGCTGCTCAATCTTAAGGCACAGCTCAACTAAATGGGGCCCGCGCGCACCCGTGCGATTTCCCAAAACCTCGCGGCTTATCTGGTCAAACAGCCGTACATCGGTCTTGACGTAGTCGCCGTTGAGTCCGATGCATTCATTTTGGATGAGCACACACGATTTGCCATCCGGCGTCGGTCCCAAAGCCGACCGCAAGCGCGATATCGTCGAGTACAGGTTGTTGCGGGCGCTATTGAACTCGGCATGGGGCCACAGCTCCATGGCCAGCGTCTCACGATCGACGAGCGCATCCATGCCCAGCGCAAGCCGCTCGGCAAGTGTCGCCGCCTTCTTGCGGCGCCACATTTTGTCCGTGATGGGAAACCCGTCGCGCTCGGCGCGAAACGCCCCAAACATGCGAATCTCGATATGGTCAATGGTATCAACGGCTTCAACCTCACCGGCCTGGAACAGGCACTCGCCTTCCCCTTCCAAATCGTCGCGCAGCGAGTACCGCGACAGCTCGCGCACGGGAAGCTTCTTGCGAATCCTGGTCGCCGGCTCGCCCAGACAATGCATGGCAAGGCGCGCAAAGAGCCGATACGATGGCTCTAGAATCCCCGCGCGATTCATGGACATCCAGGCTGCAAGGTCGCTGTCTCGGCCCGCACAGGCCAAATGCAGCGCCACCATCCAGGCTTCTGCGCCACCAACCTGCGTCTGGCTTATATCGAGCAACTCCGCTTCCTCGCGTACCGAAACCATCGAGGTGTTACGCAGATATGCCGCGCGCTCCAGCAGTAACGCATTATCGCGCATGTACGCAATCGACTCCTCGGCAAGTTTGAGCACTTGGACCGCACGGAACTTTGCATTAACCGGCCGTCCCTCTGCCAGCGACTGCCAGCCTTCTAGCAACAGGCCAAACAGCTGAATCTGGTTGTCGCGCATGCGCACGGCAAAACGATCGAGCTCGTTGAACGCCGCCGTCATCTCCCCGCTCGGTCAGGCAGCGCTTGACCTCGATATGTGCGGACAACATATCGAGTGCGGTATGGGATGTCTCGATTTCTGGCACGGCCAGGTTCGTAGGAAGCCCAAGCCCGTTGTCCCCATAGCAAACAGCCGTCAGTGTCTGGGCCACCCTCCATGAAACAGGGTCTATTTCGCAGGCCGCCCGTTCGCCCCCGCGCTCGATAACCGATGCCATATAGCGAGCGAGCTTTGTATTGGACACGCTGACCGCTGCCAGATATACGCCAAGCGCCTCGGCAGGCGTTGGCTCTGGAGCCGGATCCTCGGCATCGATCGTGCCCAGCGCTGCTCGGCAGATATCGGCCCCGTGCCCCGTCAGAGCCAGATCGACCCCATACTGCCCAGCAAGTTCAAGGACCGCATCACGGTCCAAAAAGGCGTCCGCCAGGCCCATCGCCACATCGCATCTACCCGCCTTAAGCAAAATCCGGGCCGCCCTCGGAACAAGTTCGGGGCGAACCTCGGCCACCAACTTGCGCAAGCGCAAGCGTCCGTTATCCTCCGTGCCCAGACACGTAAAACTCCGCTCGGCGGGGTCCAAGCCAAAGATCGGGTAGTCGCGTACAAAGTAGGACTGGTCGACCATCGACAGCCTCACCCCACAAGCCTCGAGTTCTGCGATATTGCCCTCGCCCATCAAAATCATGAGACATGCCACGCAAAACAGCGCATTATTGTCGAGCGAAGCCAGATCGACAAGTGCCGCGCCATATACGTTGACAATCTCGTTTTCGAGCAGACCGGCTACGTCGCCTTGGCCATACAGACCCGTCTGCAATGCCGAGACGAGCTCGGGCACACCCTGCGTGAGCTGATAAAAGTCGAGCGATGTGCTGATCGAAAACGCCGATGCCCACGCCGAATACTCATAGGCATGCACCTTGAGCATCTGCGCATTGATCTTAACCGAATCGCCCAGCCCATGAATCAGTTGACGATTTGAAGGACGGCAGGAGATAAAGACCCCTACCCCCATAGCGCGCAGGCCGCGAATCCTGTCGATGAGGTCTTCGGTATCGTGCTGATCGAGGTTTGGCACATTATCAATCGCGATAAGGGAGTGCGGTTTGTCTTTGAGTTCTTCGGTAACCACCTCGAGCTGCATAAACACCTCGCGCCCAGTGGCGCGATCGGCCTCGATAATCCGCACGGGGCCTCGCGTCGGGTCGCATTTAACCTCATGGGTGTACTGCAGCAGTACCGAGGTCTTCCCAAACCCGTCGGGCGCATAAAGAACCACAATGCCGGCCTTTCGGCCCTTGGCGATAAGCTCATTCATCAAGCGTTCGCGTCGCACCATATAGCCTCCGCCCAGCGGCATAAGCTCGAGGTCGTCCGTATTGCCCAAATCGTTAACCATGCCCGCTCCTCCACTCGACCACATGGACACCGTAACGCTAGACCATATGTATCGCTAGATGAATAGAGCGATGCTACGGTTTAGGATGTTTGTTGGTACGCAAATGGCAAGTTTTTGTTCAGCGTGGTCCGATTGAAACTTATCCCCCAACCAATCAGTCTTTGCGCAGGTCAATGCGCTTGCCAGCTTGTCCCATCCTTTGGCAGTGTACCTCAAATGAGCGCTGTTCAATTGTGTTGCGCAACTCACCTAACGCTAGCTACCGTCTGCGACCTTTTCATAGCATTTATGCATAGTATCTGTTATGGAATGAATCATGCTGCACCAGACGCACCCGTCAAGTTCGCTGCAAGATTTTCGTCAAGCACACGGCGCGCGCTCAGCAAAAAGGCCCCCGCAAAGCGGAGGCCTTAGGCAAGGCTATGTCGAGGTGCAGGATTCGCACTACTCGCAGAGCGAAAGGGCGGCCTCGTCGGCAACGACAACGCAGTTGGTGTGCAGCTGCAGGATCGAAGCCGGGCACGCGGGCGTAACCGGACCATAGCACATGTCATGCACGGCCTGAGCCTTGGCCTCGCCGTTGGCGACGACCAGGATCATGCGGGCATACATGATGGTCTGGGTGCCCATGGTGTAGGCCTGACGGGGAACGTCGTCGATGCTGTCGAACAGGCGGCTGTTGGCCTGAATGGTGCTCTCGGTGAGGTCGACGCAGTGCGTGCCCTTGGAGAAGTGGTCATCGGGCTCGTTGAAGCCGATGTGGCCGTTGTTGCCAATGCCGAGCAGCTGCAGATCCGGGTAACCGGCGGCGGCGACGATCTTGTCGTACTCAGAGCAGGCAGCGGCGGCGTCGGGGTTGGAACCGTCGGGCACATGCGTGTTGTTCAGGTCGATGTTGATGTGATCGAAGAAGTTCTCACGCATGAAGTAGTGATAGCTCTGGGGATCGTCGTGCGAAAGGCCGCGATACTCGTCCAGGTTGTAGGTGCTGACCTCGGCAAAGTCGACGTCGCCCTTCTCGTACCAAGCAGCGAGCTGCTTGTAGGCACCGATCGGGGTGGAGCCGGTGGCAAGTCCCAGCACACAGTCGGGCTTGAGGATAACCTGCGCCGAGATAATATTGGCGGCCTTGCGGCTCATATCCTCGTAGTCTTTAGCTTTAATGATCTTCATTACGCGTCCTTTCTCGTACAAGAGAGGCAAGGCTCCCCTTACAAGCACTTGCCCGCGGCCCGCGTCGGCCGCAACCAACGTGTGCGGCCACCAGGGCGAGGTCGCGTAATGTATGTGTCTCGTGTCTAGCCGCGTCGAGGCCCCTGCCCGTCCACGGTGACCCGAAGCCTTTTAGCTTCGGACAAATCCCATCTTGCCACGGAGGGCGTCCTCTTTCAAGGGCGCCCTCCGTAAACGTGTTTGAATTGTAGGCTAATGGCCACGTGCACTTGCTAGCGCTCGCGAGCAACGATGAGCTGGTCCATCTCTTCGACATGCACGCCAACGGAGCCCTTGATGCTCGAGAACTCAACAGAGTTGCACACCAAGATGGGAACCGTCACATCGTAGCCCTCGGCAGCAATTGCCTCGCGATCGAACTCAATGAGCACATCGCCCTTATGGACGATGTCACCCACTTGCGCATGTACGGTAAAGTGCTTGCCCTCAAGCTGAACAGTGTCCAAACCAACGTGGATGAGCACGTCCAAGCCATCGACCGTGTTAAGCGCAACAGCGTGTCCCGTGGGAAAAATGGCCTCGACCTTGGCATCAGCCGGTGCAATCACACGCGTGCCGGTAGGCTGAATCGCCACGCCCTGGCCCAAAAGGCCGGTGGCAAATGTCTGGTCGTTTACCTCGGAAAGCGGAATGACGTCGCCCGAGATGGGAGCATCCAGCGTAAGGACTCGACCACGCATACCAAAAGACCTTAGGACTTTAGTGAACATGCTCCCCCTCGGACATACCAATCGACCAAAATAGCCTTAACAGTTTACCACTTGGCACTCGTTTTTGACCATTAGGGAAGTTCGCGCTTGACAACCTCGACGATGTCGTCGACAACGCGCTGGGTCAGCTCGTGCGTCTCGGCCTCGGCCATAACGCGGACCAGCGGCTCGGTACCGCTCGGACGCACCAGAATGCGACCGCGGCCGTCAAGTTCCTTCTCGGCAGCAGCGACGGCATCCCAGATGGGCTGGCAATCGTCCAGACCAGCCTTGTTGTCGGAATGCACGTTGACGAGTACCTGCGGGTACTTCTTCATGATGCCGGCAAGATCGGTGAGGGTACGACCGGTGCGCTTGAGCACGGCCAGCAGCTGCAGAGCCGTCACCAGGCCGTCACCGGTGGTGTTGTGCTCCAGGAAGATGATGTGGCCAGACTGTTCGCCGCCGATGACGGCACCGTCCGCGAGCATACGCTCAAGAACATAACGGTCGCCCACAGCGGTCTGAACCATCTCGAAGCCCTGCTCCTTCATAGCGATGGAGAAGCCCAGGTTGCACATGACGGTCGAGACGATCTCGGAGCTGTCTCTTATACACATCTCCGAGCCCACGAGACCCTAAGACAT
>UQTR01000098.1 GCA_900544065.1 uncultured Collinsella sp.
GAGATGTCTTAGGGTCTCGTGGGCTCGGAGATGTGTATAAGAGACAGGGATAACCCTTGCAAAAACGGCCCGCATCGCGAGCCATGTATATATGGTGCATGAGAGTTTATACTATCTGATTCGCTTTTGCCTTCTAAAGTGAGCCGTTGTGCCGCGTCTCCCACGTAATTGCAAAGCTTTTTCTTTTATTTTGATAGCCCGTGGTGCACTTGGGTATAATGCCAAACGTTGGCCCTATTAGCTCAGGGGATTAGAGCGTCTGCCTCCGGAGCAGAAGGCCGTTGGTTCGAATCCAACATGGGGCACCATCGAACGTGAGACCGTCCGAACCTCGCATGGTCCGGGCGGTTTTTCTTATACCGACGCGACGTGATGGGACGTGGTATGGCAGCAACGGATATCGAGCGCGGACTCTCGACCGCCGAGGTCGAGGAGCGCATCGCCGCCGGTAAGATCAACCGCAACATGGAGCTCAAGACCAAGTCGGTCAAAGAGCTCATCATCGAGAACCTCTGCACGCTGTTCAATTTGATCAACGTGATTTTGGCGTTCCTAGTCATTTTGACCGGTTCGTTTAAGAATCTGACGTTCCTGTTCGTAGTGTTCCTCAATACTGCTATTGGCGTCATCCAGTCCATGCGTTCCAAGAAGATGGTCGATAAGCTCACGCTGCTGACCTCCAAGAAGGCCATTGCGGTGCGCGACGGCGCCGAGGTGGAGCTCGACCTGGACCAGATCGTGCTCGACGATATCATCCGCCTGGGGCGCGGCGACCAGATTCCCGCTGACGCCGTGGTGGTTTCGGGCGAGGCGCTCGTGAACGAGAGCCTGCTGACGGGTGAGAGCGACCTCATTAAGAAACAGCCCGGTTCCGAGCTCATGAGCGGCAGCTTTATCGACTCGGGCTTGCTGCGCGCCCGCGTGATCCATGTCGGCGCCGACAACTACGTGGCCAAAATTAATAACGAGGCGAAGTACGTCAAAAAGGTCAATTCCGAGATCATGAACGCGCTTAACGCCATCGTGCGCTTTGCGAGCATCATCATGATCCCGCTCGGTTTGGCGTTGTTTGCCTCGAGTGTGAGCGAGCTGTGGGATGCCGCGGGAACCCCGGGCGATAGCGCGCTTTCGTGGTGCTTCTCCGAGCTGTTGGCTGGTCATGTGCCTTCGTCGGCGCTGCTGTCCACGGTGGGCGCCCTGCTGGGCATGATCCCGCAAGGCCTGGTGCTGCTGACCTCGTCGGTGCTCGCCATCGCCACGGTGCGCCTGGCCCGCCGCAAGGTGCTGGCGCAGCAGCTTTACTGCATCGAGACGCTCGCGCGCGTCGACGTGCTGTGCCTGGACAAGACGGGCACCATCACGTCGGGTCGCATGGAGGTCGAGGGTACCTATCCGCTACCGGTCGAGGGTATGGGTGTGGGGGAGAGCGACGCCGCCGTTCCCGTCGATACCACGGTGCTCGATTTTGCGCTGGCTAACGTGGCGCGTGCGACCTCGGCCGATGCCAACGAGACCTGCCAGGCGCTGCTCAACTATTACGCCGATCGCCCGGTCGAGGTGTCTGAGCCGCTGTCGGTCATTCCGTTCTCGTCCTCCAAAAAGTGGAGTGGTGCCTCGTTTGCGCAGGGCTCCTATGTGATGGGTGCGGCGCAGTTTGTGCTCTCTGATCGTGCGTTTGCCCAGGTCGAGAACCGTGTCGCCGAGCTTGCCGATACCTGCCGCGTGCTCGTGGTGGCGCGCGTGGACGGCTTTACGCCCGATGGTGATATGGTGGGCGAGGCCGAGCCCGTGGGCTTTGTGACCATCCGCGACGAGATTCGTACCTCGGCGGCCGAGACCATCGGCTACTTTAACGAGCAGGGCGTGACCCTTAACGTGATCAGTGGCGACGACCCGCGTACGGTGTCGTCGATCGCGCGCGTGGTGGGCGTGCCGGGGGCGGACGCTTATGTGGACGCCACGACGCTCGATACGCCGGCCAAGCTCGATGCCGCAGTGGACCGCTACCATGTTTTTGGTCGTGTGACCCCGCAGCAGAAGCGCGAGCTCGTGCAGGCACTCAAGCGCCGCGAGCACACCGTGGCCATGACGGGCGACGGCGTCAACGACGTGCTGGCGCTCAAGGAGGCCGACTGCTCCGTCGCCATGGCAGCCGGCTCCGATGCCGCGCGCAACGTGGCCGAGATCGTGCTCGTCGACAACGACTTTGCCTCGATGCCTGCTGTGGTAGCCGAGGGCCGTCGCTCCATCAACAACCTGCAGCGTTCGGCTTCGCTGTTCTTGACCAAGACGCTGTTCTCGATGGGCCTGGCGGCGCTGTGCATCGCGCTGCCGCCGTACCCTTTCGAGCCGATTCAGATGACGCTCATCAACTTCTTCTGCATCGGCGCGCCGGGCTTTGTGTTGGGCCTGGAGCCCAACAATGCTCGCGTGAAGGGGTCGTTCCTGACGAACGTGCTCAAGCGGGCACTGCCGGCGTCGATTGCGGTCATTTTGGCCGCGGCGCTCGATATCTTTGTGGCGCGCGTGTTCGGCTTTAACCAGCTCACGCTGTCTACGATGTGCCTACTTACGTCGTGCGCGGCGAGCGTCAGCCTGATCTGGCGTATCTCGCAGCCCCTCACGCCCTTACGTGTGGCGCTCTTTGTGTTTGTAGTTGCCGGCATCCTGACGGGCGTTATCGGATTCCCGAAGCTGCTGTCTATTGCCAACCTGTCGATGGGTCAGATGGTTATCTTGGCTGTCATCGTGGTCTTTACCTGCTCGGTGTTCTTTAAGCTCGCCACGATGATGGATTCGCTCAAGCCGCGTCGTCGTCATGCCGCAACTGGTTTTGGCCGCGGTGTGCGCGTCCGCTTGGGTCGCGGTGGCGGCAAGGTGAGCTCGACGGGTTCGACGGCGGAGCGTTTTGCCAAGCGCGTCGCCGCCGACATGGCACAGCGCCGCGAAGCTCGCACCGTTCGCGAGGCCGAGGTCCGCGCACTCGAGGGCGTGGCCCAGGCCCAGCCCAAGAAAAAGAAGGGTAGCGGAGCCAAGCGCTCTCGCGTAACCAAGTCCGCCCAAGGCATCAAAGTCTCGATGCCGAGCAAAAAGAAGAAGTAACTACGCGCCCTGGCGATGTTGAATTGGTGCCTTGCTCCTGTGGGGCCGTGGCGATGTTATGCTCTAACCTCGATTATTTGAATTGCTTCGAAAAGAGGATGCCGTGATCTGCCCGCATTGCCTTAAGACTATCGAGGACGGCGCCTCGTTCTGCCCCTACTGCAACGCCTATGTGGGTCCGGGCGATGGTCCGGAGCACACCGAGTTCGTGTTCTGTGAGGGCTGCGGTGCCCGTCTTTCTCCGCATGATCGTACGTGCCCCAAATGCGGACGCCCCGCTCCGGGTATCCTCTCCGAGGACGCGGCAGCATCCGATCTGGCAGCGGGCCGCACGGCGGGCTTTCCGCGCCTAACGCAAGAGCAGATCGACACCGAGGTGCCGCATGCGCCGGCCTCTGCCGCTGCGGTGCTTTCGGACGCCGCCGACCCCAATGAGACCTGCGTGCTGCCGGCTTTCGATAAGGATTTCGGTATTCCCAAGGTCGATATTCCCATGCCCGTTTCCCTGCATGACGATGCTCAAAAACCCAAGCGCAAGGTGCACCCCGACGAGGACGCCTATCACAAGCACAAGCGTCATATTCCCAAGCCGCTTATCGTAATCACGGTCCTTGCCGTCGTTTGCGGCGGTGCCTATTGGTTCGTGACGACCGATCCCATGGGTGTCATGCCTGGCTTCTATGATCAGTTTGGACAAGCTGCACAAACCACCTTCCCCACGCGTCAAAAGGGCGAGGCGACTGAGGACGATACCAAGCAGGGCGATTCTGCCGAGGTGGTCCAGGAAGAAACCGTGCTCACCGATGATCAGCTCTATACCAGGCTCGACGGTCTGTATCAGACCATCGTGTCCTACGCTGACGAGGACCAGATCGGCGAGGTCATCGATTCCTTTAACAACGGCTATCTCCGAACGCCGCTGTCCACCCGTCAGGAGCTCTCGCAGAGTGCTTATGCCCTGCGCGACCAGATCAAAAAGACGCAAGATGAACTCAACAACCTGAAAGTACAGGACGATACGGTCTATGCGGACGACATCGCCCACTTAAAGCAGCTTGCCGAGTGGATGTATGAGCGCGTCGACGTGATCTGCCAGAGCTGGGATATCTCGCTGGCCATTCCCGATGGCGAGTCGATGAGTTCCCACCAAAGCGAGATCCTGGCGCCCATTGCGCAGGGCGGCAACAGCGCGCTGAACCAGTACGATGCCAATGTGGGTTCCTGGAAGCCGCAGCAGCGTTCCTAAAATTAGTTCGCCATAGTCGGCATAACCTACGTGCGCAATTGATGTAAGCCCGTGCTTATTGCTACAATTCGTACAAATATGCTTTAAACGCACGAGGAAGGAACCACATGTTTGGTTTTAAGAAAGAGCTCTACACGCCCGAGTATCAGCTTGCCGGCGACGAGTGCGCCGTAATCGAGACGTCGAAGGGTACCATCAAGGTCAAGTTTGACGGCGAGGGCGCTCCCATTCATGTCGCGAACTTCTGCGAGCTTTCCACGATGGGCTTCTATGATGGCCTTAAGTTCCATCGCTATGTGCCCGGTTTTGTCATCCAGGGCGGCGACCCCAATACTCGCGACATGTCCGGCGCCGACGTCGCTGCCGGTCTTGAGGGCCCCGACGGCATGCCCGGTACCGGTGGCCCCGGCTACTCCATCAAGGGCGAGTTTGCCACCAATCCGCGCAACAGCCATGTCGATGGCGCCCTTGCCATGGCACGCTCCATGGACCCCGATTCCGCGGGTTCGCAGTTCTACTTCTGCCTGGGTGCCCAGCATAACCTCGATTCCGGTTACACCGTCTTTGGTACCACGGTCGAGGGTCTCGATGTGATTTCGCAGCTGCGTGCCGGCGACGAGATCGTCCATGTCGAGATCGTTCACGAGTAAAGGGGACTTCCTTGAATAGCCAGCTGATCCAACAGGGCCGCGCCGCTTACCGCGCGGGTGATTTTTCCGCTGCAGCCCAGATGCTTGGGGCGGCAAAGACTCCCGATGAGATTATGGGCGAGGCCGATCACCTTCGTGGCAACGCCTTGATGCACCTGGGCATGTATGCCGAGGCCGCCGAGGCCTATGCCGCCGCCCTCAACGACGGCACCTACGGCAAGCGCGGCGCGCTGCTCACCAACCGCGGCAAGGCGCTCGCCGCCGTGGGCGACTACACGACGGCCGCTCAGGCGTTCTCTGCTGCTACGCAGGATGCTTCCTATGCCACGCCGTTCAAGGCCTATCTGGGTCTAGGCAATGCGCTGTTCCAATCGGGCGACTATGCCAACGCGGGAACCGCCTTCCGTCAGGCCGCCATCGACGGCGCCAATCCGGCTCCTGCCGCCGCGCTCGGCGAGCTCGGTCGTTGCTTCATTAAGCTCGGCCGTCCGGCGGATGCCGTGGAGACCTACCGCACGGCTATCGACTTTGCCGGCCCCCGCGACGACACGCGTGCGCTTAACGCCGGCATGGGTCAGGCGCTTTCTGCCGCCGGCCGTCCCTCCGACGCACTCGATGCCTTTAACGCCGCTACTGCCGATGGCATCTACCAGCTCACCTCCGAGCAGGCCGATGAGCTTGCGCGCGTGCACGATTCGCTTGCCGCGCTGTCTGCCCAGACGGCTATGGCCACGGCTCCGGCGCCCGCGATGGATGCTCCTGCCGTCGATCCTCTCGATCCTACGGGCGCGACCGGTCAGTTTATGCCCGATCCCTCGGACACCGGCTTCTTTACGCTGTCCGAGTCCGAGATGGTCCAGCAGGACCGTCAGGATCGTAAGCAGGCCAAGGTCCGTCGTCGCCACCGCCACACGGGTCTCAAAGTCTTCATCGTGCTGCTTCTGCTCATTTTGATTGCTGCGGGCGGTCTGGGCTTTGCCTACACGCGCGGCTTTGGCTTCCCGTCTCAGGAGTCTGTCGTTACCGATCTGTTCCAGGCTGCCGGCGACGGTGACACCGCAAAGGCCGAGTCTTGTCTGGCCTCGAGCCTGTCCGAGGACGCTAAGTCGATGATCATCTCCTCGATTCCGCAGGGTGCCACCGTGTCCGTCGAGGGCATGGATCAGTCCATGACCGAGACGACCGCTAAGGTGAAGGCATCGCTGTCCAAGGGCGGCGAGCAGGAGTACACCGTCAAATTCGTGCGCTCCGACAATCATATCGGCTGGGCCGTTTCTTCGCTCGATATGGATTTCTCGGCTGCTGACAACCAGTAGTGACCTTATGGGATTTAGCTTTGCCCGGCGCTTCACCGCAAGTGAGGTGCCGGGCTTGCGCTAGTATGATGAGCTAGTAGTTTTCCAGCAATCATCCAACACATCAGGAGTTGCGTTGTTTTCTTTGATGGATATGTTCTTCGGTAGCTATGCGGGCGATCTTGCCATCGACCTCGGCACCGCAAATACGCTTGTCTCCGTGCGCGGCAAGGGCATCGTCATTCGCGAGCCCTCCGTTGTCGCCATCGACAAGAACGACGAGCGCATCCTGGCGGTCGGTATCGAGGCAAAGCGCATGCTCGGCCGTACGCCCGGCAACATCGTGGCCGTTCGTCCCCTGAAGGACGGCGTCATCGCCGACTTCGATGTTACCGAGGCCATGCTTCGCTACTTTATCGACAAGGCGTCCGAGAAGCGCTATCCGTGGACTCCGCGTCCACGTGTTGTCGTCTGCGTTCCCTCCGGTGTCACGTCGGTCGAGAAGCGCGCTGTCTTTGAGGCCACGATCCAGGCCGGTGCCCGCCAGGCCTATCTGATCGAAGAGCCTATGGCCGCCGCTATCGGCGCCGACCTGCCCGTCGAGG
>UQTR01000099.1 GCA_900544065.1 uncultured Collinsella sp.
GAGGTCAGAAGTTCAAATCTTCTAACGCCCACCAAATGTTCGCAGCTCAGAGGCTATGTCCTCTGGGCTGTTTTGTTTTATGTCGCTAAATCCGCTGGCAGTTCCAACCGTCATCGCAACGTAACATCAATTCACCTGACGAATGGCAGCCAAATATATTCAATACCCCAACATCAACAATAGCCAGGCACAAAACTGCGCCACAAGCTGCTCCAACCGCCCAACTGGCCAAAAGCCGACCATCTACTTACCAATCTATCCATCGGCATAACCAATCAGTCCGCACCGCAACTTCTCAGCAAAACGCCGCGATGTCTGCGCCCTGCGGTATCCTTGAGCCACTTGCACCCGCAGCACCAAGGAGCCGCCATGCGCACCGAGCTCGATGTCCCCTTTTCGCACAAAGAAGAAGCCAAAGCGCTGGGCGCCAAATGGGACCGGACCAAGAAGATCTGGTATGTACCCAGCGGCGTCAACCCCGAGCCCTTTGCCGAGTGGCTGCCCGGTGTTGACCGATCCGACCCCTCAGCGCCGTATATATATCTAGTACTGGGCAAGCGCGAGTGCTGGAAGTGTCACAAAGAGACCTCGGTCGCGGCCTTCGGCATTCCCTATCGAACCGATGACGACAAGGGCATCGCCATCGCGCACGCGCCCAACAAGGCCGGGCACATTGCCATCGACACGGCCAACGCCAACGCACTCGCCATCGTGCCCGCTCTTGGCTGCGCGCCGGGCGAGATCCGCGACTACCTTCATAAGCGCTGCGGCTACAAGCCCGTAGGCGCGCGAGCCTCCAAAGCCCCGTCGCTCGGCAACACGTGCACCAGTTGCGACGCGCTGCAAGGCAGCCGCTATCTGTTCGAGGAGCCCTCGTCCCCGTTTGCCCTCACTGCCATCAACAAGCTGCCGGCACTGGAGTTTGTGCGCGTCGAAGTTGTCGGCGTCTTTGGCATCCCAGCCGCGCGCACCAATTTTGACCAGGCACTCTTTACCTGGGCACGCGACCATCACGCCGAGTTCCACAAGACCCTGTTCGAGGGAATCTACCTGTAGGGCAAGGCTCGAAAATCGAGTCCAGATATCCTCGAAAATCGAGTATGCACAGGTAGTTGAATTGCCGACTCGAAGGCTACAACCCCAGGATGTGCTCTAGATAGCCTTTGTTAAACCAGAACGATTGCCTGGTCATCCAACGTCCATCGGGCAACTCGTAGGCGTTCCTCGCAATGTCGCCGATTTCGGTTCCGTCGGCGAATCTGTACGCAGCTTTTGAGGTATGCGGGCGAACGTGGACAATCGGGTTGTCCGCCATACCGGGCAGATTGTTGGTCACCTTGAGCTTTCCACTCGCGTCCCGATACGGACTGAGCTTAACGCCCTCACGAATTACCTTGCGAGTCTCATTCCAGCAGGCCTTTGCGGGGCCCTCGATTTCGTTTGCCGGCATTGCCCAGAATAGGCAGCGGTCAAGACGCCACTCCCCCTCGTGGTCCTCACGGAACACGACAAAGAAGAAACGGTTGGTCTCAAGGCGCGCACGGAAGGATGACGTTTCCCAATCCTCATTGATTAGCTGCTTAAACTCAAACGGAGGGAAAGACATTGCCTGCTCGATGTGTCCCCTCTTATTAACGCGACAAACGCGGACGTTAATCCCAGCCTTAACGAACTCCTCGGCAGCATTGCTTTTAATTCCGAGCATTCGATAAACGAGTGTCGTCCATTGCGCCTTGTTTCCCGTGTATTCCAGGCCGTACTGCTCTGCAATCTGGCGATCGGTTTCACCATAGTGGCGCTCGATAAGCGCAGTAACGTAGCTTTCGAAATCAATGGACTTGTCGCCGGCCTGGACGATACTCTCGCCAATGCGCGGAGCACCGAGAACATAGGTATGAAGCACATAGTCCATGTACGAGCGCTTGAGTGAGAAGGCACGACGCTTCGCGCGACGGTGCTCGATCTCGCCCGTATCGGTGTTGAAGTACTCGTAATACTGGTCAACCCACATCGTCGCTTCGGTTGCGCCCTTTGTGCAGGCGCCCAAGTAGGTGGTCATGCCCTCCGACAGCTCGTCCGCGCGACCATCCTGAATGTACGAAATGATCTTCTCGTAGTCGGCGCGAATGATCTTCATATCCTCTTCGGGCAGACGAACCATGACTGCACGCTCAATGCGCTGGTCGTATTTGTCGATGGAGCGGTCACGGCCGTAGTAGATCAGCAGGATATTGCTGAGCTTGGTCTTGAGATGCGAGCTGTCGTAGTCGAGCGAAACGGGACGGTCGTAGGGAATCATCGTCAAGACAAGACGCTCGCCGGCAGACTTGCGACCATCCTTGAGCACGTCGAAGCATGTTGCCTTGAGTTCCACACCCGCCTCGGGAAAGTCCGGCCGATCGTCGCTGTTGGCTTTGTAGCCAAAGTAACGCTCCTCGATCAGGGTTCCCATACCGCCCTTGTACTTCTTAGACCCAAAGTCCTTGGGCGCACTCTCCCCCTCCGGCGCAATGCCAAGCTCGAGAATATCGCGAAACGTCATCCCGTCGAGATTGGCAGCATACCGCTCAATGCTTGAGGGGTCAGAAAAATCAGTATCGTCAAGCATGCGCTTGAAATCGAGGTGCTTCTTGGACATGGCAAATCCTCTCGAAATAAGACATGATCTAACACGTATGCTACTGTAAATTCGGGTTATACCGTGAAGATCCCCTAAGGGATCTTCCATTTGCAACCCGATTTCTGTACCCTTGATTTTTGCATTTGCAGCGATTTGGGGGAGTGAGTATGTCAGAGGTCAAAATCGCCGAGCTTTTTGCTGGCGTCGGCGGATTTCGTTTGGGCCTCGAAGGCTACGCTGACCCTCGTTATCCAGATTTCTACATGAAGCCCGCCGGACCCTTTCGCACCATTTGGGCCAATCAGTGGGAACCACCCGGAACCAAGGCTCGTCAGTTCGCGGCACGCTGCTATATGGACCGCTTTGGCGAGGATTCCGTAGTCAACGAAGATATCAATAAAGTCCTGGAACAGGCTGAAGCCGGAGAGGTTGAAATCCCCGACGTCCAGATGGTCGTCGGCGGCTTCCCTTGCCAAGATTACTCCGTCGCTCGCCCGCTTAACCAGGCACATGGCATCGAGGGCAAGAAGGGTGTCCTTTGGTGGGACATCTACCACTTCCTCGAGATGAAGAAGCCGCGCTTCGGTCTCTTTGAGAATGTCGATCGTCTGCTCAAGTCGCCCGCGTCTCAGCGCGGTCGCGACTTCGCCATCATCCTAAGCTGCCTTGCCGACCTCGATTACACGGTCGAATGGCGCGTGGTCAACTCCGCGGAATATGGTTTTCCCCAGCGCCGCAAGCGCGTTTATATCTTCTGCGAGAAGAACGCCGGCAAGGTCGATCTCGTTGACCGCATGCACAACGGTGTCATGGCGAAGGCCTTCCCCGCCATCTACCCTGACGAAATGGCCGAGCTCGATGTCCTGCCTGATCCTTACGAGAACTCGACTCGTTTTGGCGTTGGTCAAAAGACATCTCAGTTCAAGAATGCCGGTGTCATGCAGGGCTGCCATGTTTTGACCTGCGACTTCGTTGAGGATTATCACGGCGAGCGCCGTGTGCTTGGCGATGTACTTGTTAATGAGGAGTATGTTCCGGAGCAGTTCTACATCTCCGACGAGAAGCTTCCCGACTGGCGCTACCTCAAGGGCAGCAAGCGCGAAGAACGCACCAACAAAAAGACGGGCTTTACGTACACGTATTCCGAGGGTGCCATGAGTTTCCCGGATGCCACCGACAAACCGAGCCGCACCATCCTCACGGGCGAAGGCGGCACGGGCGCCAGCCGATTTAAGCATGTTATCGAGTGCCCCGACGGCCGTTTCCGCCGCCTCGTTCCCGACGAGCTCGATCAGCTCCAAGGATTCCCCAAGGGCTGGACGGATACTGGTATGACCGACGGCCATCGAGCTTTCTGCATGGGCAACGCGCTCGTCACCGGCGTGCCCCATCGCATTGGCGAAGCTATGGTCGAAGTGTACGGCCTCTAAGGCAAGCAATCCGGAGCCGGCAGTCACGCTGTCGACTCCATTTTTCCACCCCACTCCCCTGTATACTGATGTAGCACGTGTTTCGTCCGGGCCTGTTGGGCCGGATTGTTCATGGGAGGGTCTTATGGCTGCTTCGAATCCGCCTAAGGGAAGCGTTTCTTCTTCGTCCATCAAGCCGGTTACGCGCAAGGCCGTGCGTTGCCAGCGCGAGGTCGCCTGGCTTGTCACGCAAGCGGCGGGCAGGCTTGTGGCGACCACTCAGGACGTCAATGCGCCTACGCCGAGCTTTGTGTTAGCGGCGGCGCTGGATTTTGTGCGCCAACTGGAGCTTGCCGCACAGGATGCCAGCGGCCACCTCGACTACCAGAATGTTATGGCGCCCGACCTGCAGACGTTCTGCCACATGGCCAAGTTGCCCGCCGCGCCCAATGCGCTTTCGGACGCGGGCTACATGTTTACGCTTTCGGGCGCGGACCTTATCCGCGACATCTACGCATACTGCAACGAGCTCGCCGAGCGCCACGTCTTTGACGCGGCAGAAATCAAACCGGGATATGCCATCAAGCTGGTTCTTAGGCTGTTCTTGATGGATGGGTTCGGGACTATGCCAGCGTAAGCCGGATTTTTAACTTCGCCGTCGACTGGGCAACAACCGCCTTACCTTAGCGGGCGCCAATCGAGAGTCGATTATTGGGTCACCTCGTCCGCTGGCGCATTTATTCCGCACGCTCCGACAGTCGATACTTGCGGTTGCGACTCGTCGCCGGCGCTGTAGGCTCAAGCTCGCCTTGAGCAATGAGTGTGTTGACGCGCGACCTAACCTGGGAAATTGTGAGCCCTGTGTGCTCCGCCAACTCGCGCGTACCCAGCTCACCGCAACGCTTAAGTGCCGCCACAATTAAGTCACCGCCGTGGTCGACCGGCTCGACCTTTGAGCGATAGAGAACCACTTTGAACCGATCGAATCCCGGGCAGAACAGGGGCTCGGCCAAACCATGAGCACACATGGCGTCGATCATCATCGGAATGCCCGAGCCATTGCCCTCAGTCGGCGAACCTGCGCCATCCGGCAGCGGAACAATCGACATGAGTTTCATGAGCGTCGCGTTGCGGCACCGGGAGCTGCCGTCAAACAAGTTCTCGCGAGTCTTTCCTCCGTATAGGCCGCCGGGGTTCGTCACTTCGATACGGTCATCAAAGACGTCAACAGCGACCGACTGCCCACAGAACCGATCTCCGTATTCTCGGTGGATTACGGCGTTGGCGATTGCCTCGCGCAGGACCTCCTCGGGAATCTCCAGCGAGTCGACACGCGAGACGCCTTGGATCGTCGAGGTTCGCCGCAAATTCTTGGCGACTGCCGCGACGGCATCCGAGATCATTTCGCCCAACGTTCCCTCGCAGATTGTGTGGTCCATGAACCTCAGCGACCCCGCCGTGCCTTTCCGGGTCCCCGCATAGACAGCCATGTCGATAAAGAGCTTGGGATAAAACTGCTGAGGGTAGGTGCCCGCAACTAGGAGTCCAGCCTTGGTGACATTGCCCTGGGAATCAAGGAAATTTAGGCGCTCCAGCTTCGTTTGTTTGTCCGGCGCGCCGCGCATTGCCCGGGGCGTCAACGAGAAAGCCCGGTCTATCGTACGGTCGATCAGCGTCTCGTCGAGATCGTCCGCGCCCGCGCCCACCACCGCGTCGCGATCGCTCGGAGTCGCTCGACCGTATGACGCCAATGCGAGCACCTCGGTCGATGAAAGCGGCACATCTTTGTCATCGATGCGCTTGTAGCTGCCGCCCTGGGCGCCCCGCTCTATGACATAGCAAGGCTTGCTCGACGGGTCGAGCTCCTCAATCGTGATGACCAGAACCACGGTGCCCTGGAGCTCCACGCGCTCAATGGTGTATTTGGGCGGATTGGCCAGCTTTCCGCGACCGCCGGCATCGCCCATGCCTGACACAAATTGGTTGAGCACTTTCTCGGTCTCGAAGTTCTCAACCGGGACAAAACCTGCGCGCTCACTCACTCCGAGCACGATGATTCCGCCGGCAGTGTTCGCGAATGCGCTCACCGTTTCCCACACGTCGCGGGAAAGCGTCGTGGCGCTCTCCTTCACTTCGACGTTAAGATCATCCGAGCCCATACGCCTTAAAGACTCAAGCAGACCGGTCAGCTCGTTTTCGTTCATCTGCACGTCCTTTCGCTCGGTCCTGCGGAGAATGCCGCGGATAGATTTCCCTCGTCTCTCAGTTATCTCTCGTAATTATCTCTCATCTATCTCTCTATCTCTCGGCTTAGAGATAGAGAGATAGATGAGAGATGGAATGTCTACCATTTGCTTCATTTATACATATTTTTGCTGGTAGAACAATCGGTATTGAGACAATACCATGATTGCCTGCCTCTTTACTGCTCAGTTATCTCTCATATTTTTCTCTCATCTTCCTGTCATCTCTCATATTAGAGACGAATGAGAGACGAGAGATACGCGAGTGATGGACGAGCGAGGATTTTCGGACGGTCGGATATCTGTCTCTTATACACATCTCCGAGCCCACGAGACCCTAAGACATCTCG
>UQTR01000100.1 GCA_900544065.1 uncultured Collinsella sp.
AACGATATGGCACCGTGGGGACACATATATGTCAATCCTGGTCTAACAGAGCCAATAAAAAAGTTGCGGTGGAATACGGACTGTTTTGCCTGGAATTAGGCAAATTAAGACCGTATTTCACCGCAACTCATAAGTGGGATTCGGGCGACGGGCTAGCCTTGGGTGACTAGGCGGTACCCAATACCTACGTGCGTCTGGATATAGCGCGGGTGCGCGGGGTCGGACTCGATCTTCTTGCGCAGCGTGCCCATAAAGACGCGCAGGCTCGCCAAATCGCTCTTGGTCGCGGTGCCCCAAATCTCGTGCAGGATAAATTGATGCGTGAGCACCTTGTCGGCGTTGTGCGCCAGCAGGCACAGCAGCTTGTACTCAATCGGCGTCAGATGCAGTTCCTCGCCATCCATCGTGGCGATGCCGGCGTCAAAGTCGATATGCAGCTCGCCGGTATCGAACGTACCCTCGGACGAACCCGCACCTATCTGCGCATACGAAAGGCGACGGAGCGTGGTGCGGATGCGCGCCAGCAGCTCCTCGACCGAAAACGGCTTGGTCAGGTAATCGTCGGCACCGGCGTCGAGTGCACGGATCTTGTCCGCATCCTCGCTGCGTGCCGAGACCACGATGATCGGCATGCCCGACCATGCGCGCACCGACTCCACCACCTTGACGCCATCCATATCGGGCAGGCCCAGATCGAGCAGCACAATGCTTGGCGCCTGCGACGAGGCGGCAGCGATGGCGGCATGGGCGGTCTCCACGGCCATATGGCGCAGGCCGTGCGCCTCGAGCGCGGCAACGATGAGGTTGCGGACGGCAGGATCGTCCTCGACAACCAAGATGAGCGGTTTCACGGCAGAGTTCGGCACGGCGCTACTCCTTATCAAACGAAACGTCGGCGGCGGGAAGCTCAATCGTAAAGGCTGAGCCGTGCGGGTCCGCCGCTTCAACCTCTATGCTACCGCCATGCGCCAGTGCAATGGAGCGGCAGAGCGAAAGCCCCAAGCCCACACTGCGATGGCTATCGGCCAGACCATGGTTGGCGGTGTAGAACGACTCAAAGATTCGCTCGCGGTCCTCGGGCGCAATGCCCGGGCCGTCATCAGCCACCGAGCACGCCACGCACCCATCGTCGACGCCAATCGAAATCACGATATGCGAGCCTGCGGGCGTATACGTGATGGCGTTGTTCACCAGGTTCACCACGAGCTGCACCATCAGACGCGCGTCGACGTTAACGAGTGCTGGCTCATCGCACGCCACCACCTTAAGGTCGTGCTCGCGCACGGCAGGGTTCACGTGGCGCAGCGCCTCCTCGACGATATCGTCCATAAGCTCGAGCGTGGTCGACAGATGCATGCCGCCGCCCTCGAGCTTGGTGATGGCAAGCAGGTTCTCGACGGTGGCGTTGAGCCACAGCGCATCCGAGCGAATGGATAGCAGCAGGCCGCGGCGCGTCTGGGCATCGAGCACCGCGGTGCCGGTCGAACCCTGATCGAGCAGCACGTCGGCATTACCCGAAATACTGGTAAGCGGCGTGCGCAGATCGTGCGAGATGGAGCGCAGCAGATTGGCGCGCAGCTGCTCATTTTTGGCAAGCACCGCCGCCTCCTCGCGGGCCTCCATGGCGCGGGCGCGATCGAGTGCCAGCTCGCCTTCGCTCACGATGGCATCGGAAAGTGTCCGCTCCTCGTGCGTCAGCACGTCGGGCTCGGCAACGATAGCCAACACGCCCACCACCGAGGCGGGATCGCCCGCGCGCACCATGGTGTCGCCCGAGCGCACGGTCAGGTAGATGCCGTAGAACGCCGAGCCGCCGTAGGTGGCATCGAGCGGCGTTCCCACATAGGCGGACGCCGAGAGCCGCGGCGGCATCTGCGGCGCCAGCTCGTGCACCGGCGCGACATCGCCCACGGCCGTGTATGTCGCACGCGGCAGCAGGTCATCGCCCTCGGCGTCGGCGCTGTACCACACGACTGGACAGCCCGAAAGACGTGCCAGCTGCGTTGCCATAGCATGGACAATCTGCTGCTGATCGGCGCACCGCTGCAGCATGCGGTTGGTCTCGAGCACCATATGCGTGCGCCGGTCGCTGGCGGCAGCCTGTGCCAAGGCGCGGCGCAGGGCCAATGCAATCGAGCTCGACACAAGCGAGACCACGAACATGATGAAGAACATGCCGGGATAGACGCGGTCGATAAGCGACAGCGAGTAGCGCGGGTCGACAAACAAGAAGTTGTAGAGCGCCACGGCGGCAGCCGAGCTCAGCAAGCAATACAGGCGACTCCAGGTAAAGAATGCGCACAGCTGAACGGCGAACACATAGACGATCATGATGCTCGGCGCGAGACCCGGATGGTCGAGCAGCGCGCCCACAATCGTCGCCGCGACCAGCAGCCCCACCGACACGCAGGCGTCATACAGAGGAGTGCGGCGCGTCAGCGTTGTGCGCCGCCACCAAAAGCTATCGGCAGTATCGCCGTCCGTACGGACGTCCATCAGCGCCCCGCCCCTCTCTCAAAAGCAAAAACCACCACAAAGGGACAGGCACCTTTGTAGTGGTTTCCCTTGCGGTGGTTCCAAGTGTAAAGCCTTTGCAGCCTGCGGTCGCTAGACAAACAGCACGTGCGCGAGCAGGGCACACACGCACACCGCTCCAAATACCAGCGCCACGATCGAGATCACGCGGTCGGCCATGTCCATGTTGGCACGATTCGTCAAGAACCGATCTTCGGCGGCGTCGACACGCGCCTCACGTACCAGCTCGGCAACCACCTCGCGGCCATCAAGCATCTTTGTATCCATGTTTACCTCACCGGCCTCAATCTTGTCCATCAAAAACCAACTCCGTGTAGCCGCCGACGTCTACGGCCGCTCGTTGGGGGCCAGGCGCTGCATCTTGTTCACGGCCTTGAACTTGGTGAACAGCGGCACGTACTCAAAGCTCACGTTGGAGTTCTCCAGGCCGTACCAGCGTGCAGGCGTGCCGGCGGCGCGGCGGATGATGTACTTGAGCGTGATGGCCGTACGCTCGCTCGGCTCCACATCGCTTTCGGGCGCCAGAAGCTTACGGATCAGGACGAACTTGAACGTACCGATGTTGCCCGGATCCTTGTAGACCGAGTAGTCATGCGTCTGCGCCGGCAGCTCGCCGGTGGCAGCCAGGTCCTGAACGACCTGACGCAGATAGGCATTGACGCGCTGGTTGATCTTGTAGCCCAGGTACAGATGCACGCGGAACACGTAGTCGGTGCCGAACGTCTCGACCGAATAGGCAAAGGTATGCGGCTCGTCCATGGTCTCGACATTCACGAACCACCAGGCGCGAGCGCGCTTGGGATGCTTGTCCAAGATCGAGTAGACGATATCACGGTCGATGTAGTCGGTATGGGTGTCCTTGGTCAGGTACACGATGTTGTCGCTCAGACGCTCGTAGCGATCGTCATCGCGCAGGCGCTTGAGCTGCGGCAGATAGCTGCGCAGCGGCAGCAGCGTAAACTGGCGCTGCTCGACCGCCGTGCCGTTGTACCAGCACACCATGATGCCCATGATGAGTGCAGCCATGAGGATGGTGAAGTAGCCGCCGTGGAAGAACTTGGTGAGCGAGCTCACGAAGAAGAAGCCTTCGAGCAAAAGGAAGAAGGCCGCGAAGATCCACGGAGCAACCTTGAGCTTGCGCTCCTCGTGCAGGTAGAAGAAGAGCAGCAGCGTGGTGCACATCATAGTCAGCGTAATGGCAAGGCCGTAGGCGGCTTCCATATGCGCCGAGTTCTGGAACAGCAGTACCACGATGACGCAGCCGACAAGCATGACGTTGTTGACCATGGGGATGTAGAGCTGGCCCTTGGTCTCGGCAGGGTAGAAGACCTGCATGTGCGGCATGAGGTCCAGACGGCTGGCCTCGGACACCAGCGAGAATGCGCCGGTAATGAGCGCCTGCGAGGCAATGATGGCCGCAACGGTGGAAAGGCCGACGGCAAACGGACGCAGGCCCGGGGCGAGCATCTGGTAGAACGGGTTGAGGTCGGCAATGCCCATGAGCTCGGGGTTGGCAGCGTTGTTCATAAGCCAAGCGCCCTGGCCCATATAGGAAAGCAGCAGGCAGCACTTAACGAACGGCCAGGTAGCGTAGATGTTGCCGCGGCCGACGTGGCCCATGTCGGAGTAGAGCGCCTCGGCACCGGTGGTGGCGAGGAAGCAACTGCCCAGAATCATGATGCCCGCGTGGTTGTTGGGGCTCAGCAAAAAGGCGATTCCACGCACCGGGTTGAGACACAGCAGCACGGCGGGGTGCTGGAAGACAAAGAACAGACCCGTGCCGCCCAGGAACAGGAACCACAGCGTCATGATGGGGCCAAAGGCGTGACCGATCTTGGCCGTACCGATGCGCTGTACCAAGAAGAGCACGATGATGATGGCGAGCGTAATGGCGACGACGCGGCCTTGGTCATCGCCCAGCACGGCATGGACCGCCGGGATGGTGCGCAGGCCCTCGATGGCCGTGGTAACGGTAACGGCCGGCGTCAGGATGCCGTCGGCGAGCAGCGCGGCGCCACCCAGCATGGCGGGGATGATAAGCCACTTGCCGCAGCGCTTGACCAGGCTGTACAGGGCAAAGATGCCGCCCTCACCATGGTTATCGGCGCGCAGCGAGATGAGCACATACTTGATGGTGGTCAGCAACGTGACCGTCCACACGACAAGGGAGAGCGCGCCGAGCACGAACTCCTCCGTGACGCTTCCGATGCCGCCGTTGCCGGCAACGAGCGCCTTGGTTACATACATGGGGCTGGTGCCGATATCGCCGTACACCACGCCTAGCGTGACGAGCATCGCCGAGATGCTCACAGGAATCGCAGCGTGCGAGGCTGCCTCCTTGGCCTTTTGTTCCATAAGCCGGTTTCCTCCCAACTTTAATGTTCGAAGGGATTATAGGTAATCGGCCCATGTTTTAATGCACTGTTTTCCCAGCTAGATAAAGATTTATACAGTCTTTAGGCCACCGCGGCGATATGAAATGTGACAAAGGGACTATCCCCTTGTCACATTCGTCATTTTCCGAGCCAGTTTTTGAACCACCACTCCATGGAGCGGCTCATCTCGGCCATAAAGGGGCTCGTGTGCTTGCGGGTGTAGATATCCACGACGCGCTCCCCCACCTCGCGGGCGTGCGGGCGAAACATCGCATCCATCTCGGCCACCTGCGCATCCATAGTCGCGGCATCCGCACGGCAGTAGCGCTCCTCGTGCACCAGGTTCACCACGGGGTGCGCGATTGCCGGGCGCTCCTTACGGGGCGTGCCGATGATGAGCATCGACAGCGGCATGGTATAGGGCGGCAGATCGAGCAGCGCGGCAACTTCCTCGGCGTTCTCGACGATATCACCGATATAGCAGCTCCCCAGGCCCAGGGCCTCGGCGGCAACCACGGCGTTTTGCGCGGCGATCACGGCATCCTGAGCCGCGATGGCAAAGTCGCCCAAACCCGGCGCGCGGCGGGGCGCCTTGCCCGTGCGCTCGACAAACTCGGGCTCAAAGCAGCCCACGTGCTCAAACAGATCGATCCACTTGGCATAATCGACCACAAATATTAGTGCCCAGGGCGCCTTGGCAATCATGGGCTGGTGGTCGCACAGGTCGGCCAGGCGGTCGAGCGTTGCCTGCTCGCGGATGCTCACGATGGAATACATCATCATGGCGCCCGCCGACGGCGCGCGGCTCGCCGCATGCAAGATCGCCGCCCGCTGCTCGTCGGTCACCGCCACGGGACGGTCGTCGTCATCACGCGCGAAGGCACGCGTGGACGAGCGGTGTTCCAAGATGTCCAGCGCCGCGTTGCCCGTAGTCTCGACCGGATAGCCGCCCGCGTCCACGCCCACAGCTCCGCCGCAGTACTCGGCGCCCGTCATACAAACCTGCTCGCCCATAGCTCTATCCTCGCTAATTCTTTAAGAAGCCTTTACGTTTCCGTGTAATTCCCGTCCATTATCGCGCAGGCCGCCACTACATTGCGCCACACCGCCGCACGTGCGCGTTAATATGGCTGGTTGTTGTGCGCAGCCATCAATTGCAGCGCATATCTTGGTAACAATCGGGTAAACCCCCGCTTTCGTAGGTTTTAGTTTGTGAGGAGTCTCAGCATGTTCGCTGCCGCCATCTCGCTCGTCGGTCTTGCGGCGACCGTCTACCTTGTCTTGCGCGAGGCCAAGGCCATTCGCGCTCAGTCGGGCACCGTCGCCAAAAGTGCTCTTGGGTGGAGCGTCGCCTTCGGCCTGTTCCAGGTCTTTTTGACTATTTGGGGCGCCGTGGGCCTCGTCGCTCAAAACGAGCCGCTCGCCTTTGTGATGCTCATCCTGACCAACGCCATTCTCACCGGATGCGCTTGGGCCAGCATCGCCCGCGACCGCTTCGCCCCGCGCGTCTTTGCGTTCGCCGAGCCCGACGCCCCCGCCCCCACCGGCAAGCTCGCCCGCCTGCGCGGCGCCTTTGTGGGCAAACCGCTCGTCGCCGCCGTCCTGTGCCTGCTGCTCGCCGGCGTCTTTGCGCTGCTGGGCATGGAGGTCTCGTC
>UQTR01000101.1 GCA_900544065.1 uncultured Collinsella sp.
GCCTTATCGTCGGCAGCGTCAGATGTGTATAAGAGACAGGCGTTGCCTGGGCGCATCCTCGGCAGCTTATCCTAGAGCTTGTGGTGGCGCTCTTCTTTACGTTCCTCGGCTGCTTGCTCCTCCTGCTTAAAAGCGGGGTCGTCGGGGGTTACCAGCTCGTCTTCGTGTGTGCGCTTGTTGTAATGGTGGCGCAGGACGGGCTCAAACAGGTGCAGGTGCTTGGCGAAGGCCGCCGAGCCAATGGCGAGCACGACAAAGATGAGCACGCGCGTGGGCACCTCGACCTGATTGATCGCGGCGGCGCCGGCCGAAAGCATGATGCACCAGGCGTAGATGAGCAGCACGGCCTGCTTTTGGTTGTAACCCTCTTGGATCAGGCGGTGGTGGATGTGGCCCTTGTCAGCCTGTCCGATGCTAATGTGGGCGCGTTTGCGGCGCACGATGGCGCTGAACGTGTCTATGATGGGCACGCCTGCCACGATGAGCGGGATGATGAGCGAGGTGAGCGCGGCGGTGCGGCTCACGTTGAGCAGCGAGATGGAGCCCAAAGCGAAGCCCAGCAGCAGCGACCCCGAGTCGCCCAAGAAGATGCTCGCGGGGTTGAAGTTGTAATGCAGAAAAGCCACGCACGAGCCAAAGAGCGCGATGGAGAGCGCGGCGGCGTCGATGCGGCCCGAAAGCATGGCCATCGTGAACATGGTGAACGATGCGATGCCGCAAATGCCCGTGGCCAGGCCGTCGAGGCCGTCGATGAGGTTGATGATGTTGGTGAACGCCACTAGGTAGATCACGGTGATGGGGTAGGCGAGCCAGCCAAGCATGATCTCGCCGGGGGCAAACGGGTTGATGATGACGCCGATTTTTAAGCCGCCGATGCAGGCGATGAGCGCGGCGAGCACCTGGCCGGCCAGCTTTTGCTTGGGCTTGAGCTGGAAGACATCATCGATCGCGCCTGTCGCAAAGATCACGGTAAAGGAGAGTGCCAGCACGGGGTAGCTGATGTGAAGGCGCGGGTGCGGTACCAAAACGGGCGGCCAGCCCAGGTACCAGGTGCCCAGGATCTGCACGATGCAGGCAACGACGAGGCCCAAAAAGACCGCGGTGCCGCCCATGCGTGGGATGGGCTTAGTGTTGATACGGCGCTTGGAGGGATAGTCGACGGCGTCGAGCTTGATTGCCAGGCGCTTGACCAGGGGTACCGTGAGAAAGGTCGTGATAAAGGCAGCGGCCGCCACGCATAAGTACGGTATGAAGCTCGTGGATGAAGCCATGAATCAAAAAACCGCCAAGCGTCGAAGGAAAAGGTCAAAGAGCGCTACGCGCAAAAGGGCATAGCTGACCCATGATACTCGACCGAGGGGGGTGCGGGGGTTTGTGCCGTGCGATTATCACGCGCTTACCAGATATTGGGATGTTGGCGGGGGTTCTGCCGAGTACCGTTGGGCGTCATACGGGATCCGCGATGGCAATTTTTGGCAAAATCGGCAAAAGAAAACCACCCCCCACGTTACGAAAATGAACCCACCTAAAACAGGTGGGTGCCCTCATCGACTGTTCCAGCGTCCTTAACAACGAAGGATACCTGTACTAAGTACGACTGTGTGGGCTCCCTAAATAAACGCGACGGTTCACCCAGTTGCTCCGCGGGGGGCGGAATACCTACATCATAAAGCGGCACTTTGTTGATTCCAGTCTTGACATTACAAAAAACGTGTCGGACGATTACGGCGCCTTGGGCTTGGAGCCGTCTGCGCGGTCCGGGCCTTTACGTATGAGCTGCTGAATCGTTGTTTTGGAGCATGTTTTTATGCCGACGTCGTTGACCGAACTTTTTTCGCCCGCCTGCCATTTGTGTCCACGCCGTTGCGGCGCGGCACGCGACGAGGGCGCGCATGGCGTGTGCGGTGCCGACGACACGCTTAAAGTCGCCCGCGCGGCGCTCCATATGTGGGAGGAGCCGCCCATTTCGGGTGAGGCCGGCTCGGGCACGATTTTCTTTAGCGGCTGTTCGCTCAAATGCGTCTACTGCCAAAACCACGAGATCTCGACGGGCAATTTCGGTCTTGAGATTTCGCCCGAGCGCTTGGTCGAGATTATGCTGGAGCTGCAGGACCAGGGCGCCAACAACATTAACCTGGTGACTGCGACACATTATGCTCACCTGCTGCCGGCCGCGATTGCCGAAGCGCGGGAGCGCGGGCTGGACATCCCGATCGTCTACAACACGAGCGGCTATGAGCGGGCGAGTGCCGTTGCTGCCCTGGGTGACCTGGTTGATGTGTGGCTCACCGACTTTAAATATGCTGATGCCGAGCTTGCTCAGTCACTTTCTCATATTAAGGATTACCCGCGCGTGGCCGTGTCGGGCCTGGCACAGATGGCGCGCGAGGTCGAGCGCCGCGGGGGAGAGCTGGTGGACGACGAGGGGCTCATGAAGCGCGGCATCATCGTGCGTCACCTAGTGCTGCCGGGACATGCGGACGATTCGTGCCGCGTGCTGGACCTGGTGTGGCAGACGGTGGGCGACGTGCCGATTTCGGTCATGAACCAGTACACGCCCAATGCGCTCATGCGCGAGCAAGGCGGCGAGTTGGCACGCGCCGTGACGCGCGAGGAGTACGAGCAGGTGCTCGATCATGCCGACGACCTGGGCTTTACGACGATGTTCTGGCAAGAAGGCGGAGCGGTAGACGAGAGCTTTACCCCGGCGTTCGACACCACCGGTGTCCTCACCAGCGCAAAGTAGCGCGTTCGCCGATGATTTTTCTGGGACGGGGGATAAATAATCATCGGGTGGCTCGGGCGTTCGAAAAGTAGTCAAAACAGCCCCGTCCCAAAAAGACTGGGTATTGGGCGTTGACAGTTGGCGAGCCGTAGGTAAAATATCAACTTGTCCTGGGGACGTAGCTCAGTTGGGAGAGCGCTGCCGTCGCATGGCAGAGGCCGAGGGTTCGACTCCCTTCGTCTCCACCCTTGGATTTGATAAGCCGCTGACGTTGTGTCGGCGGCTTTTTTTAAAAGAAAGGGCTATACCATGGCCGAGCTTGAGTCCCAACCACTGTCTGCCGAGGAGCGCGCCGAGTTGGAAGAGCTCCGCGCCGAGAAGGCCCGTCGCGAGGCCCAGGAAGAGGCCCGTCGCGAGCGTGAGGAGCTGGCCGCCCTGCGCGCCGAGCGCGAGAAGGCGGAGGAGGCAGCCGCGAAGGTTGCATCCGAGCCTGCGCCCGCGCCCAAGCCCGCGCCTGCGCCCAAGCCCGCCGCTGCGAAGCCCGCGCCCACCGCACCCAAGTCTCAGCCTAAAAAGGCCGCTCGTCCCAAGTCCGTCGAGCCCAAACCGAGCCGTGACGAGATGACCTTTGCCCAGCGCATGGTCACCTCCAAGGAGCCTGCGGGCGAGAATGAGATCCCCGGCATGGCGCCGGCTCAAAAAATCATCATCGTGCTCGCCCTCATCGCGTTTATCGTCTTTATGGTTTACACGATCACGGGCAGCATGGGCCTGCACTAACCTGTTCGCGCCGGGCTCCATGCCCGCACGTCCGCCTCGCCCAACCCTCAACCTCTGCACAGCACATCCGAAAGGTCGCCCCATGGCTTTGACCGACATCTCGCATCCTACCGACATTGCAATGCTCACCGATTTGTACGAACTCACTATGGCCCAGGGCCTGTGGGAGAGCGGCAAGGCCAATGAGCAGGGTTGCTTTACGGCGTTTTACCGTGACCATCCCTTTGGCAGCGCGTATGCCGTCATGTGCGGCACTGCCGAGCTGCCCGAGCTTGTCGAGAACCTGCGCTTTACGCCCGAGGACATCGACTATCTAGCTTCGCTCCAGGCCCCGGCCGGCGGCGCGATGTTTAAGCCTGCATTTCTCGACTACCTGCGCAACTTCCGTGCGCACGTGAATATCGACGCCGTGCCCGAGGGCGAGCTCGTCTTTCCGCGCGAGCCCATGGTGCGCGTCACCGGCCCGTCGCTGGAGTGCCAGCTGCTCGAGACCGCGTTGCTCAACATCGTCGGCTTCCAAACGCTTGTTGCCACCAAGACGGCGCGCGTGGTGTTGGCGGCCGACGGTCGTCCCGTGGCCGAGTTTGGCCTGCGCCGTGCCCAGGGTCCCGATGGCGGCCTGGCTGTTGCGCGCGCGAGCTACGTGGCGGGCTGCTCGTCTACGTCCAACGTGCTTGCCGGGCGCCGCTACGGCATTCCCGTCTTTGGCACGCATGCGCACAGCTGGGTGATGAGCTTCGATTCCGAGCTCGAGGCCTTCCGCGCCTTTGCCAAGTCGAGCCCCAAGAACTGTACGCTGCTTATCGACACGTACGACGTGCGCGAGGGCTGCGAACATGCCATTACGGTTGCCAAGGAGATGGAGGCGGTGGGCGAGCGCCTGTCGGCTATTCGCATTGACTCGGGCGACCTGGCCAAGTTGTCCAAGTATGTCCGCGGCCGTTTTGACGCCGAGGGCCTGCCCTATGTGGGGATCTCGGTTTCCAACGATCTGGACGAGTACACGATTCAGTCGCTGCTCGACCAGGGCGCACCCATCGACAGCTTTGGCGTGGGCACCAAGCTCGCGACCTGCTACGATCAGCCGGCACTGGGCGGCGTGTACAAGCTTTCGGCCCGTCGTGCGAGTGACGCGGAGCCGTGGACGCCGGTGGTGAAGCTTTCCGAGCAGCCCTACAAGCGCACGATCCCCGGCGTGCAGCGCGTGCGACGCTATTACGACGGCTTTGGCGGCCCGGTCTGCGACATGATCTATGACGAGGACCATCTGGCAGGGGAGGGCGCCGCGCGCGGCAATACCCTTGTGGCCGTGAACGATGCAGCCTTGGTGACCGATGTGTCCGAGCTTGAGTATCGTGAGCTGCTGATGCCGATCGTGCGCGACGGCAGCGCGGTGGCTCCGCGTGAGAGCATTAAGGACGCGCGCGAGCGCTGTGCTTGGGCACTCGATCATCTGGACGCGGCTTTCAAGCGCTTCCTGTATCCGCAGACCTACGTGGTGGGCATGGAGCAGGGCCTGGCCCAGGTGCGCGACGAGCTCGTGCGCAAGAACATGGCCGCGGCTTCGGCCTTCCCCTGGGCAAAATGATCCGAAGGGGACGGAGGAAAACGGATCATTTTCGTCCGTCCCGCACCGGGTGCCCCAGCTGCCCCAGCTCGCCCGAACGCTCGACATTCGATTGGTTTGACGTATGACGACTTCTTATAAAACGATGGTGGTAAAGATCGGCTCGTCCACGGTGGTGGGTGCCGACGGTAAGGTCAACCGCGCGTTTATCGGTGGCCTGGCCGATCAGGCCTCGGCCCTGCGCAAACTCGGCTGGCGCTTGGTCGTGGTGAGCTCCGGCGCCATTGCCTGTGGCTATCCCGTGCTGGGCTTCGACCGCAAACCGGTCGGTGACCTGCCGAGCCTGCAGGCCTGCGCCTCGGCCGGTCAGTGCATCATCTCGTCGGCCTACGACGAGGAGTTTCATGCGCGTGACCTACTCACCTCGCTCGTGCTGCTCACGCGCCACGACACGGCGCGCCGCACGTCCTACCTGCACGCGCGCGACGCCCTGCTGCGTCTGGTGGAGCTGGGCGTGGTGCCGGTCGTCAACGAGAACGACACCGTTACCGTCGACGAGATCAAGTTCGGCGACAACGACACGCTAGCGGCACTCGTGAGCTGCCTGGTTTCGGCTGACCTGTGTGTGACGCTTTCGGACATCGACGGCCTCTACACCGCCAATCCGCATGAGGATCCGACGGCCGAGTTTATCCCGGTCGTGCGCAAAATCGATGCCAAGATCATTGCCTCGGCGGGCGATTCTTCGACGTCGGTGGGCACCGGCGGCATGATCACCAAGATCCGCGCGAGCCGCATTTTGATGACGGCTGGCATTCAGAGCGTGATTTGCTCGGGCGAGGAGCCCGATGCGCTCGTGCGCCTGGCCCGTGGCGAGAGCGTGGGAACCCTGTTCGATCCGCCGGCGGAGCGCCTGGACATTGCGCCGCGCAAGCTATGGATCGCGCTGGGTGACAAGGCTCATGGCTCGGTAACGGTTGACGACGGTGCCGCGAAGGCGCTGGTCAGCCGTGGCTCGTCCTTGCTCGCGGTGGGTATTCGCGAGGTCGATGGCCAGTTTGCCGAGGGCGATGTGCTCGATGTGTGCGATCCGAGCGGTATGGTCGTCGCCCGCGGTATCGCCGAGGCCGATTCGGACGTGCTGGAGCTTGCAGCCGGCCGCCGCCAGGACCAGATTGCCAGCAACCGCCTGCTGGCAGACCTGTCCGAGAAGCCCGCGATCCATCGAGATAAATTAATTGTCTTCGCCTAA
>UQTR01000102.1 GCA_900544065.1 uncultured Collinsella sp.
CCGAAGCATCGACCCTTTTCAGACGCCGTTTCCTGCGGTTTCGCCGAGTTTTCCCTGCAGTTTTGGCGTCAAAAAGTGTGGATGCTTCGGGGGCTCGTTTTTGCTCGTTCACTTCGCGGAAAAGTATTCACCTTCGATTCGCAAGGGCACTGCGTGAGTCAAAAAAGCGGGCCGCGCCGGGGATTTCCGGCGCGGCCCGCTTAGTATCGTGCTTCGATTCGCAAGGTTGCGGCAGCCAGCGGCCTACTTTGCGTCGTAGGCCTCGGCGTCCCACCAGTCGAGCTGGGCGATGTTGTCGCGGATGTGCTGGCAGCTCTTGTGGAAGCCCTCGAGCTCGTACTCGGACAGGTCGAGCGTGTAGACCTCCTCGACGCCCTCGGCGCCGATCACGCACGGCAGGGAGGTAAAGATGCCCTCCTCGCCATACTGGCCGGTCATGAGCGTGGAGGCGGAAAGCACGGCGTGCTCGTTGTGCAGCACGGCGGCGCAGACGCGCGCGGCAGAGTTGGCGACGGCGTACTCGGTGCACTGCTTGCCCTGGTAGGTCACATAGCCGCCCTTGCGTGCAAGCTCCTCGACCTCCATGTGGTCAAAGGCATACTTGTCGGGGTTCTCGGCCTGAAGCTCGTTGAGGCTCTTGCCGGCGATGGTTGCGGCCTTAAAGGCGGCCAGTTGGCTAAAGCCGTGCTCGCCGATCATGTAGGCGTCGATGGACTTGGGGCTCACGCCGACCTTCTTGGAGATCTCGGTGCGCAGGCGGGGGGAGTCCAGGCCGCAGCCCGAGCCGATGATCTTCTTGGGATCGTAGCCGGTCAGGTGCCACAGCTCGGTGCACACGACGTCGCAGGGGTTGGAGATGCTTACGAAGATGCCGTCGAAGCCGGCGTCGACGATGCGCTTGGCAAAGGTGCGGGCGGCGTCGGTGGTAAAGAACAGCTCGCCGTCGCGGTTGCCGGCGGCCAGCGCGACCTTACCGGCAGCGTTGACGATGACGTCGCAGCAGGCCAGCTCCTCGTAGTGGTCGTAGCAGTTGACGATCTTGGTGTTGTACGGGACAAACGAAAGGGAGTCGCGCAGGTCCTGGACCTCGGACGTCACCTTGGCCTCGTTGATATCGCACAGGTACAGCTCGTCGGCAACGCCCTGCATGAGCAGGCTGTTGGCGACATGTGCTCCTACGTGGCCCTGGCCGACCACACCGATCTTACGCGTCTGGTACATACGAGTATCCTTCCGGCCGAGTTTTTTGCGTCGAACCATTGTAGCGTCCTGCCGTCACTTTGCTAGACTAAAGCGCCGTAGATTTTTGGGACATGCCTTAATCTCTACTTTTGGAGTGATTTGGGCCGCTGGCGGCATCGCTGGGCGATGTGCTCGCGCGGATAGGGCCGCTCGTTGTACCATAGCTGCAACTGACTCGTAAGGAGCATCCATGCCCATTCGCATCCCTGACGCCCTCCCTGCCGCCGCGCAGCTCGAGAGTGAGAACATCTTTGTCATGACCGAGTACCGCGCGCTGCACCAAGACATCCGCCCGTTGCGCGTGCTCATCCTCAACCTCATGCCCACCAAGATCGCCACCGAGACGCAGATCATGCGCAAGCTCTCCAACACGCCGCTACAGGTGGAGGTGGACCTGCTGCGCACCAAGACGCACGAGGCCACGCACGTGAGCGCTGGCCACCTGGAGACGTTCTACCGCACGTTCGACGACATCCGCGACATCCACTACGACGGCCTGATCATCACGGGCGCGCCGGTGGAGCAGATGCCGTTCGAGGAGGTCGACTACTGGCCCGAGCTCTGCCAGATCATGGACTGGTCCACCACGCACGTGCACTCTACGCTGCACATTTGTTGGGGCGCGCAGGCGGGCCTGTATCACCACTACGGTATTCGGAAGCACGACCTGCCGGCAAAGGCGAGCGGCGTGTTCGAGCATTATCTGGTGAAGCCGCAAAGCCCGCTGGTTCGCGGCTTTGACGACCGTTTCTATGCCGTGCATTCGCGCAATACCGATGTGCGCCGCGAGGACGTGGAGGCCGAGCCGCAGCTTGAGGTCGTGGCCGTGTCCGATGAGGTGGGCCTGTACATCGTCAAGTCGACCGACAGCCGTCGCTTCTTTGTCTTTGGGCATCCCGAGTACGATACCGACACGCTGCGTCTGGAGTACGAGCGCGACGTGAAGCGCGGGCTCAACCCTCAGGTGCCGGCGCATTACTTCCCGAACGACGACCCCACCGTCGAGCCGCGCAACGTCTGGCGCAGCCAGGCTCAGTTGCTCTACACCAACTGGCTCAACTACTACGTCTACCAGACCACGCCCTACGACCTGGCCCGCGCCGGCGAGGAGCACTAGGCTGTCGGGAGGTACGCTGGCATTTAGGCGCTGACGATGTTGGGCAGCGACAGATCGTGGGCGTCGGTGGGAACGTGGTCGACGCGCTGTTCGTCAAAGGCGATGCCGATGATTTGGCATGCGGGCGAGAGCGTGGGCAGGTAGCGGTCATAGCAGCCTCCGCCGTAGCCCAGGCGCGCGCCGGTGCGGTCGAAAGCTACGAGCGGCACGACGATCATGTCGAGTGCTTCGGCAGACACGATAGGAAAGCGGCTGCTGTCGATGTCCGTAGCCGCGAAGGCCCGCGTGGGATGGGCGATAAACGGGGCCTCGGACGCATCGCCGGCAGAGACTGCCCGCATGCACATGCACTGGCCACAAGCCATGGCGTCTGTTGCCGAGAGCATGCACGGATAGGCCACGCGCCAGCCACGCGCGACGGCCGCGGCGGCAAACGCGGCTGGGTCGACCTCGGAGCCCATGGCGGCATAGACGGCAACGGTGTGCGGTGCCGCGGCACCCAAGCGATCCATCAGCTCAACAAGCCGCGCGCATACAACAGCAGACTTCGCCGCCCGCACATCCAAATCAATCGCATCGCGCCGAGCAATCACCGCCCGCCGCAACTCAGCCTTATCCATCCCAGCCTCATCTCCCAAACCTTCCAAAAAGGGACAGGTTTATTTTGGCAGGTTTTTTCTGGGCAAACGCGATATGGGCAGTAAAGTCACCGCAAATATGCCTGTGAACTGCGCCCTTTGTGGTTGTTTGGGCCTATGCGTTAATGCTATAACGCCGCAGCGATTGCTTCAGTCACAAACTTATTGAGTGACTCACCCTTCTTTGCCGCTGCCAGCGCTGCTTGCTTGTGGAGCTCTGAGCCCGTTCTTACGTTGAACGAGCCCTTAAAAGCCCGCTCGGGTTCCTTGCCCTTCTCGGCGCAAAACTCAAGGTAATCGTCGACGGCGTCGTGGAAGCATTGCTCCACTTCTTCAGCCGTGGAGCCTTCAAATATGATTGCGTCCCTAATGCCGGTGACCATACCTGTTAGCACATGCTGTTCGGCATCGAACTCGACTGGGGCGAAATAACCCTTGTATGCCAAAACGTTACTCATGACTACCTCCGACATCTTGCAGAAATCGAACGATGTTTCGAATGGTCCCCGCTGTCAATTCGTCAGATGGATGTGGCGCGTGCATTACGAACATCCTGCCATCCGATGGCCTGTAGAAGCGAACGCGCGATCCGGATGTCTTGCCTTTGTTGTCCATTTCAAAGCCATATGAAGCCATGACTTTTAAAAAATCGGTATACCGATACGTCGAAGGGCAACTAAGCAGTTGGGCGATGAGTTTATCGGTCCGAGTCATCCCGCCTCACATTCTGCAACTATATCCTAGTTGCAATTTAGGTTCGATGCAAGCACCCCTACTATAGAACATATGTACGCATGGAACAAGTGTTCGAAGCACCACAAAGGCACCTGTGAACTGCGCCCCTTTGCGGCGGTTTGGGCTGAATGTTGCGCAACAAGGGCTGCATTTTTGGGTTTACCTTCATGGTGGAAAGAATGCACCGAAAGGAGCCCGCCATGTTTTGTCGTTCGTGTGGCATACCGCTTGTCGACGACGCCCTCTTTTGCCCCGTATGCGGCGCACCCGTAGCACCAGACCAGGTCGCGGCCACGCAGCAACCCCAGCCTGCCGCACCCGCTTCCCAGCAATACATGCCCGTGCAGCAGTCCGCGCGGCGCAAGCGTTCCAAGAGGCCCCTCATCGCTCTCGCCGCGGTGCTTGCCGTGGCGGCGGGTGTCGGCGGGGGAGCGCTGTTCTACTTCACCCAGATTGCGACCACGCCTATCGACGAGAAAACCTTCCCGGACAGCGGCATGCGTGCGCTTGTCTCGACCAAGTACGACACTAACGGTGACGGCCGCATCTCACGTGACGAAGCCAAGGCGGTGACGTCGGTCGAGCTGGACGGCGTCACGTCGACGCAGGGCCTGGGCAAGGTGTTCCCCAACGTTACCAGTGTGGAATATGGCGGGGACAAACTCGTCAACCTGGACCTTTCGGGCTGCAGCGACCTTAAGACCGTCGAGCTTAACTCGGCGAGTAACGTCACCGTCGTTAACCTGGACGGTTGCGACAACATCGAGAAGCTTGACCTCTCAAATGCCGGGGAGCTCAAAAGCGTCGATCTTTCGGGCAAAAAGAAGCTCGCCACGTTGGCACTGCCGCAGGATACGAAGGTTAGCGGCATTAAGGACACGCAGCTCGACGAGCTGTGGCTGCCGGTGTCCTACGAGGGTACCGATAAATCGGACCAGTACGGCGATATCTACGAGATCGAGCGTGACGAGAACGGTTACGTCACGGGCTTCACGTCTGCCGTCAAGCAAGGTGGCGGCGTAAGCTACAGCGTCGAACATGACGAGACACATCGCATTTCGGAGATTGAGGAAGATCTGGCGGGCGGTTACGAGAACGTCAACACGTTTACGTACGACGCCGACGGTAACGTCACGCGCATCGATAGCGATGGCGACATAAGTGATGCGTCGAGCACAACGACGTTCACGTACGACTCGGACGGAAACCTGATCGACAAGACGACCAGCGCGGGCTACGGCGAGAGCTCAAGTACCTTTGTCTATCAGGACAGAAACCTGGTGACCGATACCGAGACCAGTCCGGCCAACCCTCGAACGGTCGTCTATTCGTACGGCTACGACAAGGGCCGCGTGACGTCCTTTATCACGGACAGCCAGGGTGACACCGCGGGCACCAGATGGACGCTCACGCTGAATTACGAGTACGACAAGGACGGTAACATTTCGCGCGTCTCGCCTGTGGCCTATGACACGCATGGCAACGATTACGGTTCGCTGAGCTCGTCGTTTGCCGCCGTGAATTATTCGTACATTGACGGCAAGATCGACCGGATCGAGTCCGAGCGCGGCGGCTATGCGGAGTTTTACTACGACGACCACGGCAACCTGACGTCGGTCGACGAGTACGCCGGCAGGGGCTCGGATGCCGAGTTTGAGTTTGAGCACGAGGTCGAGTACCGTCGCTACTTCTGCAACAAGCACGAGAAGAACAAGCCGGAGGAGTGGATTCGCCTGGATTCGCAATACGACGTCGACCACGGCAGCTGGAGCAACGATTCCGATTACGGTCGCGAGTGCTTTGCGGATATGTACCGACTCAACCCACTGACGGCCACGCCGAACCCGTTCCTCGGGTAGCGGCCCGCCCGCAAACCACCACGAAGGTGCCCGTCCCTTCGTGGTGGTTTTTGCTTGGTGCGGCTAGGCCAGCAGGTCGACGACGTTAAAGCCGGCGTTGCTCTTGGCGATGACGTCTCGGCCGCCAAAGACGCAGGTGGGCGACGCGGCTGCAATGCGCGTCACGTCGGCACCGAACGAGCGCAGCTCACCGGGCGTGGCCGCGAGCATCTGGGCGCGGCGCTCCTCGCGTGCGTGCGGATCGAGCCCGGCCAGGTAGGTCGTGTTGCGGCGCTTGGTGAGCGCGTACGGCTTCACGGGCGCGTCCATGCCGCTCACGCAGCTCACGATAAAGCCCTCGAAGGCGGCCTCGTCGGGCTCAAAGCTGCCGAGCCATTCGCCCGCGCGTTCCACGCGCTCAATCGAAGGATCGACCGCCGGGTCGCGGTAGGTGTAGAACGCCGTCTGACGCTCGCCGGCCGCGCGGAATCCGCAACCGTACGCACCACCCTTCACGCGGATCTCGTTCCACAGGTAGTCGTAGGAGAGCGCGTTGGCGGCAACCGCCCAGGCGCCCGTCACGTCGATGCCCAGACGACGCGGGTCGCACGCGCTTGCCGCAAAGCAGATGTCGCTGGGGATGACCTGTCTCTTATACACATCTCCGAGCCCACGAGACCCTAAGACA
>UQTR01000103.1 GCA_900544065.1 uncultured Collinsella sp.
TAGGGTCTCGTGGGCTCGGAGATGTGTATAAGAGACAGATATGGCACCGTGGGGACACATATATGTCAATCCTGGTCTAACAGAGCCTTTTATTTTATACCCGAGGCTGATGCGGCAATAAAAAAGCGCCTCGCCCAAGACGGGCAAGGCGCCAATGGTCCAAATGCAATCGCAAGCGGTCGTATTAGTTTAACCCTACTCGAAGCTCAGCTGCTCCAGACGATCAAAGACCGTGTCGATACGGGTGAGGAAGTCCCACGGATCAAAGATCTCGTCGAGCTTCTCCTGGCTGACGGTGCAGCGCGGGTCGGCCTCGAGACGCTCCTTAAAGGTGGGGCCGGAGACACAATCCTGCACCTCGTGCCAAGTCGCCATGGCGTTCTCCTGCACAATGGCGTACGCGTCCTCGCGGGTGATGCCCGTGTCGACGAGGGCCAGCAGCACCTTGGAGGAGAAGATGAGGCCGCGGGTCTTATTGAGGTTGGCCATCATGCGGGCAGGGTACAGCTGCAGGCCGTCGATAACGCGGATGAGGCACTGGAACATGTGGTCGAGGGCGATGAAGCTGTCGGCCTGGGCGACACGCTCGGCAGAGGAGTGCGAAATGTCACGCTCGTGCCACAGGGCGACGTTATCGAAGGCAACCTGGGCGTTGGACTTCACGACGCGCGACAGACCGCAGACCTTCTCCATGGTGATGGGGTTGCGCTTGTGCGGCATGGCGGAGCTGCCCTTTTGGCCCTTACGGAACGGCTCCTCGGCCTCGAGCGTATCGGTCTTCTGCAGATTGCGAACCTCGGTAGCGATGCGCTCGCAGGTGGCCGCGGTGGTGGCGAGAACGCCGGCGAGATAGGCGTGATGGTCGCGGCTGATAACCTGCGTGGACAGCGGGTCGTGAACCAGACCCAGGTGCTCGCAGACATACTCCTCGACAAACGGTTCGATGGAGCTGTATGTGCCAACAGCGCCCGAGATGGCACCGAAGGCAACATTCTTGCGGGCGTCCTCAAGACGATCCAGATCGCGCTTGAGTTCCCATGCCCAAGAGCCAAACTTCATACCGAAGGTCATCGGCTCGGCGTGGATGCCATGGGTGCGGCCGGCACAGAGCGTATTGCGCTCCTCAAAGGCGCGACGCTTGCAAATCTCGCCGAGCTTCTTGACGTCCTCGATGATCAGGTCGCAGGCCTGGGTGAGCTGGTAGCACAGAGCCGTGTCGCCCAGATCGGAGCTGGTCATGCCATAGTGAACCCAGCGGCTGGGCTTGGGGTCGCCCTCGGGAACATCGGCGTCGATGTACTCCTTCATGTTGGTCAGGAAGGCGATGACGTCGTGGCGCGTGACCTCCTCGATCTCGTCGACCTTTGCCTTCTCAAAGTTGGCATGGTCGCGGATCCACTGGGCTTCGTCTTTGGAAATACCGATCTTGCCGAGCTCCGCCTGGGCCTCACAGGCCAGGACCTCGATCTCCTGCCAAATGGCGTATTTGTTCTCGAGGGAGAAGATGTGTCCCATCTCCGGGCGGGTATAGCGATCGATCATAGCGGCTCCTTTTTGGTTATTGGCACGTTGGTCGTAACCCAACCATTGTACCGTGCGCGCGTGCCAGTATGGGCAGCAGGCATTAACCTAACATTTTGGAATTGGAGCAAGCAACGGGACGTCTGCGTATTTGCTTTGCAAGTACGCACCGGCTGCGGTCGGCATGTCCCGGACCTACGCCTATGCGCGGGCAATATGGGTTGAATCTGACACTCCCGGCTGTCTCCCATGCTCGATGGAGCGGGCAACGGGACGTCCGCGTATTTGCTTCGCAAATCCGCACCGGCTGCGGTCGCCTATCGGCGACCTTGCCTGCTCGCTATAAACGCTTCGCGTTTATTTAACGCTCGCACCCTGTCGGGTTCGAGTCCCGGCACTTTATTGAAAAAGGCACGGTAACGAAACGTTACCGTGCCTGAAATTCGAATGGAGCGGGCAACGGGACTCGAACCCGCGAGTGTCAGCTTGGGAAGCTGATGCCTTACCACTTGGCGATGCCCGCATATGTGGGGGATAGTATAACGCCGTTGTCTTGTTCGATACAAGGGTGTCGATGCTTGTTTTAGCTGTGGAGAATCGTTTGAAAACCGCGCCAATTGTGGAGATGAGGACCTTTGTCTTTCTTTTCTTACCATCTTCTACCTGCACTTTTATCTGATTGTTGTATTTGAGCTCGATTTGTCAGAAATCGGGCAAGCTTTTGGTCAGGCTCCGGTACTTACCCGCATGAACCTCGGGGGTAGCCTCATCCTACGCGTCGCAACCTCCCCATGCGGCGCACGAGGGATAAGGAGCAGCCATGTCCAACGCACCCACGCACTCTGTCCACAGCGCAATCGCAACAGGTCCGCTGCTCCTGCTCCTCTTCCTGCTTTTCGGCTGCCTGACACCGGGAGCCGCATTTGCCGTCGATGGCTACGACCAGCTCGGCTTCCGCACTATTAGCGATGATTGTGGGCCCTTCCTCATCGGCAAGTATGAAGCTCAAGACGCCTCGATTGCCTACTGCATGAACCAGGAGCGCCCCGGCCCCACCAAGCCGGGCGGCCCATGGCTCAACTTTGATCAAGGCTGGGTGTGGCTCGACGACGAGTTCGCGGCAATCGTTTGTCACGGATATCCTACCGCCACGTCGTTTGGCGGTTACCATCTTTCACCCGATCGTGCCCGCGCCGCAACCCAGCTTGCCGTATGGATGCTCAACGGCACTACCCATGTCGACGGTACCTACTCTTACACGACCGCTCAGGGCAAAACCAAGAGTGGGCACTTTATCACTGACAATGAAGTCGTGGCGGCGGCGCGGTGGCTCCACGACAGCGCAAAATCAGGAAGCATCAAAGCCGCTCCGCACCGCGCGCGGCGCTATCTAGGAGCCGTATCGGGCGGCAGCAAACGTCAGGACATGCTCTATGTACTGCCGGCGGTCTCTGTTTCCTTCCAAAAGCAGTCTGCAAACGCTGCCATTACCAGCGGAAACAATACTTATCAGTTTGACGGGGCAACATTCGATGTTTTTGAGAGCACCAGCGGCGCGCGTGTCGGCACCGTCCAGATGGACAGCAACGGTCGAGCGCAGGCAACACTTCTGCCCAACACGGCATACTACCTAGTTGAAACGAAGGCGCCGGCCGGCTATGTCCCCCGTCGCGATCGCATCGCCTTTACCACGGGGAATGACGGTGGAAAGGTCGCCATTGATGAACAGCCCGGCACCATCAATCTGCGTATCGTAAAACTCGATGCCGCGACGAATGCCGGCCCCCAGGCGGGATCTTCACTCGCAGGAGCAGAGTTCACGTGTGTGTCGCAATCAACCCCTGGATGGGCGCAAATTCTCACGACTGACGAAAGCGGTCGGGCTACCCTCGTCGATGTCCCCTTAGGAACCTTTACCATCTACGAATCAAAAGCCCCCGAGGGCTACCTGCCATCCAACGACAGCTGGACCTATACCGTTGGAGCCGACCAGCTCGGCGATTCAGGCGTAGTCGAGATCGAATCTCGCATTTCCGATATCCCCATTGCGTTTGACCTTGAGATTTCCAAATTCAAGGATTACGGCAATAGCGACCAATCCGGCCTGGAGCAGCCGGCGGGTGGTGTTGTCTTTGAAGTTGTCAGCAACAGCTCTCAGCAGGTTGTTGGCACATTGACCACAAACATCTATGGCTTTGCCTCCACCAAAGATCAGCCCGAAGCATGGTTCGGCACAGGCAAGCGACCCGCCGGTGTCCACGGAGCCGTCCCATACGACCGTGCCGGCTACACGATTCGCGAGGTTCCGGAAACCGTCCCCGAGGGTTTTAAACGTGCAGGGGAATGGACCGTCGGGGCCAATCAGATTTCCAACGGCGCCGAGCTTCAATATATCGTGGACAACCACGCTCTGTCGACGCATCTCCAGATTGTAAAACGCGATGCCCAAACAGGCGCTTCTGTTCCACTAGCCGGATTCACCTTCCAACTCCTCGACAGCAATCACGAACCTGTCTCACAAACTTGCTGGTATCCAGCACATAACGTAATGGACACCTTTACGACTGACGCGACCGGGACCGTCACACTGCCAGAATCGCTCGTGCCGGGCACCTATTATGTACGCGAAGCCTCGGCCAAAGAGCCCTATCTTGTCGGCGAAGAGATCGAGGTAAACATACCCGCCGACATGAACCTAACGCCCGTTGTAATCGCCTCGTATTATGACCACGCCGCGACCGGAAACATCAGGATCGTTAAAACCGATGCCGTAGACGGCAGCAGCCTCGCGGGCGCCGTCTTTGAGATCCGTGCCTCGGGTGATATCATGCGCCCCGACGGTAGCATTGCCGCGCTCGACGGTGAGACTGTCGCTGCCGTCACGACGGATGAAACTGGAGAAGCACGCGCGGACGACCTCCCGCTGGGATCTGGCACCGCACGCTACGAGGTTGTCGAGACTCAAGCGCCGGCAGGCTTCTTACTCGATCGGACATCCCATATTGTCGACCTTACTTATGCCGACCAGAAAACACCCGTTGTAGAAGCACGGCTTAACGTATCCGACGATTACACCAAGGTAGATATCTCCAAGGTCGATGCAAGCGGCGAGCAGGAAGTGGAAGGCGCACAGCTCACCTTATATGGTCCCGATAAAACCGAAATAGACTCCTGGACCTCATCCGACAAGCCACACCGCGTCGAACATCTTGCACCCGGCACCTACTCGTTGCGCGAAATGATGTCTCCGCGGACCTATGACCTTGCCGAGGAGATAACGTTTGAAATAAAAGATACGGGAGAAGTCCAATCCGTCGCGATGAAGGATGCGCCCATCGAGATCAAGGGGCAGGTCGACAAGCGTCAGGAACTTGTCCAACCTATCGAAAAGGGCCTGTTGGCTAACGGCGATGGTAAAAACCGCGCCACGACGCAAACCAATAGTGATGGGCTTTTCTCCTATACCATCGATGCTCGAAACGATTCCGCTACTTGGGTTGATGAGTTTACGATTATCGATGATCTTGAGTGCGCCAAAGACGGCACGGCGAGATTCATCTCAATCGAAACCCCCGTCGCCATCGGCGACCTCAACGGTCTGTGCAACGTGTGGTATCGCACGACGCCGTTGGACTCGACAGACGTCGATGAACCGGCGAACGCGACACTTGACGATGGACACGAAAATCCTTGGCTTGAGTCCGACGAAGTAAAAGAGAGCCTTGGTGAGGACTGTCGCCTCGTCGATTACGACGGCTGGCGCCTCTGGAAGGCGGATGTCTCGACCACGGAATCCACCACACTCGAGGCGGAAGAGCTCGACCTTACACCCAATACCGTCGTAACGGGCATTCGAATTGAATACGGTGCGGTAGCCGCCGACTTTACGACTCGAAGCGATGCGGATTCTTGGACCCGCGATGATCTCAAAGATGAGCACGACGACCTTGACGATGCCAAAGCAATCCTTGGCACAGACGCTCGGGGCGCAATCGTGCACATGCAGGCGACGTCGGCTTATACGCCCCAAACCGCACTCACCAACAGCGCACGCGTCGATCTTTGCCGCAACGGCGGCGGCGATAAACTTGAGTCACATGACGAGGACCGTGTCATTCAACGCTGTACCCTACTGCAGGACCTACCGGCAACAGGATCAGTTCCCATCGCCGCTTGCATCACCGCGCTCCTGACCTCGGGTGCCGCAGCCCTATGGTTCGCTCGCCTTAGGTCGACCCCAAAGAAGCGCTAGCGCGATGAAAAAGCGGGCGAGCCAGTCCCCTGGCTCTGTCTCTTATACACATCTCCGAGCCCACGAGACCCTA
>UQTR01000104.1 GCA_900544065.1 uncultured Collinsella sp.
AATTTGGGACGGGGCTCTTTTAGCTACCCCATGTTGAAAGAGCACTCTGAGATGATTTTTCTGGGACGGGTAGCTAAAAGAGCCCCGTCCCAAATTAGCTACCCTGGCGGCCTTCCTGCTAGCGGGGGACGTAGCGGCCGGGTTGGGCTCCGGTGGGCTCGCCGTCGCGCGCTGCCAGCACGCCGTTGACGTAGACGGCCTTGGCGCGACCCTGCGCCTCAAAGCCCTCGAGCGGCGTGTAGTCCACGGCCTGGTGCTGCGTCGCGGCACTGATGGTCCAACGCGCACTCGGATCCCACACGCACACGTCGGCATCGGCGCCCTCGGCCAGACAGCCCTTACGCGGATACATGCCAAAGACGCGAGCCGGGTTCTCGCTCATCAGACGGCACAGATCCTCGGGGCCCAGCTGTCCCTCAAAGCTCGTGGCAATCGCGACGGGACGATGCTCCACACCGGGCCCGCCATTGGGAATCGCACGGAAGTCGTCGCGCCCGCGGTCCTTTTGCCCGTGCAGGTTAAAGCTGCAGTGGTCGGTGGCGATGGTATCGATCTCGCCGGCCACAAGCGCCTCGCGCAAAGCCGCACGGTCGCCTGCGTGGCGAAGCGGCGGGCTCATCACGTACTTGGCGCCCGCAAAGCCGTCCTCGCCCTGCTCCAAGTAGCAGGTATCGTCGAGCATCAGATACTGAGGGCAGGTCTCGACATAGATATTCTTCTGCCCGCGCGCCTTGGCGGCACGGATGGCCTCGAGCCCCAACTTGGTCGAAAGATGCACCACGTTGACCGGAGCATCGCCGGCCAGGTGCGCCAAATACAGCAGACGGCTCACGGCCTCGCCCTCGCATACGTCCGGACGGCTGAGCGCATGGCCCTCGGGCCCGTGAATCCCCTGCTCGTACACGCGCTTCTGCAGCTTGTTCACCAGCGTGCCGTTCTCGCAGTGCACGCACAGGATGCCACCCACGCGCTTGAGCTCCTCAAGCACCTCGAGCGTCTCGGCATCGTCCAAGCGCAGGTGGTCATAGGCAAAGTAGGTCTTGAACGACGATACGCCCGCCTCGCGCATGGCCGAAAGATCGGCGCGGTTGCGCTCGTTCCACTCGGCGAGTGCCATATGAAAGGCGTAGTTGGCCGTGCAGGTTCCGTCGGCGCGGCGATGCCACTCGGCCAAGGCATCGGGCATGGTCACGCCGCGATCGGCCGTCGCGTAGTCCACGATGGTCGTCGTGCCGCCGCAGGCAGCCGCGCGCGTGCCGGTCTCAAAGCTATCGGCTGTCCAATCCATGCCGGTCCAGCACTGCATGTGCGTGTGGCCGTCGATAAAGCCGGGAAACACCCAGCAGCCCGCGGCATCCTCGACGGTATCGTCGGCGCCCGGCTCAATAGCCGCGGCAATCCGCACGATCTTATCGCCCTCCATGGCAAGATCGGCGCGGCGAAGTCCCTGTGGCGTCACGAGCGCGCCGTTTTTGATGATGATCATGTTGCTCCTTATTGATTAATACAGTTTGCCACGCGATCAAAATACGAGCAGGCAGCGATATGCTCCGTTATGCGTTGCTGTCCCTTGGCGGTATCGACGTCCCACAGCTCGTAGGCACGCGCCTCGACCAGCGCAATGTCGGTGCGACCCCCGAGAATCGAGCCTCCGCCGTCTTTGCCTTCGAGAAGCATAAGCGCGTCAAACAGCTGCGCCGGAAAGAGCACCGGACTCGAGGGCTCGCCATTGCACGCCAAGCGCACCGGATGTTTGCAGTCGCGCTCGTCAAATGCACGAACCATGGCCTTAAAAGAATCCGAGCTCACGAGTGGCTGGTCGCCCGGCAAAAAGAGGCAGCCTTTCCAGTTGCGCCCGGCTCCCCAGGAAAGACCCGCACGAATGCTCTCGCTCCTGAGCGAACCGTCATGCAGCACGCACGGGCAATGCTTGTCCTCGCAAATCTGAGCGACCTCGGGCCAACGCGTCGAAACCACGACGTCAAAGCCTCTGGGAACCGAGTCGATGGTCCAGGCAATCAGCGGCTTGCCATAGATATCGGCGAGCATCTTGTTGGAACCAAACCGCTTGCCCTCGCCCGAGGCCATAATCACGCAACCGAGCTTCATCTCCGCAAACCTCCCCTGGCCGCCTTGGACACCATAGTTGCTATACCCACCATACCAAGCTCACACTCCGTCGGAACAGGCACGCGCCAGTTTTCCAGCAAGCGCTCCCCAGCTCTCCATAGCACAAAGGAGGGCACCCCGCGACGCAGGGCACCCTCCTCAATGGTGCAGATATGCCTACTCAGCGTCGCCGGTAAACGTGGTACCGGTCTTGCCGGCAAGACCGTCACGCGCCTTCTCGAGCAGCGTGATGAGCGCCGTACGGCCCGGCTTGCTCTCGGCAAACGTCGAGGCAGCCTGAACCTTGGGCAGCATGGAGCCGCGACCGAACTCGTTGGCCTCGGACAGACGCTTTACGTCAGCCGCGGTCAGCGTGTCGAGCCACTGCTCGTGGTCGGTGCCAAAGCCAATGGCAACCTTCTCCACGGCCGTCAGGATAATCAGGGCATCGGCATCGAGCTGCTCGGCGAGCTTCTCGGCCGCAAAGTCCTTATCGATGACGGCGGCAGCGCCCTTAAGGTGGTTGCCCTGGGCCTTGGTGACGGGGATACCGCCACCGCCGCAGGAGATCACCACGTGGTTGGTCTCGACGAGCGACTTGATGGTGTCGAGCTCGACAATGTTCACGGGCTTAGGCGAAGCCACCACGCGACGGAAGCCCTGCTTCTCGTCGTGGATGAACTGGTAGCCGCGGTCGGCTTCCAGCTCCTTGGCCTCGGCCTCGCTCATCCACGGGCCAATCGGCTTAACGGGATCGGCGAAGGCCGGGTCGTCCGCCGCAACCTCGACCTGGGTGAGCACGGTGGCGACACCCTTGTCGATATTGCGGTCGAGCATTTCCTCGCGCAGGCCGTTCTGCAGGTCATAGCCAATGTAGCCCTGGCTCATGGCGCCGCAGACGGACAGCGGGCAGGGAACGTACTTCTGAGGATTAGAGCGCGTGAGCTCGGCCATCGCGTTGGCGATCATACCCACCTGGGGACCGTTGCCATGCACGATGACGACCTCGTTGCCCTCCTCGATCAGGTCGACGATGGCCTTGGAAGTCGTCTTGACGGCCTCCATCTGCTCGGGAAGGTTGGCGCCGAGGGCGTTCCCGCCCAGGGCGACAACGATACGCTTAGCCATTTCTCAGCCCAGCTTTAGGCCTGGAACCAACGGGCGGTGTTGCGCTCGTCGAGGGCCTTGAGGGTAGCGGCCGGATCGGCAACCTTCTGCAGGAACATCATGGCTGCGATGGCGTACGGCTTGTAGCTGGCCTCCTTGTACATGCCCACGCGGTGCATGTCGAAGACGTCGGCGTTGACCTCGCCGTACTCGCAGGAGACACCGGAGATGTCGGCGGGCAGCGGGTGCATAAAGATGGTGTCCTGGCCGTTGGCAGTCTTCTCCATGAGCTCGGTCGTGGAGCACCAGTCCTGATGGGTGGCGTTCTGGGCGAGCAGCTCCTTCTCGAGCGCTGCGATGCCGGCGTCGTCGCCCTCGGCGTACAGGTTGGTGCGCTTCTCCATGGCTGCAAACGGAGCCCAGCTCTTGGGGATCACGATGTCGGCGCCCTCGAAGGCCTCGGCCATGGTGTTGACCTGCTTAAAGGTGGTGCCGGACTCGGCGGCATAGGTCTTGGCGCGCTCGACGACCTCGGGCATGAGGTCGTAGCCCTCGGGGTGAGCCAGGGTGACGTCCATGCCAAAGCGGGGCAGTAGGCTGATCAGCGACTGCGGGCAGGACAGCGGCTTGCCGTAAGAGGGCGAGTAGGCCCAGGTGACGGCAACCTTCTTGCCCTTGAGGTTCTCGAGGCCGCCAAACTCGTTGATGAGGTAGAGCATGTCGGCAGAGGACTGCGTGGGGTGATCGGAGTCGGACTGCAAGGAGATGAGCGTGGGACGGTGATCCAGAACGCCGTCCTCGTAAGCCTGCTGGACAGACTCGGAGACCTCGGCCATATAGGCGTCGCCCTTGCCGATGTACATGTCGTCGCGGATGCCGATGACGTCGGCCATGAAGGAAATCATGGTAGCGGTCTCGCGGACGGTCTCGCCGTGAGCGATCTGGGACTTCTTCTCGTCCAGGTCCTGCAGCTCAAGGCCGAGCAGGTTGGCGGCCTTAGAGAAGGAGAAGCGCGTGCGGGTGGAATTGTCGCGGAACAGGGAGACGGCCAGACCCGAATCGAAGATCTTGGACGAGACGTTGTTCTCGCGCAGCTCGCGCAGGGCGTCGGCGACGATGTAGAGCGCCTTGAGCTCATCGGTGGTCTTGTCCCAGGTGTGCAGGAAGTCGCTGCCGTACATACCCTTAAAATCGAGGCCGTTCAGCTGCTCGACAAGCTCGGTAAACTTAGCGTCCATGTAAATATCCTTTCCAAAGATGAAACGATCGCAATGAGTAGATGTGCTCCGGCATGCGCGTGTGGCTAGAACATGCAGAGCGCCATGACGAGGACCCGCTACCGTTGAGGAAGCATGGGAGATAACGACCGCGGGCCCCAAGTCAACAGGGGGTGCCGGGGACACGAGCGGCCCCCGGCTCAACAAGGTCAAGGAATGGAACTAGTCGATCTTGTTGTTGGTCAGACCGGCGCGGAACACGGTGGCGTCGCCATCGGCCTGGCTCGGATCGTAGAGGTTCAGGGCAGCCACATACATGGCGGCAGCGGTGACCAGGTCGTCCTTGTAGGTGACCTCGTTGGGAGCGTGAGCCTGAGACTCGGCACCCGGGCCGAAGCCGACGCAGGGGATGCCATAGCGGCCCTGGATGGAAACGCAGTTCGTGGAGAAGGTCCACTTGTCGCACAGCGGACGACCGGTGCGCTTGTCCATGCTGGGCTCGCAGCCGATGCGCTCGTCACCGAACATGGCCTTGTGGGCGTCGACGAGGGCCTTGACGTGCGGAGCGGTCTCCTTGTTAATCCACGTGGGGAAGTAAGCCTCGGTCTCGTAGACCTCGCCGGTCCAGGACGGACGGTCGTACATGTACATGGAGACCTTCACGTCGTCGCCGTACTTCTTGGCGGCCGGCAGGTTACGGATCTCGTCCAGGCAGGACTCCCAGGTCTCGCCGGCGGTCATGCGACGGTCGATGGAGATGGCGCAGGAGTCAGCGACAGCGCAGCGGCTCGGGCTGGTGTAGAAGATCTGGCTGACGGTGCAGGTGCCGCGGCCCAGGAAGCGGGCGTCCTCGTAGTGCTCGGGGTTGTACTTGGGGTCGAGCATCTTGACGAGGCCCTTGATGTCGGTCGACTCGTCGCAGCCGTTGTTGTTGAGGGCGCGGACGTCGGCGATGATGTCGGCCATCTTGTAGATGGCGTTATCGCCGCGGTCGGGAGCAGAGCCGTGGCAGGAGGTGCCGTGAACGTCGACGCGAATCTCCATGCGGCCGCGGTGACCGCGATAGATGCCGCCGTCGGTGGGCTCGGTGGAGATGACGAACTCGATCTTGCTGCGGGCATCCTCCGGTCCGTTGAAATATTCATTGACGATGGACTGCCAGCACATGCCGTCGCAGTCCTCCTCCTGCACGGAGCCGACGACCATGATCTTATAGCCCTCGGGGATGAGACCAAGATCCTTCATGATCTTCGCGCCGTAGGCAGCGGAGGCCATGCCGCCCTCCTGGTC
>UQTR01000105.1 GCA_900544065.1 uncultured Collinsella sp.
GAGCCTTATCGTCGGCAGCGTCAGATGTGTATAAGAGACAGGTTTAAGGCCGACGCCGTGGCGGCGCTTGCCATCCTCAACACCGTGACGGCCAGCGCGGCGGGCATGGTCTCGTGGCTTGCCGTCGAGCGCGTGCACACCGGTCGCCCCACGCTGGTGGGTGCCAGCACCGGTCTGGTTGCGGGTCTCGTGGTGGTCACGCCGGGCGCGGGCTTTGTCGAACCGTGGGCAGCGCTGGCCATGGGCCTGATCGTGTCTCCCGTCTGCTACTTGGCCATCAGTCATCTTAAGACCAAGTTCGGCTACGACGACGCGCTCGACGCGTTTGGCTGCCACGGCATCGGCGGCGTCTTGGGCGGCGTGCTCACGGGCCTGTTCTGTGTGCCGGAGCTCTCGTGGACCGGTAAGGGTGGCCTGTTCTACACGGGCGACGTTTCGCTACTCATCTCGCAGATTTTGGGCATTGTGGTAACGGTCGTTATTGTGCTGGTGCTCGACTTGGTGATCGCCGCGGTGGTCAAGACACTGTTCCACGGCAGCCTGCGCGTGGACGAGGCCGACGAGGCGCTGGGTCTAGACGCGAGTCAGCACGGCGAAAGCGCGTATCCCTCCTTCTCCGGACTCGATTAGCAGCTTCCCCAAGCACCGCACCTTGCCGTTCAAACCGTCGCTCACGTACTTAAGTACGCTTCGCTCCTCTTTCACGGCAATCTGCGGCACCTGGGAAACCCGCGTCCCATGCAAGGGATGCGAAAATTATTGAGAGGAATTCACTATGAAGAAAATTACGGCGATTGTTCGTGCTGAGAAGCTTGAGGTTCTTAAGGACGCGCTGTTTGCTGCTGATGTTCGCGGTATGACTATTAACCAGGTGCAGGGCTGCGGCGCGCAGCACGGCTGGAAGGAGTACGTGCGCGGCAACGAGCTGCTCGTCAACACGATTCCTAAGGTGCAGTTCACCCTTATCTGTGCCGACGAGCATGTCGACGGTATTGTCGACATCATCTGCAACGCCGCGCGCACCGGCGCCGTCGGTGACGGCAAGATTTGGGTCGAGCCGGTCGAGGAGGTCATCCGCATCCGTACCGGCGAACACGGCCCCGCCGCGGTGTAGAACCGACCGTCTGCCATCCGCAACGTTAAAATATCGCAATGAGGCATAAGGCTTGCGTTGCGGATGGGAGGATTATGGGTCGCAATAAATATCCCGAAGAGACGGTCGCGAAGATTCTCGACGCGGCGCTGGAGCTATTCTGCGCACAGGGTTATGAGGGAACGAGCATCCAGGATATCGTTGACCGTCTCGATGGCATGACCAAGGGCGCTATCTATCATCACTTCAAGAGCAAAGAAGAGATTTTTAACGCCGCATTTGATCGAGCGATAGCTCCCGTTGTTGAGCGCCGCCGCGCGACGCTCGGTGCCGGTAATATGACGGGCGCCCAAAAGCTCAAGCGACTTTACGCACCCGAGTCCGTCGTTCCGCAGATTGAGCTATGGGCGCGCATGCATCCTGCGGCAGATCCGGTAAAAAGCTCACGTCTACTGGCGATGCAGTACCAGGGCTCGTTTGACGAGTCGGCAGATGGCTATTTATTGCCGGTGATCGAGGAGGGCATAGCCGATGGCTCCATTGCGTGCGAATGCCCGCGTGAAGCGGCAGAGGCCGTATCGTTGCTAGCGAATCTTTGGCTGCTACCATTGTTCCGTCCGCTCGAGCCCAAGGAGCGAATGGTCGCTCGCGCGCAATGTTTGGCGCAGATGGCGGCCGCGGTGGGGCTCGATTTGGGGGAAGAAGTGCTTCAGACAACGTGCCAAATTTGGGACGTTTGGAGCCGTGTCGGATGGTAATATACATACTAACGGTATGTAAATTGATGTAAGAGGGTGGCTACGGCTGCCCTTTTCGAGTCATTAAATACATACCAATAGTATGTATAGGAGGCAAAGCTATGGACGGGATGAGGGATTTCGACGCCGCGTCAGCTTCAAAGACGGCGCTGTCTATAAGACTCGTTGGCCTTCTCGTTGCGCAGCTGTGCGTGTATTCGACGTTGTCGGCGCTGTGCTTTGCGTGCCCGCTTTACTTGCTCGACCGCAGTGGCTCGTCGACGTTATATGGCGCCGTCGCGGCGATAGCGTTTATACCGGGCGTGCTTGCGACTCCGGCTGGCGGAGTATTAGCTGATCGAGAGGGGCATCGCGGCGTTCTAGCAGCTCTCGGTATTGCTTTAATGGTTGCAGCGATGCTATTTGTTCCCATGAAGTGCTCGTTGCCCCTTGCGGCTGTTGTGGCGGTGATGCTGTGCGTCCAATACGCCGTTCAATCTATTCTGAAGCCGATACTTCAAATTGAGACGCTGCACATGGTCGGCAAGGAAAAGGTCGAGCGGGCCACCGCGTTAGTGTCGCAGACGATCATGGCGAGCAATATTCTAGGTCCCGTGGTTGGAACAGCCGTCTACGGATGCTTTGGAATCGACGTCCTTTGCGCGATCGCGGCGGTGGCGTTTGCAATGTCGACGCTGCTGTTTTGGGCCACACTCAAACAAAATGTCCCCTCTGAAATGACGGGGGATAGCTCGACTCGTATGGCATGTCAAAGCGATTTTATGTCAGCGATTCGGTGCCTGCTCCAAAACACCTCGTTGCTCGCCGTGATTTTGCTTGCGGCTGTTTTGAATCTTGCGTTGGTTGGGTTAACGATTGGTGCACCCGTTATTGTTACCAGGCATCTCGGCATGCAATCTTCCTGCATTGGGATTATTGAGGCAGCTATGGGGCTGGGCGGTCTTGCAGGCGGCGGTTTGGTCGGTATTAGGCCGAATCGTTTTTCCTTCAATGACATATGTCGATACGTTGCGATGATCTGTTTTGGAGTCGTGCCGATTACTGTCACGCTGCTGAGCGGCGCTGGCCAAATTGTGTTTGCTGCGCTTGCGGTCGGTTCGGCATGGGTCATGGTGTGGGCGAGTATTGCGTCGGTCGAAATCGTTGCATTCGTTCAGCGGGCGGCGCCGGCGGAACTCTGCGGAAAGGTGCTTTCGGTCGTATATATGGCTCTTTCCTGCGCAACGCCTATTGGCCAATTGACATACGGATTTGCATATGATCGATGGGCGCCGGCGGCTGTGTTCGCAGCTATGCTGGTGGTACTGGTGCTGATGACGGTGCTGTTTTATCGCTTGAAAAGTCGCTCACCACAAACAATGTGACGTTCGCAGTGCAGCGGTTTAACAGAAACGATTGCTGCGGCGTGGAACGCCCATACGAGAACGAGCCTCTCCTTCGTCTACAATATCGTGCAGACGAAGGAGAGGCATGCCCATGATCAAGATGTTTGCGAGTGACTTAGACGGAACGCTGCTGAACGCCCTGCATGAGGCAGATGGGACCATCCGCCGTGCCATTCGCGAGCTGACCGAGGCTGGCCTGCATGTGGTTCCCGCGACCGGACGCTCGACGCTGCCGATTGGTGAGCATGGCTTTACGGGGCTGGCGCTCGATGCCTGCTGCTCTAACGGCTCCATCGTGCGCGACAGCCATGGAGAGGTGCTCAAGACCTGGACTATCGATCCGCAGATTACCGAGGAGCTGCTCAAGGCGTTCCCGGACATTTGCTTCGACTGCTCCACGCCCGATGGCATGTTCTCGAGCGGTTCGTTCGAGATGCATCAGGCGGGCTTTAAAAAGGACAGCCCCATCAAGCGTATTGTGATGCGCGGCATGCGTGCACGTGGCGGGTATCACGAGGAGCAGTATTTCGACCAGTCGATCGGTGACATCCTGCGCCACGATGTGTGCAAGATCAACTGCCGCGTGACATCGCCCGAGCTGGAGCGCGACCTTAAGGCATATTTGGCCGAGCGGTCGGACCGCGTGGTCAACGCGCCGTTCGATCCGGTGATGTTCGAGATCACGGACGTGGCGTGCAACAAGGGCGAGAGCGTGGCCTGGCTGGCGGGCTACTACGGTATTGCCGAGGATGAGGTCGCGGTCTACGGCGACGGCGGCAACGACATCGCCATGCTCAAGCGTTTCCGCCACAGCTACGCGACCAAAAACGCAAGCGATGCAGCCAAGGCCGCCGCGAGCGCGACCATCGGCAGCTGCATGGTCCACGCCGTCCCCAAACACATGCTCGCCACCATGCGCAAGCAAAACTCTCGCACCGTCATCGAATAATGTGACAAAGGGACAGCCCTTTTTCATGAGAACCCTGCACCTTTGGCATGCGAACATATATTCGTATATATAACTAAGTTTTGATAGAATCGGTATCGTTGACGGCAGTTCCATGTGCCGGGCAGCGCCCTCCATCTGATGGGAGGTGATGCCCATGACCGATTTGATTGATTTCGTGAGACTTCTGACCGCTCTGGTCTCGTTCTTCACGGCGCTTGTCGGCCTTTCCGAGGCACTCAAGCAGCGTTCGAAGCGCAACAGAAGGGGTCGCCGCCGCTAAGGCGTTGACCCCCTAATGCAAACAACGGCGCTGCCCAGCTTTCCAGAACTTGGGCTGCCGTCGACACTATTCTACCCACGAATGACATTTTGAACAATCGGCAATGCCACTCCAAAAGCCGGGTACAACTGGCACAACCTAGGCGGTCGCTGGATGTGACAAAGGGACTGCCCTTCGTCACATCCAAATTATTGCCTTTACGTGTTGATGCACACGGTGTGCAATAATACTCGCACTGTGCAATAGCGCACAGGCTGAGTAACAAGGAGGACGTTTGTCCCAGCTCGAGAAATGCGATCGCCGGTCCCTTCGCTCGCAGCGTGCCCTTCGCCAGGCACTTGCCAGCGAGCTTGCCGAAAGCGGCGACCTTTCGCGCATTAACGTCGCGTCGCTCACCGAGCGTGCCGGCCTTACGCGCCGCACGTTCTATTCGCACTACCGCGATATTCCCGACTTTATCAATCAAATCGAGGATGGCTTGCTGGCCGAGATCCGTGAGCGCATTGAGCTCATCACTGCAGCTCAGTTGCCTGACCTCTATCACAACATCGATGAGCTCGAGCCAGCGCCCGGTTCGGTTGAGCTACTGCGTTATCTTGCGGCCAACCGCGACTTAATCGGTGCGCTGTTGGGTCCGGGCGGCGACCAGGCCTTCATTAAAAGGATCATCGACACTGCGCGTGAGGCTGTGGTGCCGCGTGCGCAGACGGGTATTTTGGGCCTGGCGCTGGGCACGTTCTTTGACTACTACGTTACCTACGTCGTGAGTGCCGAGGTCGGCATGATTCAGCGCTGGTTTGAGCGTGGACTCACCGAATCGCCCGAGGCCATGGCGCGCATTATGACGGTGCTCGCTTTTGTGCGCCCTGGTGACCTGTATGGCCAACCCATCGATATCAACGTGCCGGAATACGGCATGAAGTTATTGAATTTGCAGCTCGAGGACGCGGCCGACACCGCCGCAGCCGTCGAGCCCAACAACTAAGAGGAGAGACAGATGAGCAAACTCGTCGAGGGCATCAAGGACCGCATGGTCTGTCTCTTATACACATCTCCGAGCCCACGAGACCCTAAGACATCTCG
>UQTR01000106.1 GCA_900544065.1 uncultured Collinsella sp.
CCCTAAGCGAGCAAGGTGACGTGAAATGAAAGGGCGCTGACCTTCTGGTCGCGCCCTTGAAATTGAACGTCAGATTGCCGCTTAGGGGCGTTTGCAGCGTCGAGCAGTTACGCGGTTTGGTAAAACCGCGTAACTACAGAGCCTCGAGCGCGTTGGCGATGCGCTTCATGGCGGCATCGGCGGATGCTTGGTCGGGCGCCTCGGCCAGCACGCGGATAACCGACTCGGTTCCGCTCTTGCGCACGAGCACGCGGCCCTCGCCTGCCAGCGCAGCCTCGGCCTCGGCGATGGCGTTCTGCACGCCCATATTCTCGAGCGCGGCGTCCTTGTCCGCCACGTGCACGGCCACCTGCGCCTGTGGCAGCAGCTTGCACGGAGCCGTGAGCTGCGAGAGCGTCTCGCGCTCGGCACGAATCACTTCCATCACGCGCAGCGAGGTCATAATGCCGTCGCCCGTGCGCTCGATATCGCCAAAGATCGTATGGCCCGTCTGCTCGCCGCCCAGGCTGTAGCCGCCCTCGCGCATCTTGGCATACACGTGACGGTCGCCCACGCCGCTGGTCACGGCACTCAGGCCGGCAAGCTCCAACGACTTGATCAGGCCAAAGTTGCTGGCGATCGTCGGCACCACGGTACCGCCCGAGAGACGCCCGTGCTTGTTCAGGTACACACCGCACACGTACAGGATCTGGTCACCGTCGACCACGCGGCCGCGCTCGTCCACGGCCAGGCAGCGGTCGGCATCGCCATCGTAGGCAAAACCCACATCCAGGCCCTGCTCCACCACATGGCGCTGCAGACGCTCCATATGCGTGGAGCCGCAGTCGACGTTGATGTTAAAGCCATCGGGCGCGGCATTGATCACGCGCACGTCGGCGCCCAGCGCGTCGAACACCGGCTTGGCCACCGAGGAAGCCGAGCCGTTGGCGCAGTCGATACCGATCTTGACGCCCTGCAGCGAAAAGTTCGCACTTGCAATGAGCGAAGCAATGTAGCGGTTGCGGCCCTGCATGTAGTCCACCGTGGCACCGATGTGGTTGCCCGTGGCCAACGGAACTTCGCTCTTGCCATCGATGTAGTCCTCGATGAGCTCCAGTACGTCCTCGTCCATCTTAAAACCGTCGCTATTGACGAGCTTAATGCCGTTATCGCAAAACGGGTTGTGGCTCGCGCTGATCATGATGCCGCAATCGAAGCAGCCCTCCACGGTCTGATGTGCCACGCCCGGCGTCGGGATCACGTGCAGCATATAGGCGTCCGCACCGCTCGCGACCAGACCGCTCACCAGCGCCGCCTCGAACATATAACTCGAGCGACGTGTGTCCTTGCCCACGATCACGCGCGCCTTAGCACTGCGGTTGGCGCCGTAATACCAGCCCACAAAACGGCCAATCTTATAAGCGTGCTCTACCGTCAGCCCAACGTTGGCCTCACCGCGAAAGCCGTCGGTGCCAAAGTACTTCATGCGCTCTCCTTACAAAATAGGGGCGGACAGATTGCCTGTCCGCCCCAAAATGGTACTCGATTATCTGCACTACCAGAAAAACCCTACGCCGACGCGCTGTCGCGAGCCGCCTGGCATGTAGGAGTCTGACGCAGCGTAAGCGGCTTGTCCCCCGCCTCGGCCGACGTGGTCAGCGTATACGTGATCGTCGTCGTCTCGCCAGCATGCAGGTCAACGGTGCCCGAATAGAAGGGGATTCCATGCCACGTAGCGGCGCCAAGACCAAACTGTGTGCCCTCAACCGTAAGGTCACTGATGTTGCCGCCCGTCGGGGCAAACAACGAGACATTCAGGCGTTCGTCGTCACGCGCGGCATCGGGTGCGCTCGCCGCAACGTAGTCGGGCAGCTTGCCTGCCTCCTCCTGCGTCATGATGTTCGTCAGAGTAACGGTGATGCGATACGAGCACGTGCCGTCGCCGTTCTTGATGCCCTGGCCGATCTGCGTGTCGGCGTTCAGATACCAGTCGAGCTTGGAGAAGCTCAGGTTGTTAAAGTAAACGCCGGCAACAGGATCGGCACTCGGGTCATCCGGATCGGGCAGCGAAGCGTCAATGCCCGTCTCTTTGATGGCACTCTGCTCATCATCGTTTCTCATCCACGCGATCAGGCGGCCCTCTTCGGCACCGCGCTCAACGGCGCTGACAAGCTTCGTAACATCGACATCGCCGATACCGCCAAGGATCTTGTCGAAGGCAGCGCTGGCGACGGATGCAAAGATGCCGTCAGACTCCTCGACCGGATAGTTCCAGTACACATCGTGCATGAGGACCTTTGCGGCGTTGGTGCCGTCGACAACCGTTCCGTCGGGCAGTGACACGTTACCGACCAGGCCCAGCAGATACTGCAGGAACACCGGGTCGATACCGATGACGCCATCAACGTCCTGTCCATACTGGGACTTCCACAGCGCGGCGACACGCTGCGAGTTGCGGGGCCAATCAGGCGAATAGGTATTGCCCGAGTTGTACAGGTTACTGTGGTTGCCGAACAGCGCCTCATCCTCTTCGTCGACGCTCTCGACTGCCTCATCCTCGCTGAGTCCAATGCGGGGAACAAACTCGCCAATCGACATCTGGCCGTCAGTGACCGAAATCAGGCCCTGCGAACCGCCAAAGCCGCCGCAAGCACGAATCTCGACGTTGTTCATGGCGTACATAAGGTAGTTGCGCGTCTGGCCGTTGGCGCCGAGCATCTGGGGAAGGACGGGGGCGACCTTCTCCGCCGCGTCAACCGCACCGTTGAGGGTGGCAAAGCCGTCCTTGGCCTTATCGACCAGCTCGGTCACCTGGGAAATATGAGTATCGCCAATGCCCTGGACCTTCTCGTTGGCGCTCTTGAACACCTTCGAGCTGCTGGAAAGCGAATCGGCGACCGCCTGCAGCGCGGACACGTTAATCATGCCGTCCTGGAACAGCTTGCCGGGCGTAGCCTGCGAGAGGTTGTCGGCCATGGGAACCAGCGCATTGCTCGAGACATCGGACAGGGCGTCAATCATGGTGCGGGCCGCATTGATATCGCTGCCATACACCGGGATAAACGAAGCCGCCGCCCACAGCGGGCTCGAGGTCTCCGCCTTCATGCTGTTACAGAGCTCATCGATCTTCTTCGCGTCGTCAGGCAGCGTCGAAAAATCGCCCGACGTGACCTTATCCTTAAGGCCACCGACGATCTCGACAGCCTCCTTCGCTTCGCTCTTTACGGTCTTTGCCGAGTTAAGCAGCATAAAGCCGCTTGCGCCAAGCACAACGAGAAGCACCGCGACTACAGCGGCAATAACGGCGCCGGTGTGACGCTTTTTGCGCTCGCCCTTGCGATGGCGATGACGGACCAGACCGTCAGAGGTCGAACTCGACGAAGCATCGCCACCGTAGTTCAAGCCAAAATCGTAATAATCTTCCTTGGAACCCGAGCCCGCAAACTCGGCACCGCTATCATCCAGGCGGGCGAACGTGCCAGTCTCGGAGGCGCCGGTGTAAATCGTGCCAAGGTTACCCGTAAGCCCCGCGCCACCGGCAGAGGGAGTATTGTTGGCGGCCTTGTCGGCATTAACGTTGCCGGCGGCATTCGCGGCGTTGGCAGCACCTGCGTTGTTCGCGGGTACCGAAGGAGCCCCGCTCGGCTGCGACGTGGAGGTTGCACCGCCCGCAAAGACATTCCCTCTTGCACGGCCGGTCTTTTTTGCCTTTTGAGACTGCTCGTACAGAGCGGTAAACATCGCTGTCTCGCCCGGGGACACGCGCTTACCGGAACCGCCCTGTCCAGCGCCGCCCGGCGTGCCGGCCTTACCAGCCCCGTTCGGACGCGGCGGAACTGCAGGACGGCCGATATCGCTGCCCTTAAAGTGATTACCAGCCATAAAGAAATCCTCGCAATTGAGTCGCAATGAAAAAGTCCATAACGTTACTAGTTTATGGCATTTTGAGCATCGACAGCTAAACTCCAGACACGGACATCAATTGGCGAAAATGCGGCACAACACCTTTTCCGTCTTGGCAGCGGCGCCAGCTACACCGTGAGGAACATCATCACGATGATCATGGCAAAGCCGATAAGGTCGGTCGGCAAAAACACCGTGCCCAGCATAACGGCGCTGGTGATAGTCGCCGAGACGGGCTCCACGGTTCCGATGAGACTCGCACGCACCGAGCCGATGTCCTTAACGCCCTGCATATAGAGCATGTAAGCAAAAAACGAGCCGATAACCACGAACACCGCGAGCGCCTCGACGCCGGCAGCGTCGAGTGCCGGCACATGCGCCCAGGGCTGCACGAAGACACATGAGATCACGCCCGCCGTGAGCATTGCCGAGCCCGTGACGATGGGGCTGCCGTATTCGGGCAGGATCTTGGCGGGAATCACCGCCATACACGCGGCGCTGACCGCACACATAAGACCTGCTGCCAGGCCAAGCGGCGAGATATTCAGGCTGGTGGGGTCGCCGCCGGTGGCGATTAAAAAGGTTCCACCCAGAGCCAGGCCAATGCCGATGACTTCGCGAGTACGCGGCATACGGCAATCGGTCACGCAGGCGTAGCCCATGATGATAACGAGCTGCAGGCACTGGAGCACCGTCGCGGTTCCGGCGTTCGTCAGGCGCACGGCCGAAAGATAGCAAAACTGGTTGAACAGCAGACCAAAGGCGGTAAAGAGCAGCAGCTGCTTGCGATCGGCGGGTGTGGTCCAGAGCTTAATCAGGCGCTCGCGGTCGCGCGTAACAACCACGGCCATAAAGAGTAGACCGGCGAGAATCTGACGCACGCTCATAAGCCACAAGGTGTCGACGTGGTAGGTATCGAACAGAAAGCTCGCGCTGGTGCCCGAGAAGCCCCAAAACGAACCGCCCACCAACGTAGCCAAGACGCCCGTGATCATCTTGCGCGTCGAAGCGCTGTTCAGGCGCTCGCGCCAAGCGCGGCGGGTGCTACGGCTGAGCTCATCGGTGCCCTCGGGCACATCAATGTTCGATATATCGGTCATCGGCACCGAAGCCCCTGCGCCTTCGACCTGCTCGACACGCTCTTTGCTCATTCCATTCCCTCGAAGCAGCCTGGAAACAATTCGGCTTACCTTACCACGGCGAAGGCACCAGCCGAAGGCTTGTCCGCTTATCGGTAGGACAATTCCGCAGACGTCTTTCCATAGCTCGATACCGCAATGGCCTTGCATTATGCGACAGTCAAATCGCGGCAGCAGGCTCTTTTGAAATGGATATGACAAAGCCCCCGAATTCCACAATGTAAGCGATTTTTAAAAATGTTCTTGCCACCGAGTTCAGGCTCCGTTATATTATCCTTTGCGCGCTTGCGCACCCTTGATCGGGCGTTTAGCTCAGGGGGAGAGCGCTTCCCTGACACGGAAGAGGTCAGAAGTTCAAATCTTCTAACGCCCACCAAATGTTCGCAGCTCAGAGGCT
>UQTR01000107.1 GCA_900544065.1 uncultured Collinsella sp.
GAGCCTGATCGTCGGCAGCGTCAGATGTGTATAAGAGACAGCCCGCGACGAGAGCTTTGCTGCCGAGGGCGTCGACGTGGTGCATAGCGTTGACGAGGCCTTGGCCGCCGTGGCCGATGAGCCCGTTGCGTGGGTGATTGGCGGCGGCGAGGTATATCGACAGTTTTTGCCGCATTGCGTCGACGCTGAGGTTACGCATAACCATTGCGTGCATGACGTGGATACGTACTTTCCCGATCTGGATGCCGATCCCGCGTGGGAGATTGTGCGGCGTTGCGGTGTTGCCACGATTGCCGCGGGCGAGGGTGACGAGGGTCTCGATTATGAGTTCGTGACGTATCGTCGCGTTGAGGCGTAAATCGTCTGGCGTGAACGGTATCATCGGATTATTTGATTCATGGGGCGGCGCTTAGCGTCGCCTCGTTTGGTATAGATGTGCTGTAAAGAAGGGTACGGGCTGGCTGCTATGACTGATGCCGTTGAGGTGCTGCGAATCGATTCGCTCGAGGACGAGCGGCTCGATGCCTACGTGCGACTGACCGAGCGCGAGCTGCGCTGCGTGCTGGAGCCGCAAAAGGGCATCTTTATCGCCGAGAGTGCCAAGGTTATCGAGCGCGCGGTGCGCGCCGGATATCAGCCGGTGAGCTTTCTTTTGGGCGAACGCTGGCTCGACCAGATGATGCCGCTGTTTGAGCGCCTGGTTGTGCGCGAGGGCGCGGGTCCGGTTCCCGTGTTCGTGGCCTCCATGGAGCTTATGGAGCAGCTGACGGGCTTTAACGTGACGCGCGGTGCGCTCGCGGCATTCCGCCGTCCACGTCAGATTCCGGTAGCCGAGTTCTTGGGTGGCGTCGTCGAGGCGGCGGGGGAGCGCCCGGTGCGCGTGTGCGTGCTCGAGGGCATTGTCGACCATACCAACGTCGGCGCGATTTTCCGCTCGGCGGCTGCGCTGAACGTCGATGGCATTTTGGTGAGCCCTACGTGCTGTGACCCGCTGTACCGTCGCTCGGTCCGCGTGAGCATGGGCACGGTGTTCCAGGTGCCCTGGACGCGCATTGGCAGCGAGGCGCGCGTATGGCCGCATGATGGGCTGGCGGCGCTGCACGATGCCGGCTTTTCGTGTGCCGCCATGGCGTTGACGGATGATTCGGTGTCGTTGGACGATCCCGCGCTGCAGGAGATTGACCGCCTGGCAATCTTTATGGGCACCGAGGGTGCTGGCTTGGGTGCCAAGACCATTGCAGGCTGCGACCGCGCCGTGCGTATTCCGATGGCGCATGGGGTCGATTCGCTCAACGTGGCCGCGGCAAGTGCTGTCGCCTTTTGGCAGCTGTGCCCGCATGTGAGCAACGAGTACCACTACCAGCCGGGTTTGTATCACTAGGCAGATATTTCGCACCGGGCTCCGGTTTGTGGCGTTTCGGCCGATATCGGTCGGTGCTAAGCTGGTATTGGCTTTGGTCTTAAATTTCCGTTTTGTTGTATGACGTACGCTAGTGGGGAGGGCGTGTGGCTAAGAAATCTACGGCTATCGATGTAACGCAGGGTGTCATTTGGCAGCAGCTGCTGTCGCTGTGCGTTCCCATCTTCTTTAGTTCGTTCTTTCAGCAGGCATACACGCTTATCGGTACCTATATCGTTGGTCAGTTTGGCGGCAAGCTCGCGCTGGGTGGCATTCAGGCCACGATGGTGCTTACGGAGCTCTGCATTGGTTTTTGCGTCGGTGTGGGTGCTGGCTGCGCGGTCATTACGGGCCAGTTTTTTGGCCAGCACGATGACGAGCGCCTGAGCCGATCGGTCCATACGGCCATGACGCTCGCGCTGGTGGGCGGTATCGCCTTCTCGATTCTTGGCATAGTGTTCGTTGAGCCCATGCTGGTGCTTATGAACACGCCGCATGAACTATTGGCCGAGGGCGTGGCCTATGCTCGTTGCTATTTTGCCGCCATGGTTGCGGCGCTGCTGCTCAATATGGGAACGGCATTGCTGCGCGCCGTTGGCGACACGCGCGGGCCTGCTGTGATCATCGCCTCCGGTTGCCTTGTTAATGCGGTGCTGGATGTCATCTTCGTTGCCGTGCTTCATATGGAGGCTCTGGGCTGCGGCATCGCGGTGGCGCTGACCATTTGCTCCAACGCCACGATGATCGTGATTCGTATGATGCACGCACCGGGTGCGTGGCGGCTTTCACTGTCCAAACTCGGCATTGATCCTGCTATTTGTAAGAGCATGATCTCGTGTGGTCTGCCACTTGGCTTTCAGTCTGCTGCGTACTCGATTTCCAACGTTTTGATTCAGGTGTCGGTCAACTCGTTTGGCGCCGATGTCACCACGGCTTGGGGTCTTTCGGGCCGCCTGGATGGCATTGTCTGGATGGTTACCGAGGCGCTTGGCGTGTCGATCACCACGTTCTCGGCGCAGAACTTTGGCGCGCGCAACTACGAGCGCATGCGCAAGGGCTACCATACGTCGCTCGTGCTGTCGTTTATGCTCATTGGTGGCCTGTCTGCCGTGCTGCTGGTGTTCTCGGGTCCGTTGTCGCGTCTTTTTGTCGACGATGCTTCGATTTCGGCGTACACCACGACCATCCTCCATTTCATTGCGCCGTTCTATGCGATTTTCTCGATTATCGAGAACGCGTCGGGATCCATTCGCGGCGCCGGCGTGAGCTTGCAGCCCATGCTGCTCACGATTTTTGGCACCGTCGTGCTCAGGGTGATCTGGGTGTTTGCGATTATGCCGTTCGATCCGTCGCTTGAGCACCTGCTGCTGGTCTACCCCGTAACCTGGGTAATCACTGCCATGATGTTCACCGTCTACCATCACAGCGGCAACTGGCTAGGCCGCGCCACCGCCTAGTCATTGGGGACGTTCTTAAACGACTAGTCGTTGGGGACACTCTTTGCGCTACGATTTTCTGGTTTTCATCCAGGTTGTCTTGTATGCCCTTGTAAACTGTCAGCATGGGCTTAGCAAATTGGATCGTCCGCGCCTATCAGATGTTGCCCGGTGGGTTTGTGATGGGAGGGCGATATGCCAAGAACGGGTAGAGTCGTTTCGTTAACAGGCTATAACCATATAATCGCGCGTGGTAATGGCGGCATCTGCATCTTCGAAGACGATGAGGATCGCTATCGGATGCTCACGCTGTTTGAGGATAAGCTTGTTGGGAATGGTATCGGCGTTACTGCGTGGTGCCTCATGTCGAACCATTTTCATGTCATGGTTGATGACCCTAACGGAAGAATATCATCTTGCATGAGCGGCATCCTTACCTCGTATGCTAAGTATTTCAATCGCAAAACCAATCGTGTCGGGCATTTGTTTCAGGATCGGTTTAAGAACATTCCAGTTGAGAACGATATCCAGGCAATTGCGCTCGCTGATTACATCCATATGAATCCCGTTAAGGCGGGTGTTTCGGCTGTCGATAATTATCGCTGGTCCAGCTATCGAGCATATGCGTATGGTTATGATGGGTTTGGGTTTTGCGATCCTGGCATTGTGCTGGACCTCGTGGGCGGATCGCTCGAATATCGGCATTATCTTGATGAGCGACTAGAGAGCGCGCCTTATGATGCCGAGCCCCGTCCTCGTGTTCTCGACGATGAGGTGCTCAAAATCGCGAAGGAGATTGCTTTGCCTGTTTCTCTTTCCGACATTAAGGCGATGACTCCAGCCGAGCGTAGGCCGATTCTTTGTAAAATGCGGAAATCAGGCCTTACGGTTAATCAAATTGTAAGGGCGGTTGGTCTTGGCCGCGCAACGGTTGCGAATGGCACGTCGGGTTGGCGTGAGTTTTAGGGCCCTAATTTTGCTCTTTCCCAAGAAAGAGTGTCCCCAACGACTAGACATTCAAGAACGTCCCCAATGACTAGTCGTTTAAGAACGTCCCCAATGACTAGTATTCGATGCCTTGGCGGGCTAGGAGGCCTTCGTCGAAGTAGTGTTTGACGGGGCGCATTTCGGTTACTAGGTCGGCAAGGTCGGCGAGGGGCAGCAAGCCGCGGCCGGTGAGCACGAGCTCCGTCGTGGTCGGTTTCATCGCGATCAACGCTTCGACATCTTCGCGCGTCACAAAGCCCCGTCGCATGGCTTCCCCCAGCTCATCCAAGATCAGCAAGTCGACCTGGCTAATCTGTTCGCGTGCGAGCTCCATGATCTGTGCGGCACAGGCTTCGGGCGTGTCGCGGTCGGCTTGTACGATGCGTAACCCCAATCGAGGCGCTGCGTCATGTTCGGCGCAGTGTAGCTTCTTGGCAAACTGAAGCATGAGCACGTTAAGTCCATAGCCCGTGGCGCGCAGCGCGAGTCCCAGCGCAGCCGTCGTCTTGCCCTTGCCGTCGCCCGTATAGATTTGAACCTTGCCGACTTCCAGTGATGCCATCTCTGTCCTTTCGTGCCCGGCGTCGGTTTATCGCCGTCCGGGTTGGGTATTCTAGAAAACATTATCAACCCCAGTAGATGGAGTTCAAGCAGATGGAGATGGATGACAACAAACGTAGACGGAATATGATCCTCTACGTGCTCATCGCCTTCGTCGTCTACCTCGTGCTCTCGACCGTTCTGTTCCCCAACATCGGTCACACGCAGCAGATTACGAAGACCGATTACTCGACGTTTGTCAAAGCGCTCGATAAGAAGAGTGTCGACAAGGTCGAGTACAACACGGACGATTACACGATTTATTACACCAAGAAGGGCGAGGACGAGAACATCGCCTACAAGACGACCGGTGTACCGAATGATGCGGGCTTTACCGATCGCGTGCTTGAATCTGGTGCCTCGCTTGAGTCAGTCGTTCCCGATAAGAACTCGGGTCTGATGACCTACTACCTGCTCACGCTCATTCTGCCCATGGCGATTTTCTTCCTCATCGGTTGGTGGCTCAATCGTCGTATGAAGAAGGCCATGGGTGATGACGGTCCGTCGATGAACTTTGGCGGCGGTGGTTTTGGCGGCGGTGGACTGGGCAAGTCCGGCGCTCGCGTGATCGCCTCCAAGGACGTGGGCGTGACCTTTAAGGATGTTGCCGGCCAGGAAGAGGCCAAGGAGTCCCTCAAGGAGGTCGTCGACTTTCTGGAGAAGCCGCAGCGCTACGAGGAGATCGGCGCCAAGCTGCCGCGCGGTGCTCTTCTTGTGGGCCCTCCGGGTACCGGTAAAACCCTGCTTGCCAAGGCTGTTGCCGGCGAGGCGGGCGTGCCGTTCTTTAGCATTTCGGGCTCTGAGTTCGTCGAGATGTTCGTCGGCCGCGGCGCCGCCAAGGTACGCGACCTGTTTAAACAGGCTAAGGAAAAGGCCCCGTGCATCGTGTTCATC
>UQTR01000108.1 GCA_900544065.1 uncultured Collinsella sp.
GCTCCGGCACCTGCCCCTGCACCCGCACCTGCCCCTGCTCCGGCACCTGCCCCTGAACCCGCACCGGAGCCCGAGGCGACGCCTGCAGAACCCGATTGGAATGCCGTTGCCACGCCGGCGGATGAGCCGGGCGATAATCCTGCTGCCGAAAACAATCAAACCGAATAGTCGGTCGAGGCGCCCTGGGCAACTGAGCCCGGGGTGCCTTTTTCTACTGCGAAAGCAAGAAAATGCCCGGGAAAACGGTTGCAGCAAAAATTCTCGGAAATTGGTCAATGTTGCGCAACAACGTCGCGGCTATTGTTGAGAACATAGTCGTGTAAGGTTTGAAGGCGTGCAACGCCTTAGGAAAAGGAGAAGCTTATGTTCTGTCCCACTTGTGGTTCTCCCATTTCGGATGATGCCAAATTCTGCCCCGTCTGCGGCTCTGCCGTCGGTGCCGCTTCCGCTGCTCCTGCTCCGCAGCCTGCACCTCAGCCCCAGCCTGCTCCGCAGCCCACGCAGATTCAGCCCGCTCCGGTTCAGGCAGTTCAGCCCCAGCCTCAGCAGCAGTACACCGGGCAGCAGCAGTACGCCGGCCAGCAGCAGTATGCTCAGCAGCCCGCACCTGCCCCGATGGGCTATGCTCCGATTAAGACCGACCGTGGCGTGATCGGCTGGCTCCTGCTTTCCATCGTGACCTGCGGCATCTATTCGTATTACTTCCTCTATTGCCTCGCCCGCGACATCAATGTCATGTGCCAGGACGACGGCGATTCCACGCCGGGTCTGGCGGCATTCATCCTGCTGTCGTTTGTGACCTGCGGCTTCTACGGACTCTACTGGTACTACAAGATCGGTAACCGCCTGCAGGCTAATGCTCCTCGCTATGGCCTGATGTTCCAGGAGAACGGTACCACCGTTCTTATGTGGCAGATTGTCGGCGCGCTGCTGTGCGGTCTTGGCCCCATCTTTGCCATGAACATTATCATCAAGAACACCAATGCCATGGCAACGGCTTACAACACCCGTCTTGGCGCGCGTGCCTAACGATAAGAGCGGCGTGAACAGCTCCCAGGGACATAAGGGCGCGGCGGAACTCATTCGCCGCGCCCTTTCTTGCATCGGCGCGCTCTTTGTCGCCTGGCTCGCACTCTACCTGCTCGATATCGGCTGCGTGTTTCGCCTGATGACGGGCATTCCCTGTCCGGGATGTGGCATGACGAGGGCCTGGCTGGCAGCACTGCGCCTCGATTTTGCGGCGGCCTTTGCCTACCATCCGCTGTTTTGGGTGGTGCCGATTGCGTTTGTGCTCGCGTTCGTGCGCGAGGAGGTGACGTCGAGCAAGCTAAAGCGCGGCATCGACATTGCGGTTATTGTTCTGTGCGTGCTGGTCGTTGCCGTATGGATCGTGCGCCTTATCAACCCGGCAGACGCGGGCCTGCTCTTTGGCGGCCATGCGCCCGCCGGAGTCCCCACCGATATCATTCACCTCGAAACCCCACGCTGGCTCACCATCCTTCGCTCTTACTTGTCGTGACGGAGGACGCGCTAGAAAAGCGGTCGACACATAAGCGGGGACGAACGTTGAGATAACGTTCGCCCCCGCTTTGCTCTAGCTAGGTTGTTATGGGTGGGCGTGACGGCTACTCGTCGCGCTTCTCCTCGTGGCGAGCGGCAGCCCGCGCATCGTGGATGCCCTTGATGGCGGCATGGCGGGCGGTGCGAGCATCGTGCATGGCGTCGCGGGCCTCGGCGGCCGTTGCCTTGGCAGAGCGCAGCTTGGCTGCCAGGTCGGGATTGGTCTCGGCAACCGCGGCGATCGTGGGGCCGTCGAGCTCTTCTTGCGTGGGCTCGGCCAAAAAGTCGATGGCATACTGAGCGGCTACCATGGAGCCCTTGGCGAGCACGCTCTCGTCGATCTTGTAGAAGCAGGAGTGCTGGGCATAGGTGGCACCGATCTGGGGATTGCGCGCGCCGACAAAGGCGAGCACACCTGGTACGCGACGCAGGTACTCCGAGAAGTCCTCGCCCGAAAGCGTGCCGCGGTAATGGCCTTCGCCCGCGGGGCCCAAGCACTTGAGCACAGCTTGGCGGCAGCGCTCGCTCGAGGCGGCATCGTTTTCGACCTTGTAGTTGGCGATGGTGTAGTCGGTGAGCTTGGCCTCGGCGCCCAGAGCAGCCGCGGTGTGCTCCACGATGCGGCGCATAAGCTCGGGCATCTCCTCATGCGTCTTGTCGCCATAGGTGCGTACCGTGCCGGCGAGGTACGCCGTGCCGGCGATAACGTTGCGCGCGGTGCCGCCGTGCAGCTCGCCGACGGTGATGACGGCGGGTTCGTAGGGGCTAATCTCGCGCGAGACGATAGTTTGCAGGGCGTTGACGATTTCGGCGGCAACCATAACGGCGTCGTGGCCGCGCTGGGGCATGGCGCCATGGCACGAGGTGCCGCGGACGTCGATGCGGAACCAGTCGGTATTGGCCATGCGCGGGCCGGGCTCGCAGCTTACGGTGCCGGCATCGACCTCGCTCCAGATGTGCGCGGCGTAGGCGCCGTCGACGCCGTCGAGTACGCCCGTGCCGATCATGAGCTTGGCGCCCTGGCCGTTTTCCTCGCTGGGCTGGAAAACGATGCGAATCTCGCCGTGGATGTCATCGGTCATGTGGCGCAGAATCTGCAGCGTGCCGAGCATCATAGCGATATGGCAGTCGTGACCGCAGGCATGCATGCAGCCCTCATTGACGCTGGCGAACTCCTCGCCGGTCTGCTCAGTGACGGGCAGGGCGTCGATATCGGCGCGCAGCAGGATGCGGCGGCGCGGCGTGCCGTCCTCGCGGTAGGCATCGGGCGCGGTGCCGCGAAGCGTCGCCACCAGGCCCGTCTTGAGCGGACGCTCGTAGGGGATATTCATGGCGTCGAGCTGGTTGGCAATGTCGGAAGTCGTGCGCTCCTCGGCAAGGCTCAGCTCCGGGTGCTTATGGAAGTGCCGGCGCTGCTTGATGATGTAGGGTTCAAACTCGGCGGCGATATCTCGGATGGCCGCGGTGACGTCGTCTGCCGCGCGAACCTCGGTTGCCGCCATAATTTGCTGTGCCTTGGTCTTCGTCATGGTCGATTTGCTCCTTGCTGGGTTGATCGCAAAATCGTACAGGCTCTCTCCAGTATGCCACCTGCCGCTAGGGCTGGTAAAGTTGCCGTTTGCCGCTTGGGGTTTTGTTACAAGGGCGGGGGAGTACACTCGGGGGTGTTGAATTTCCCGCCAGAGATGGGGATGCCCATGCAGCATATCGATCGGATTATCCGCTCCAAGAACGTTTTTACCGCCCAAGACGGCATCGATACCGCCCGCGAGCTGGCGATCGCCATCGCGGGTGATCGCATCGTCGCAGTCGGCGCGCCCGATGACGTGATTGACGCCGCCCCTGCCGCCACGCCGGTGGTCGATTACGGCGAGCAGTTTGTCTGCCCCGGTTTCCACGATGCGCACCTGCATTTCTTCCATACTTCGGTTGGCTCCTCGCCCTACATGCTCATGGATATGGGCACGTCCGAGGCAGCATTGGTGCAGCATGCGCGCGAGTTTTCCCAAGGCTTGCCCGATGACGCCTGGGTCGTGACCCAGGGCTGGCGCGACTACCGCTGGGATCCGCCCGAGCACCCCACCAAGGTCTCCCTCGACGCCGCCTTTCCCGATCGCCCCTGTGTTATGTACTCGGGCGACGGGCATACGCTGTGGCTCAACAGCCGCGCACTCGAGGCGCTCGGCGTTACGCGCGACAGCGAGCCTCCGGCGGGTGGAAGTTACGACAAAGACTCAAACGGTGAGCTTACGGGTATCGCCCATGAGGCAGCTGCTATGCAGCTGCTGCCGCGCTGCCTGGAGTGGCTGGGCGAGGACCGCATCGCGAGCGCTTACGCCGACCAGATGAAGCGTATGGCCGAGCAAGGCATCACCTCGATCTGCGATATGTCGCTCATGCCCATGCCGGGCTGCGACTTTATTCGCGACGATGTTTACGACAAGCTGCAAGCCGCCGGCAAGCTGGGCATTCGCGCCCACCTGTTCCCCACGCTGCTGGATGACCAATCACGCTTGGAAGAACTCCAGACCCGCTACGCGAACAACGCGCTGCTCTCGGTGCCAGGCTTTAAACAGTTCTTCGACGGCGTGTCGAGCGAGCATACCGCATACCTCACTGAGCCCTATACCAACCCGCGCTTTCCGGGCGACCAGGGTCGTCTGACGGTTCCCGTCGAGCGCATGCGCAAGCTGGTTCTGGCGGCAGCCGAGCGTGGGCACGCCGTGCGCATCCACGTTATCGGCGACGGCGCCATCCATGCTGCGCTCGATATCTTTGAGGAGGCGGCAGAGCTCTACGGTCTGCCCCCGCACGGTCATAACACGCTCGAGCATCTGGAGAATTTGCTGCCCGGTGACATCGATCGTCTGCGCAAGCTCAACGTCATTGCCTCGAGCCAGCCTTGCCACATCACGCTCGACCCGGGTGGCCCGGAGCGCGACCTGGGCCTGGAACGCAGCCGCATCATGTGGCCGTTCGCAACCTATAAGCAGCGCGGCATCCGCCAAGCTTTCGGTACCGATAGCCCCATCACAGCCGTTACCAGCATGAACGTGCTCTACACGGCCATCACGCGCCAAGACCCCCGCAGCCACTGGCCCGAGGGCGGCTGGCTCCCCAGCGAGCGTATCGACGCGGCAACTGCCCTGCGCAACTACACCCTGGGCAGCGCCTACGCGGCAGGCGACGAGCGAAACCTCGGCAGCCTGGAACCCGGCAAATACGCCGACCTGGTAGTCTTGGACCAAAACCCGCTCACCATCGACCCCCAAGAGCTCCAGGCTACCAAGGTTCAGGCAACCTATCTGGCAGGCAACTTGATTTACGAGCGCTAATATTCATGTCGTACCGTTAAGCGCGGCTCTGGCAGCCTATTTTGGGATAGCGCTCGAGCCGCGTTTGTTTGCCGACGGGGGTTCGTTAGGAGCGTCCCCACTCTGCTGGATTTGAGCGCAGGGTGGGGACGCTGCTGCCCCGCGCGCTCAATTGGGACATCAGCAATGCTTTCTCTTGGTGTTTTGCATACTTCCAGTTGCAGATTGCATAAAAAAGCTGAGATGTTCTTTCCGGTCCTGATGTACCCCCGGGTCGCGCGCGCAGACGTGGTGTAAGAGTGTCCTGAGGTCCGTCGCTGCAAGT
>UQTR01000109.1 GCA_900544065.1 uncultured Collinsella sp.
GCCTTATCGTCGGCAGCGTCAGATGTGTATAAGAGACAGATAACGCCGAGGCATGGGAAGCCCACGAGGAATCACTCGGGCATACCGAGGACAGCCACGAGGCCATCCTTCAACAGGACATCTGCGGCAACTTCGTCAACCCGGACGACTACCGCATCAGTGCACTCAACCTCTCCAACAGCGCCGCCATCGTCCTCTACGAGGCCCTGCGCCAAACAGGCTTTCCGGGAATGTAACAAAGGGACAGTCCCTTTATCACATTCGGTTATAGGTAGCGACCGGTAATGCTCTTGGAGCAAGCGACGATATCCGCCGGCGTGCCGGCGCAGACGATTTGCCCGCCGGCGTCGCCACCGCCCGGGCCCATGTCGATCACATAATCGGCGTTACGGATAAGGTCGAGATCGTGTTCGATCACGATAACCGTGGCGCCCTTGGCAACAAGGCCGTCGAACACACTCAGCAGCACCTGAACATCGAGCGGATGTAGGCCGATCGTAGGCTCGTCGAATACGAATACGGCGTCGTCCTGCACGCGGCCCATCTCGCTCGCGAGCTTAAGGCGCTGTGCCTCACCGCCCGAAAGCGCCGGTGTGGGCTCACCCAAGGTGAGATAGCCCAAGCCCAGGTCGTGTAAGGTCTGCAAGCGCGCCTGAACCTTCTTGAGTCCCACCGTGGCGTCGAGCGCCTCATCCACACTCATGTCCATGAGCTGCGGCAACGTAAGCAGGTTCCCGTCCTTGCCCTCGCGATGGACATGCGAAGCCGCGTCTGCATAACGTGAGCCGCGACATGCCGGGCAGACGATTTCGACATCGGGCAAAAACTGCACGTCGAGCGATATCGAGCCCGTGCCATCGCACGTGGGGCAGCGCAAGGCACCGGTGTTGTAGCTAAAGGCACCTGCCTTGTAGCCGGCTGCCTTGGCCTCGGACGTACGGGCGAAGGCACGGCGCAACTCATCATGGATGTCGGCATAGGTCGCTACCGTCGAGCGCACGTTGGCACCGATGGGCGTGGCGTCAATCAGGTTGGCACGGGCAATGCCCTCGGCATCGACCCAACGCACGTGCCCCGGCAAGCGTTCGCCGGCTGCCTGCGCCTTGAGCGCCGGGATGAGCGTCTCGAGCACCAACGTCGTCTTGCCCGAACCCGAAACGCCCGTCACCGCGACAAGGCGGCCGCGCGGGATATCGACTTCGAGCGGTTTGACGGTATGGATGGCCTCGGTTGCCATGCGGATATGGCCCTGGTCGAACATTTCCTCATCAGTCACCTGCGGACGCAAGCGCTTGGACTCTGAGCGCAAAAACGGCGCGATGCGACTGCCCTGCGATTGTTCAACCTCCTCCACCGTGCCCGCGGCGATTACACTGCCGCCACCTGCTCCGGCAACGGGGCCCATCTCGATCAGATAATCAGCCTCCGCCAGTACGCGCGTATCGTGGTCGACAACAACCACGGTATTGCCGTCATCCACCAGATCGCGCATCACGCCCACCAAGCCGTCGACATTGGCAGGATGCAAGCCGATCGAAGGCTCGTCCAGCACATAGAGCACGCCTGTCGATCGGTTGCGCACCACGCGAGCAAGCTGCACGCGCTGGCGCTCACCCGTGGAGAGCGTGGCACCGGCGCGATCGAGTGAAAGGTAATCGAGACCCAGGTCGACCAGACGACGGGCCGCGCTCAAAAACGAATCGCATATATCCGTCGCCATGGGCCGCATCTCGGGCGGCAAGGATGCGGGCACCCCGCGCACCCACTCAATCGCCTCGCCCAGTGTCATGGCCGCGGCCTGCGCCAGATTGATACCGCGCACCTGGGGCTGGCGCGCAGTCTCGGAGAGACGCGTGCCGCCGCATTCACGGCATGGCCCCTCGCGTAAAAAGCGCGCAACGCGCTTGAGGCCCTTGTCGTCCTTAACCTTGGCGAGCGCATTCTCGACGGTATAGACGGCGTTGTAATAGGTAAAGTCGAGCGGCGTGGCGCCCTCGCCGTTTTTGGGGACGTAGAGAATATGCTTCTTAACCGCCGGACCATGGAACACGATGTCGCGCTCTTGAGGCGTGAGCTGGTTAAACGGTACGTCGGTGCGTACGCCCATCTCGCCGGCCACCTGCTTCATCAGATCCCACATGAGTGTGCCCCAAGGAAGCACCGCGCCTTCGTTGATGGTCTTTGACTCGTCGGGCACCAGGCTCGCTTCGTCCACCTCGCGCATGACACCGGTGCCGCCGCAGGTAGGGCACGCACCACCGCTATTGAAAGCCAAATCCTCGGCACTCGGCGCGTAGAACTCGCGGCCGCATATCGGACACGTGAGCGACAGGCCCGCAGCCACGTTAAGGCTCGGCTCCACGCGCGCCCCGCAGTGCGGGCACACGTGATGGGCGCAGCGGCTAAAGAGCAGACGCAGGCTATTGTTGAGCTCGGTCATGGTGCCAAAAGTGGAACGCACGCCCGGCACGCTGGGGCGCTGATGCAATGCGAGCGCCGCCGGCACGTGCAAGACATCATCCACCTGGGCGTGTTCGGCCTGTGTCAGGCGACGTCGAGTATAGGTGCTGAGTGCTTCCAAGTAGCGACGCGAACCCTCGGCATAAAGAACCCCCAGCGCCAGCGAACTCTTGCCCGAACCCGACACGCCGGCAATACCCACGAGCTTTCCCAGCGGGATATCAATATCGATGTCCTTAAGGTTATGGACGCGCGCGCCACGCACCTCGATAGCCTGCGGGCTCATCTTCTGTTCCGTCACCTTTATCACCCTACTCATGCCATAAAACGCGGTCGCGGATGTACTCACCCAGCATGGGCACGGTAAACCGGACGAGGCCGTATCCGGCAGCCTCGATGACGCGCTCGCGAATCAGGCTTGCGCGATATTTGCTCGCCCAGCTTTGGGTGCGATCGCAACGCTCAATGATATCCGCCATGCGAGTCGGTTTGCCCTCGTCAGCCGCCATGGCCTCGATAAAGAGGCGCTGCGGACTGCGCAACCCGTAATACAAGGGAGCGTCGACCGCTTCATAGAACTCGGAGACGGCATCGGCGTAGCCAGCCTCGACATCGCGCCTTTCAATGACTCGCGAGTTGCGCCGGACAGCAGACCGCCACATGTAATAACCCACCAGCTGAACCATATAGGGATGCCCCATGCTTTTGCGCGCCGCAAGGTCCGCCGTCTCCGCGTCAACGTAAAGACCAGCGTCTTTGACCGTCTGGATATACGAATCGCGCACCTTGGGCAAAGATATCGCCCCCAGCGTACGCTGCTGGGCACGCCGCAAAAACGTCACGCTCGGCTCTTCGAGCAGATCGTCAACCATACTGGGTAAGCCGGCAAAAACAAGCGCAAGGCCGCGCTGGTCGCTATCGGACAAGCCCGTGGCATCCTGGTCTCCGAGCACCTGCTGATAGAGAACGGCAAGAGCCGCCAGCTCCTCGATAGACGCAGATTGAGCCTCGTCAATCGCAAACAGTATGCCCTTGCCTGGACCGAGCTTCTTGAGGCGCTCGTTGACCAGCCCTCGCAACGTCTCGCCCTTTGCTCGCGCCGCCTCGACTGACATCCGCCCAAACGACGGACCGAACTCCATTGACGTTACAACGGGTTTATTCGAGCGAAGCGCGTCGGCCAAGCGGTCGCATAAGCCAAGCGAAGCGGAATCGGAGACAACCGCCCATCCGCGCTCGCTGGCCAGACGTTGCAGCTCCCGCAGGAGAACTGTCTTGCCGCAGCCGCGGTTTCCCGTAATGAGCATGAGCCTGCCCGGCGCTCCGGCGCCGTTATCGAGCCCTTCCGCAAAATCTTCGATGACCGACTCGCGACCGATGAGTATCGGAGGCCGCTTGCCAGCCGTGGGCTTAAAGGGATTTGGATTCATGTCGGTCTCCTCGGATTGGCAAACCCTGGTAATAGTTATACCAACTTATACCGAGTTATACCAATAACATGTGACAAAGAAACTGTCCCTTTGTCACATGTGGCCGAAAAACTCGGCGTCTGCTGCTCGCCAGGGGCGGAAGGTGGCGGGATCGATCTTTACGTGCGCCGCGGCAGGCACGTCGTACCATTTGACCGTGTAACCGGCGCCGTGAGAGCAAAAGACCGAATCGGGCGTGTTGGGCAGATCGGCCTCGGGCTCATAGGCGGCAGTCTCGATTACGCGCTCGGCATCATGGCAAGCCGCATAGCCGGCGAACTCCAGGTACAGATGTCCGCGACCGCTCGTGTAGGCAGCCACCTCCAGCGCGTAATCCTGCACCTCGGATGCCGGCACGCGACCCATAAGCTTCGCCCGGTCTCCCGCCATCGTCGGCGGCTCGTACTCGGCACCCATGCGCGTGGCATCCGAGAGCGCCCGGCCCACGCACTCCCCCGGCACCTCGAGCTCAAAGCGATACCACGGCTCCAACAGCACCGCCGCGCCGGCCTCACTCGCTTGCATGAGCCCCTGGCGAATCGCGCGGTACGTGGCCTGGCGAAAATCACCGCCCTCGGTGTGCTTGGCATGCGCGCGGCCGCCCGTGAGTGTAATGCGCACATCGGTGATGGGCGAGCCGGTCAGCACGCCCAGGTGGTCGCGCTCCATGGCGTTGGTGAGTGCCAGACGCTGCCAGTTAAGATCGAGCTCGTCGGTCGAGGTCACGGTGCCAAAC
>UQTR01000110.1 GCA_900544065.1 uncultured Collinsella sp.
AGGGTCTCGTGGGCTCGGAGATGTGTATAAGAGACAGTGCTTGATGCCTTCCGCTGCCAGATGGCTGCGCTCTCGGCTGCCCTTGAGAATGTGCTCGGCGCGGGTTCGAGCTCGTTCGCCGTGAATCCGGGCGAGCTCATCGCCGCGGCGGATGCAGACATCCCGCGCTTCCGCGGAGCCGGTGCGCGGTATCGCTTCGCTAAGGTCGCGCTTGAACGTCTGCGTTCGGCGGGCGTGGTGACGGTGGCGTCGATGTACGAGAACGTCGACACCATCCTGCGGCTCAAGGCCGATAACGATGAGGCGCGGGAGGACATCGAGCGCGGTGGGGCCGCCGGCGCGCCGGTGCTGCGCCTCGCGTTCGACGGCACGCTCGACACCTCGAACATCGAGAAGCTTCGTTCGTACCTTTACTATATATAGGTGCCATCTTAGAAGGGAGGCCCCATGGGGCTACGAAACCTGCCGACCGACGTCGCGCGCCCGCTGACGTCGCTCATTGACGACGCCGAGCCCGGTCGCGTCTCGAGCTGCTCGCTCACACGGCTCTCGGACGCATGCCAGATCATGCTGCTGTCCTTTGCGGCGGGAGAGAGCGTCTCGGACGAGGAGTACCCGGCGGACACCATGTACTACCTGCTCGAAGGCTGCGCGTGCATCACCTTCGCGCGGGAGGGACGCGTGCCCGTGCCGCTTGCCGCCGGCGAGGTGCTCCTCGTGCCCGCAGGTGTGCGGCACGCCGTGGAGCCTGCGGGTGCCATCAAACTGCTGCAGCTATCCTTGTAAGGGGACGTCTATCCAAAGAAGGCCATCGCAGAAAGGAACAACCATGGCAGAGCTCATCAAGAACATCGAGAAGGAGACCGTCTTCAAGCTGGCCGAGCAGGTGAAGCTCGAAGGCGGCAAGGTCAACAGCCTCACCCTCGCGCAGACGCCGGCCACCAAGATCACCGTTTTTGCTATCGACGCCGACGAGGGCATGTCCAGCCATGCGGCGCCCGGCGACGCGCTCATCACGGTACTCGAGGGTACCGGCGAAATCACGGTCAACGGCGTCCCGCATCAGCTGGGGGCGGGCGAGAGCATCGTCATGCCCGCCGGCGCGCCGCATGCGGTGCGTGGCATCACCCCGTTCAAAATGCTGCTCGTGGTGGTATTGGCTGCGTAGGACGGCCGACGGGAAACGAAAAGGCGGCGCGACCACGCTCGACGAGATGGAGAAGGCTCACTTTGAGCCGAACGTCAAGGGCGGCGGATCCAATGGGGTCCGCCGCCCTTTTTCGTGCGACAATCAATGGCGTTGAACGTGAGCACATGGCAAGGAGCTATGCAGATGAAAGACGAGAACGAGACGAATGCACCGGTAGCCGACGCCGCGCCTGCCGTACCCAAGCCTGCACCAAAGCCTGCGCCCAAGCCGCGCGACCCCTACATTCGCGCCGAGAACGAGGACGATGACGGCTACGATCCCTACAGCGATCGCCGCCCCGAGCGCGAGCCGCTGTTCGAAGCCGACCCCTGGCGCTAGTTGCATCAAGTAGCTAATTTGGCGATGATTTTCTGGGACGGGGTAGTCAAAAAAGTCCCGTCCCAAATCGACTGTCCAGGGAGTCGCATTCGAGCTTGGTTGTCCTCTCAGCCACTCGGCATCCTTCGAGCAGTAATAGTGAAAAAACTTGCTTAAGTGTTAATCAAGTCAGATATTATCTTGCTCTCTAATTAATCAAGAATCACTATAATTTTGATTAGCTAGAGAGCAAGATTGGAGAATCATGGCATTCAACGACTTGATCGCCCAGAAAATAAAGGACTTTGAACAGCAGGGGGTTCCGCAGGTCTTTGAGCGAGACCTTGATCTAGGAAACCCACAGGAGCCAAAGCGCGACAACATCGTAAATGTGATTGTGGGGGCCCGCCGTTGTGGAAAGACGTATCGCCTGTATCAGGAGATGCGGCGGCTTCAGAGCCGGGGCGTCGAGCTTGACCGGATGCTTTACTTCAATTTTGAGGATGAGCGCTTGCGCCCGTATGAGCCATCGCTGCTGGCGGACGTGCTCGACACGTTCTATGCGCTGTATTCTGCTGCTCGAACCGAGGGCGCTTACATTTTCTTTGACGAGATCCAGGAAATTCCCGAATGGGGTGCGTTTCTGCGGCGTGTAGTCGATACGGAGAAAGCGACCGTCTATGTGACGGGATCTTCTTCCAAGATGCTGTCCTCAGAACTTAAGAGCGAGTTCAGGGGTCGTTCTCTTGTGCGAGAGCTTTTTCCGTTGAGTTTTTCGGAATACGTTCGATATAAGACGGGGAGCGTTCCCGAGCCAGATGCGACCTTTTCCCCGAGCGATGCAGCGCTGCTTCGGCATCATCTGATCGGGTATCTTGAACGAGGGGGATTCATTGCGACACTTGAGCAGACGCCTGCAGACGCGATTCAGCTGCTACAGGAATATGCTTCGCGAACGGTCGCCATGGACGTCGTTGAACGTTACGACGTCAAGAACCCTCGCCTGGCATCGCTGTTCTTGACGCGGTGTATGGCATCTTCGGGACGAGAGCTGTCAGTGAACAAAGTGTACAACGAGTTCAAGAGCAGACAGATACCCGTCAGTCGTAATTCGCTCAGCGATTTACTTGAGTATTATGAGGACGCCTACCTGTTATTTTCTGTGCCGGAGTTCACGCGCTCACTGGCAAATAACATGCGGTCTGCGTCTAAGGTCTACGCTGTCGACCCTGCGATGTTTGGAGCATTCTCTCCCGCATCGGCATTGGACCAGGGCCAGAGGCTCGAGACCGCAGTGTTCAATGCGCTAAGAAGAAGGACTCCCGCGGTGAGGACCGGCTCGGTCTGCCGCCTGCTAATCAAAGAGAAGAGCAAAAGCCATGAGGTGGACTTTGTGGCTGGGGACGCGCTTCTCATGCGGGCTTATAGCCTGATTCAGGTGAGTACGGATATGGCAAGTGAGAAAACGCGCGAGCGCGAAATTGCCGCGCTTGATGCCTCGATGGCCCAGTTTGATCTTGGCGAGTCGGCAATCGTTACCATGGATGAACAGACCGATATTCCATGCGAGCACGGTGTGGTACACGTTACGCCCGCATGGAAGTGGCTCCTTGCCTAATCATCTATGGACCTGTGGGGTCAGGACTTCCTGGCTCCTTCATCACGGTTGGGGAGCACCTTGCTGCGCCAGGCTAGTCCTGGGCTTTGATACTCGGCAGCAGGATTTGCGCGAGGTAGTCGGTCTCAAGTTTGGTCGCGGCGTCTGCCTTGCCGTCTTTGCCGACCAGTACGTTCTTGATCTGGCTATAGGTGTAGCGGTTACCGGTCGTGAGCTCGACAAGCTCAATGGCCGTGTCCATGGGGTAGGTTGACACGGGATTCTGCGTCCGTCCGTTGATGGTCTGGGGCACCACGTACGGATAGACGGGGCCGCTGGCGTAGACGGTATAACCGTTGCCTAGATTGGCCGCACCCAAAACCGTATCGCCCTCATCGGGCGTAAAGCTCTCGCCCTCGCGCACCGCGACGAGCGTCACAATCGGCGTATCGCTGTCGCCGGCAAGATAGATGCATAGCGTGCTGCCATTTTGCCAAGTCTCGACCTTGCCGTACCACTCGACGGGGATATCGAGCTGGTAGAGGTCGGTTGCCTTGTGGCGGGCGTCGGCATCGCGGGCTGCCTGTGCCTTTTGCGCGCTCACGGCATTGACGGCGGCGTCGCGCCGCGCGGTTGCCGCCTGCTGGAGCACTTTGGCAGCCGCGGCGGAGCTCGTGCCTCCCTCCTCGGCATACTTGGCGGCGGCATCGATCTGGTCGTCAGTCACCGTGTCGGCCGAAGGCACCTTGAGCCTAAAGGCGGCCTGGCTGCTTAGGTCCTGTCCGTCGCTTTTGATCGTGACCTGCGCCTTGGTGGTCGGCACGGTATAGACGGTGCCGTCGGACGCGATGGGGGAGGCGGCAATGGAGAGCGTGTAGTTACCGGGTAGCAGTTTGATGCCGCGGCCGTGCTCGTCAACATAGAGTGTTTCGCTCACGGAGGATCCGTCAGAATCCTGGCCACTCACCTGTACGGGAATCTTGGAGCCGGCGGAACAGTCGAGCCCCGCGGCATGCACGCCAATCTGCACCGACATCATCGTGTGGGCATTGGCGGCGACAGCGGCAGCCTGCTCTTGCCGGTATCCGTTCCAGGCTGCGTAGCCTGCGCCGCCGGCGACAAGCGCAACGGCCACAGCGCCGGCGACCATTAGATTGCGGCGCTTGGGCGACATCTTGCGATGGCGGACCTCGGCTTCGCGTGCCGAGGGAACGGACGGCAGGGGAATATCGCCCATGGCGATGGTCTCATCGACGACAGGAGCAGAACCTAGGCCCTGTCTCTTATACACATCTCCGAGCCCACGAGACCCTAAGACATCTCGT
>UQTR01000111.1 GCA_900544065.1 uncultured Collinsella sp.
GGCGCGACCAGAAGGTCAGCGCCCTTTCATTTCACGTCACCTTGCTCGCTTAGGGTCGTTTTCGCTGACGTTGTCAAGACATTGGCGTCAACATGGTTGGCGTTGGCGATGGCGTGCTGGTCAATCCTTACAGCTCGTACAGCGTGGTGAACTTGTCCTGCAGGTAGCTGCAGTAGTAGCGGGCGTCAAAATCCATGCCGCAGGCACCCTTGATGAGTTCCGGCGCGTCCTTGGCGCGGCCCCACTGCCAAATGTGCTCGCCCAGCCACGCGCGGACGGGTGCCAAGTCGCCGCTCGCGCAGGCACCGGTAAGGTCGACGCCGTCGCGGCACATGGCCGGCACAAACATGGCATCGTAGGCGCTACCCAGCGCATACGTGGGGAAGTAGCCAAACGAACCGCCGCTCCAATGCGTATCCTGCAGGCAGCCGTGCGTGTCGTCGGGAACGGGAATGCCCAGGTACTCGTCCATAAAGCGATTCCAAAGCGCGGGGATGTCCTTGGCCGCAGCCTCGCCGGCAAACAGCATGCGCTCGATCTGGTAGCGCACCATAATATGCAGCGGATAGGTGAGCTCGTCGGCCTCGGTGCGGATCAACGACGGCTGCGCGATGTTCACGGCGCGGTAGAGCGTGTCTTCGTCGACGTCGCCGTAGACCTCGGGCGCGTGACGACGCAGCACCTCGAGCAGCGGGCCCATAAAGGCGCGGCTGCGACCCACGGTGTTCTCGAAAAAGCGGCTCTGGCTCTCGTGGATGCCCATGGAGGTGCCGCCCTCCAGGCACGTGCGCGCGTAGGCGGGATTGACGCCCAGCTCGTACATGGTGTGCCCCGCCTCGTGGATGATGCTGTAGACGTTGGAGATGCAGTCGTCCTCGTAGATGTGCGTCGCGATGCGCGCATCACCCACGGCAAAGCCCTCGCTAAACGGATGCTCGGTAAAGGCAAGCGTGGTGTCGTCCAGGTCCAGGCCGACAAGCTTCATAAGGTCGAAGCTCATGGCGCGCTGGGCAGCCTCGGGCACGTGGGCGTGCAAAAAGTCGGCAGCCGGCTGCTGGCCGCGCTCGCCGATGGCGTGCACGAGCGGCACGACCGTGGCCTTGACCTCGTCGCAAAACGCGTCGAAGCTCTTGGCGGAAAGGCCGCGCTCGTACTGGTCGAGCCAAACGTCGTATGGATCGCGCTTGGGGTCCATGAGCTCGGCCTGATGCTTAAGTTGGGCGACGATTCTATCCACATAGGTCTCAAAGCTCGCCCAGTCGTTGGCTGCCTTGGCCTTGTGCCACACGGCGTCCGCCTCGCAGGTGAGCCTGGTCCAGGCCTCGGCTTCTTCGGTGGGGATGGCACTGGCCTCACGTTGATCGCGGCCGAGCACACGGATCTCGTCGAGCAGCTGCGGGTCGTCTACATGTCCGCCCGCGACGGTCTCGCGTGCTAACGAGCGTACGAGCTCAACGGACTTCTCGCTGGTCAGCAGCTTGTGATGCTCGCCGGCAAGCGTGCCCATGGCGTCGGCACGCGCTGCTGCGCCGTTGGCAGGAGCAATCGTCGCTCCATCGAACTCGGCAATCTTGAGCAGGTACTCGCGGGTCCACAGTTTGCCTTCGAGCTTGCGGAATTTTTTGACGGCCTTATCGACCTTGATACCTTTGGGCGTCTTGCCCGCCGCGGGCTTGGCCTTCTTATCGTACTTCTTTCCCATACCTATATCCTTGATCTCGCAGACCGGACGCCACGGGTGGGCGTGCGGTCAGTTTGCACAGCTACCTGCCTTGTACCCAGTGCGAACAAAACGGAACGCGGCGATGTGCTCGCGAAATGTGTTATCCTATAGCCCAATGCGTTGACGGAGAGGGTTTTGCCCGCCGCGTCGCCGGCAAGAGAGGGAAGGTCATGGGCTGCGAGCCTTCCTGCGGTGACAAGGGCCAAGCGTTCACTCCCGAGCAGCGACCTCAACGGGCACGCGGCCAGCGGCGGCGAAGCCCCAGTAGGGAAGCCGTGAGCCTCGCGACAAGGGGCACAGAGTGGGCGCGGCGGGCCAGACATCCGCCGGGTCAAACAAGGTGGTACCGCGGAATTCAACCGTCCTTGGGCAATGCACATGCCCGAGGGCGGTTTTTTTATTACCGAACCGGGCCGCGTTTTCACAACGCCAGACGGTGGCAGCCGCCTCGGCAAACGGAGAGCGCGAGAGACGAAAGGGAAGACATGAGTCTGATTGATGATCTGGTCAAACTCGAGGAAGAGGCCAAGGAGCTCGTCGCAGGCGCCGACGACGCAGCCAAGCTCGAGGCCGCGCGCGTTGAGCTACTCGGCCGCAAGGGCCGCATCACCGGCCTGATGCGCATGATGGGCAAGCTCGCCCCCGAGGATCGTCCCGTGATGGGCAAGCGCGCCAACGAGATGCGCCAGCTGATCGAGGGCATGCTCGACGAGCGCACCACCGAGATGAAGGCCGCCGCCCTCAAGCGCGCACTCGAGCACGAGGCCGTCGACATCACGCTGCCGGGCATCCGTCCGCAGATCGGCCACCAGCACCTGATCAAGCAGATCATCGAGGAGGCCGAGGACATCTTTAGCGGCATCGGCTACACCGTCGAGTCCGGCCCCATGGTCGACACCTCCTACTACAACTTCACCGCGCTCAACGCGCCCATGGATCACCCGAGCCGCTCGGCCCGCGATACCTTCTACGTGGTCGACAACAACCCCGGCAGCGTCGCGCACCCCGAGGCTCACGCCCACGGCGAGTCCGACGTGCTGCTGCGCACCCAGACTTCGGGCGTGCAGATCCACACTATGGAGTCGCAGAAGCCGCCCATCTACATGATCTGCCCGGGCACCGTCTACCGTCCCGACACGGCCGATGCCTGCCACCTGCCGCAGTTCAACCAGATCGAGGGCCTGGTCGTCGACGAGGGCATCACCTTTGGCGACCTGAAGGGCACGCTCGACTACTTTGTTAAGTGCATGTTTGGCGAGGATCGCAAGACGCGTTACCGCCCGCACTTCTTCCCCTTCACCGAGCCCAGCTGCGAGGTGGACGTGAGCTGCCACGTGTGCGGCGGCAAGGGCTGCAACTTCTGCAAGCACAGCGGCTGGATCGAGATCTTGGGCTGCGGCATGGTCGACCCCAACGTCCTGATCAACTGCGGCATCGATCCCGAGAAGTACACCGGCTTCGCCTTTGGCATTGGCGCCGAGCGCGTCGCGGCCCTGCGCTACGACCTGCCGGACCTCAGAACGCTCATGACAGGCGATATGCGTTTCTTGAATCAGTTCTAGGCTGCGGCTTGCCCAAGCACGGCACCTCGGCGCTCATTCGTCGCTTGCGTACCAAAGTACGCGGCACTCCTCTTTCGGGCCGATCTGCCGCACTTGGACAACCCTCGCTTTGTAAGGAATGTTCACAAAGTTGAAGTTTCCACCTGCATCTCTTCGCAGGCTTTCAGTATGAAAGGAGAGCTGGATGCGTGTTTCTTACGACTGGCTCAAGACCATGATCGATATTCCGGAGGATCCCAAGACCCTTTCGGACGAATATATCCGTACCGGCACCGAGGTCGAGGCGATCGACACCGTGGGCGAGTCCTTCGACCACGTGGTGACCGCCAAGGTGCTCACCAAGACCCCGCACCCCGATAGCGACCACATGTATGTGTGCTCGGTCGATGTGGGCGACAAGAACCTCGATGCCGACGGCAATCCCGCTCCGCTGCAGATCGTCTGCGGCGCGCAGAACTTCGAGGCCGGCGACCACATCGTCACGGCCATGATCGGCGCTGTCCTGCCCGGCGACGTCAAGATCAAGAAGAGCAAGCTTCGCGGCGTCGTGTCCATGGGCATGAACTGCTCTGCGCGCGAGCTCGGCCTGGGTGGCGACCACTCCGGCATCATGATTCTGCCCGAGGACACGCCCTGCGGTATGCCGTTTGCCGAGTACGTGGGCTCGAGTGATACTGTGCTCGACTGCGAGATCACGCCCAACCGTCCCGATTGCCTGTCCATGATCGGCATGGCCCGCGAGACCGGTGCCATTTTCGACCGCGATTTCCACGTGGAGCTGCCCGCCATCAAGGCGGAGACTGGC
>UQTR01000112.1 GCA_900544065.1 uncultured Collinsella sp.
AAGAGAAGAGGCGGGGCATGCCCCGCCTCTTACACCACATCTCTGCGCGCTACCTCCGCAGACACTCAACTTGGACCTCAAGAGCCAAATTTTGCTGCTACTAAATTTGTGACAGTACTCATATTTGGCATTTTTTGCCCACGACCCTCAAGGGACATGCGAATCGCACAACGCAGCCCCCATAAGAGCGTGGGGCAATTCGGCGGCGCTATACTAGCTCGTGCATAAGGTCGCAATTTCGCGCATATAGCTCATCAAAGATACGGCGGCGCGATGCGTACAGCTCATGAGCGTCCATATCAGGCTCGATCGTTTGCGCGACCCCAAGAACCCGGGCAAGCTCACCCCATGATGAATAGGCGCCACCAGCAAGTGCCGCCATAAGAGCATCGCCAAAACATGCGCCCACCGTAACCTTCGCAACCGAGACCTCACGACCGCAGACATCGGCAATCGCCTGCATCCATACCAGATTCTTAGTTCCGCCACCCACGAGCATGATGCGCTCGATGGGAAGCCCGTGCTCGCGCTCGATGATGTCGACATGAGCCGCAACAGTGTAGGCGATCCCTTCCAAAGCCGCGCGGACCATATGGCCCCGGGTATGCCTTTCGGTCAGACCGAAGAACACGCCACGCGCCTCGGGATCGTTGAGCGGGGTGCGCTCGCCCGCAAAGTATGGAAGACACAGCAGGCCATCTGCTCCAGGACCTACCTGCCCGGCATCGTGCGCCATGACCTCATAGGCATCGGGGCCGCCGGAGTGTTCGGCATCCATGACATCGCGGTACAACTCGCGTCGCAACCACGCCGTCAACGCACCTGCTGTATTGGTCCCCGCGCAGATTCCGTAAGTTCCGGGAATGATAAACGTCCCTGGCCACAGGCGGGCATCATCGACCATATGATCAGCAAGGTAGATGAAATACGCCGTGCTCCCCAACTGAACCATCATATCGCCGGGACGGAATACACCCGTCGAAATGGCCTCGGCACCAGAGTCGCCCGTTCCCACCAAGACAGGTGTCCCTGCCGCGAGCCCCGCCGCCTCAGCCGCACGCTGCGACGCTCGCGGACCTCATCGGCAAGCTCGCCCGAAGCACCACGACCGGCAGCCGAACTGCCGATGACCATCGCATCTGGAAGACAATTAAAGAGAAGTGAATCGGCAATGTCCGCAGTCGTGCGGTCGTCGAGATAAACCTCCCCCCCCCCTCGCTCGTGATGAAGTGAAAAAGCTTGAGGTCGTCCAGGCGCGGCGCCGTCTTGCGACGCATGGTGTGAGTGAAATCTCGGTCAATCAGCCCGAGATCACCGGCCCAGGCACCGCAAAAAATGCAGCGCGTGAACTGCGCTTGGCGGCTTCCACGACTTGCGACACGCTTCCGCCCGGATAATACAACGGATCACCTGGCAGAGGACGCAGACTAAACTGAAGGGACTGACCCCGGAGGAGTTCCGGAGCCAGTCCCTTGCGGCGTAGTTCTTATTTAAGCCGTCCAAGTTTTGGGGTGCAGCTCATTATTGCAGGAACGTTATTCCCCCAGCACCTCGACGTACACTTTTCGCTTCTGCGGACCGTCAAACTCCGCAAGATAGATGTTCTGGGCACCTCCGCACACGATGTGGCCATCTTGGACGGGAAAGAAGCAACTGTTTCCACAAATCATGCTCTTGATATGCCCACAGGAGTTGTTGCCGGTGGCTCCATAGCTCGGCAGGAAGTGTGCATGCGCATAGGGAGCATCGAGTGGGGCGATGCGATCAAGCGTCTCCATAAGATCCGTCTCCACGCAGGGCAGCCCCTCGTTTACCACGATTCCACAGGTCGTATGCGACAAAATAATCGCTGCCAAGCCATTCGTCACCGAGCTGCGTTCGATGGCAGCGTGCACGTCTTCGGTAATATCGATGAACTGGTCCGGAGCAGTCGATAGATAGCTCAATGTCTCGAGCGTCACCATGTTCACTCATCCCCTTCAAGAAAACGCAGGGCATTACCCCAGTAGAGCCTTTCTCGCGCATCATCGCGCATGGACACGGTATCGAGCGCCCGCTTGAGTTTGAACGCACGGAAGCGCGGCGTATTGCTGGCGAACATCACTTGATGCGATAGCGCACGCTCATACCACAGCGGCCCCATATCGACCGTGAAAAGACGCTGCATCATCTCCTCGGGCGAATCGATGTAAGTGATAGAGGTGTCCGTGTAGCAGTTGGGATACTTGAGCAGCATCGCCACGGTCTCGCGCACCCAGGGCCAGCCAAAGTGGGTCAAACTAAAGCGCACATTTGGATGCGTTGCGATTGTGTGCTCAAATGCAAGCGGGTTACTGCGCGAGAGCTCTGCGCCAGGCTCCCAAGACATACCGGCATGGAAAACCACCGGCTTGTTATAGCGCTCGCACAGCTCGTAAAGCGGCTCGGCCACAGCATCATCGGGGGCAAAACCCTGCTTTGCCGGATGCAGGCAAAGCCCCTTTGCCCCCAACTCGGTAAAGGCGCGCTCCAATTCGTCTGCGGCACCGCTCACCTGCGGATCTACGCTCGCAAATCCCCACAGACGATCGGGGTGCGCGGCAACCAGCATGGCAATCTGGTCATTGGTGCCAAAATGCCCTCCGCATGCCGTGGTTACATCGAGCGGCATGAGCACACTCTTCTGCACGTCGCAGACGTCCATCTCGACTTGAAGCTCATCCCAATCCATGGGGCCCATATGCCCCATACCATATTCTCGTGACCAAAAACCGAATCCATCAGGCTCATCACCCGGCGTACAGATCTCGCCGTAGAGCATAGGATGGACCAACATGTCGATAACCATTTCGTACTCCTTTCCAGGCATTTAACCCTAGTACGGCTCAAACGAACCAATCACTCGGGACGACAGCTCAGCGCCCGCCTTCATACACGCCGGAATATCAAGGCCATCGATCACGCCCTTGGTAAACCCGGCAATATACGAGTCGCCGGCACCCACGGTATTAACGACCTTCTCCGCCGGTACGATCCCGCACTCATAGAAGCGCTCACCGTCATAGGCAATGCTTCCCTTCTCGCCAAGCGTGGCAACCGCAACGCGCGGTCCCAATTCCTGCACGCGGCGTACCCAGTCTCGCAGCTCCGGAGTGTCCTCTTCAAACGACATGAACGCATAGTCTACGTAAGGAAAATGAGCCTCGCATGCATATTCGGGATCCTGGCTGAACACCGAGAAGTCCATAACCACCGTCTTGCCCGCATCATGCCATTCGGGCAGGAGGTCCAAACAATTGCCAAACAGGTCGGTGTGAATGATGTCGTGCTCTAGGATAAACGCCCGGTCGTCTTCATTCGGACGATATGTCTCCATTACGCCATCGATTGCCTCGAGATGCACGCGATCAACGCCGTCTTTCAATGCCATGAGCATCACCGAGGTGTCGCCATCCTCCACCCGCAGATGAGAGATATCAAACCCCTCAGCGGCCAGCGCCTCTCTCATCTTGTCTCCGTACTCGTCCTTGCCGACAACCGACACGGCGGATACCGAAACGCCCATTCGTGCAAGATGGATACCCCAGTCAATGCCGTTACCAGTCGGATAGAACACGCCGATGTTTTGATAGACGTCCGCGCAGCAAAAACCAGCCGCACACGCTTTAATACCCATGGTCTTCTCCAATGCTCAAAAGGGGACCCACCACATGGCGAGCCCCCTTTTCGCGTTTCGCTTATTGTTTTGCATCGGCTGTCCAAGGCCTCATAGCCAGACCGCCGTACGCTTTCTTAAGCCTGTCTCTTATACACATCTCCGAGCCCACGAGACCCTAAGACATCTC
>UQTR01000113.1 GCA_900544065.1 uncultured Collinsella sp.
GAGCCTTATCGTCGGCAGCGTCAGATGTGTATAAGAGACAGTTCCTGGCGATTGAGTGTGTGGAACCCGAGCGGATGGGGGATTGCCAGGCTGCGATCGATTGCCTTGCTGAGTTGCTTGAGCGCTATCTGGGTGCCACGGTTGTCGCCAAGACCCTTGTGACCCGCGACAATCCCTGTGTGGAGCTGTAGCGACGCCTTCGGATCATACTCGACGGTCAAAACCACCACAAAGGTGTCTGTCCCTTTGTGGTGGTTTTTATGTTGATGGGTTAACAAATGGGATATCTGGGTACGGGGGCTCCTCGGTACGGCTAAGATGTTTACCCGTTAGCATCATGCAAGCGAAAGGCGGTCGTCTCTCATGCAGCAGAACGACGAGACACGTTTTGAGGACTTTGTCGGACTGATCAGTGGCCTCTACAAGGAGATCCAGCGCATCAAGACGTCCCAGGGCGCAAGGCTTGGCCTCAAGGGCTCCGATGTCATGTGCCTGTACTATCTGGAGCGCAGCAAGGACGGCCTGACTGGAGCCGACCTTGCCCGCATGGCCGGCGTTACCCGTGCCGCCGTTTCGCGCACGCTGGCGCATCTGGAGGAGGGCGGCTACGTCGAGGTCGATGACTCGGGCGATGCTGCCGTCAAGTACCGTGCCCCGGTTCGCCTGACCACGCTGGGCGGCGAGAGCATGAACGAGGCCGATCGCATCATTCGCGAAGTGCTCGATACCACCGGAAAGACCATGGGCGTGGAACAGCGCGAGCAGATGTATGCGTCGCTGCGTACGATTCTCAACACCTTGCGCGAGATCTAAGGCCGCCAAGGCATCTGCTTCCAATTAATAACTGCATAGTCCCGTTTGAGCGCGTATACCGTGCCGGGGCATTGCTGTCAAAATTCCCCGCGCGAGGTCCGCGCAAGAAAGGATTCTCTATGTCCATTCGTATTATTACCGATTCCGCGAGCGATATGACGCCGGCTGAGCACCCCGCTCTGCGCGTTCTGCCGCTGTCCGTCACCTTTGGCACCGATGTGTACATGGATGGCGTCGACATTGATCACCAGCGCTTTTACGAGATGCTCGTGGAGCGCGATGAGCTGCCGAAGACCGGCCAGGTCAACCCGTACGCCTTTTCACAGGCGATTGCCGAGGCGCGTGAGGCCGGTGACGAGGCCGTGATCATTACCGTGGGCGCCAAGCTTTCGGGCACCAATCAGAGCGCCCGCACCGCACTTGCCGAGGCGCCGGGCGGCGACGTGCATGTGGTGGATAGCAACAACGTCACCCTGGGCGAGCGCGTGCTGGTCGAGTATGCGCTGCGCCTGGTGGACAAGGGCCGTAGTGCGGCCCAGATCGCGGCGGCGGTCGAGGCCGTGCGCGACCGTGTGGTGGTTATCGGCCTGCTCGAGACGTTGGAGTACCTGGTGCGCGGCGGCCGTCTGTCTGCTGCGGCCGGCGCTGTGGGTACGCTGCTCAACGTGAAGCCGGTCGTGGCCGCCGAGGACGGCCTCATCGTGCAGTTGGGCAAGGCGCGCGGTTCCAAAAACGGTCGAAACTTGTTGAACCAGAAGGTCGAGCAGGCGGGCGGCGTCGACTTTTCCATGCCGCTGGCGCTCGGCTATACGGGCCTTTCGGATGCGGTGCTCAAGAAGTATATCGATGACAGTGCGGCGCTGTGGGCTGGCCACACCGAGGGAGAGCTGCCCGTCCACACTATCGGCGCTACCATCGGCACCCACGTAGGTCCCGGCGCCGTAGCCGTAGCTTTCTTCCAGCCCGCCAATTAACCGACTTGCCATAAACCACCACAAAGGGGACGGGCACCTTTGTGGTGGTTTATGCTTTTCCGGGTGGAAGGGAGCATGCGATGGCGTCTGAGGGCTTTTTTGAACGGGTGTACGAGGTGGTCGAGCAGATTCCCGAGGGGATGGTCGCCACGTACGGCCAGGTGGCGCTGCTCGCCGGCCGTCCGCGAAGCGCGCGCTATGTGGGCTATGCGCTGCACGGCAATCCGCGCCCTGGTCAGATTCCCTGCCATCGTGTGGTGTTTGCCGATGGCCGTATTTGCGAGGGCTTTGCGTTTGGCGGCCCCGATGCTCAGCGTGAGCTCTTAACGGGGGAGGGCGTGACGTTTACCGATCCCATGCACGTCGACTTGGCCGCCTGTCGCTGGCCAGCAGGGCTCTAGCGGCTCCGCCGTGGCTAAAACCACCACAAAGGTGCCTGTCCCCTTTGTGGTGGTTTTCCGTTGCAGGTTTACCGGAGCTAACTTATGGAGAAGGTATGGCGGTGCATATTGACGCCAGAAAGTAAACCACGGTGAACTATATTGGTTTCAGCAACGGAGCAGGCAATAGGCGATGAAAAAGCCTGCCCTGTTGAGTTTGATTCGCATCCCTCCCCTCTGTGCGATTCAACGGTGTACTTCGGGAACAGGCCCGCTGGCAACTAACTGCCAGCGGGCCTGTTCCTGTTTGTCGGGGGAGTGCAGCGGGGAGAGCCGAACCAGTCGGGCACCAAAAAAGGCGGACGCCGTAGCGCCCGCCCTAAAACAATCTAAAGCTCAAGCCAGCAGATCGGTCTAGTACACCATGCCCATGGCATCCTGAACCTCGGCCAGGGTCTGCTCGGCGATCTCGTTGGCGCGGCGATTGCCCTCGTGAAGCACGTCCTTGACGTAATCCAGGTCGTTCTCGTAGCGCTGGCGACGCTCACGGATCGGGGCGAAGTATTCGTTGACGGCCTCGGTCACGTACTTCTTGAGCTGGCCGGAGCCGCCCATGCCGATCTCCTCGGCAATCTCGACCTCGGAACGACCAGTGCAGATGGCGGCCGTCGAAAGCAGGCCGGATACGCCAGGGCGGTTCTCGGGATCAAACGTGATCATGCGCTCGGAGTCGGTCTGACTCTTCTTGATGCGCTTGGCCGTCTCCTCGGCGGTCATCGAAATATTGATGGCGTTGCCGTAGCTCTTGCTCATCTTGCGACCGTCAAGGCCGGGCAGCAGCGGGGTCTCGGACAGAAGCGCGTCGACCTCGGGGAACACCTTGCCGTAACGGTTGTTAAAGCGGCGTGCGATGGTGCGGGTGAGCTCGATGTGCGGCAGCTGGTCGCGACCGACCGGCACGACGTTGCCCTTGCAGAACAGAATGTCGCAGGCCTGGTGCACCGGGTAGGTGAGCAGAAGGCCGGTAAGCTCGTGGCCCGAGGCCTCCATCTCGGCCTTAACCGTGGGGTTGCGCGCCAGCTCGGCCTCGGACACCAGCGACAGGAACGGCAGCATGAGCTGGTTGGCGGCGGGCACGGCGGAGTGCGCGTAGATCATAGTCTTGTCGGGGTCGATGCCGCAGGCAAGGTAGTCCATGACCATGTTGTACACGTTGTCCTGGATGTGCTCGGTGGTGTCGCGGTCGGTGATGACCTGGTAGTCTGCGATGAGCACGTTGGTCTTGGCGCCCATGTTCTGCAGCTCCACGCGGCCCTTGAGGGTGCCAAAGTAGTGGCCCAGGTGCAAGCGTCCGGTGGGGCGGTCGCCGGTAAGCATGGTGAACTTCTCGGGCGTCTTGGCCAGACCCTCGCGAATGGCGTTGCTCTTTTGCAGCGCGACTTCGTAGCTGTTCTCGTTTGGCATGATTGCTCCTAACGTATGCGTATTGGTCAAAATGATAACGCGTTTATCGAAAGGGGTGGGGCGTAAGTAGGCGCTGTCTCTTATACACATCTCCGAGCCCACGAGACCCTAAGAC
>UQTR01000114.1 GCA_900544065.1 uncultured Collinsella sp.
GGACTTGCAGCGACGGACCTCAGGACACTCTTACACCACGTCTGCGCGCGCGACCGTCTGCGGACAACTTAAAGCCGTCTAATATGTCCCTGGGTATGCTAAAACGACCTGATAATGAACAGTTGTACATTATCAGGTCGTTGTTTTGGTGCAAAATAATGTGACCAGTTTTACAACAGTACTCATATTTGGCATTTTTTGCCCACCGAGGTCAGCGGAAGTCGAAAATGGAGTGGGAATTTTCCAGGACGACCGACTTGATGCTCTCCTCGGGGCAGTTTTTAAGCGCAGCAATGACCTCGGATACTCTTATGAGTGAATCGACGAGCTGTCGCGCGGATGTTTCCGCGTCTGGTTCGGCCGGCGCGTCGGTTTCGAGTAGCAAGCGATCAAGTGGAATCTGTCGCGCGTATTCGCGCCCACGTTTGGTCGCAAGCATGCGTTCATTCACGGAAAAGTAGCAGCCCGCAATGCGTGCGCGGACAAACTCATCTGAGGTGCCGCTAAACCAGTGGAAGATAATGGTGGGGGAGTTGGGGACGTCCTTTAGAAGGTCGTTCGACTCCAAAGTGTCCAAAGTTGCTCCCGCCGCGCGAACGGCGTGAATGGATAGAACGCGTCCAGGTAGCGGGGACTGCGATAACGTTCGGCATAGCCGTTCAAATGCCTGCGTCTGGTTTCCCTCGGTGCCTGCAAAGCGTGGCGAGAAATCGAGCCCGACCTCGCCGATAAACCGTTCCCGGATGGCGAGTTCACAAAGCAGGCCGACCTCGGCGGTTCCGCATCGGCCGTCGGCAATCCACCAGGGGTGGAGGCCCACCCCTGCAATAACGTTGGGACTACTGCTGGCGCGTTCGGATGCTGACGCGAAATCGCGTGGATCGACGCCGCAATCAAAGAGCTCCAGTCCCATCGCTGCGGCTTCGTGGGCAACGGTGTTCGGGCTGGCCATCAGGTCGAGGTGACAGTGAGCATCAAAGGACTGCAGCTTCATCGCGGTGTGCCTTGCTAGTCCAGGCGCTGGCCGTTGGCGCGAACGCGCTCGGTACCGCGTCCACTGATCTTGCGAATAACCTCGCCGGCAATCATCTGGCCCATGATGGGCGGCATAAAGCTGGCGGTTCCGAGCTCGGTGCGCTCGTGGATGTTGGAGGGGTCACGGCGCTGAGTCTTGACCGACTCCTCGCAGCTAAATAGAACGTGCAGGCTCTTGATGCCACGTTTTTTGCACTCTTTGCGCATGATACGGCTCATGGGGTCGCGCACCGTGTCAAAGATATCGGCGAAGCGCAGGCATTCGGGATGCAGCTTGTTGCCGCCGCCCATGGAGCTCACCAGGCGAATGTCGTGGTCCTGAGCATATTTGGCAATGGTGAGCTTGGCCGAGATGGTGTCGATGGCGTCGACGACGTAGTCGAGCTTGCCGTCTGTTTGCTCCAAAACGCTCGCGAAGAACTCGTCGATGTTGTCGCTCAGCAGGTATTCGGTGCGCTTGATAACGGTGGCGGCGGGATTGATATCGCGAATCATGGCTTCCATAACATCGACCTTGCGTTTGCCGACGGTGCTGTGAAAGGCGATAGCCTGGCGATTGATATTGCTGGGCGCGACGATGTCCTTGTCCAGAATGACGAAATGACCGATGCCGCCGCGGGCAAGTGCCTCGCAGCAGTTAGATCCCACGCCTCCGCAGCCGAGCACCAGCACCGTGGCATCAGCGAGCTTATCGAGTGCCTCGCGGCCCATGATGATCTCGAGCTTGGTGTCGCGTGTCTCGTTGGGAGTTGCGGCTGTGGTTTCAGTCATAGACATCCTCCGATGGGGAAGTGAATCGTGTTCTAGCTATCGCCATTATAGGTAATCGCCCATAGGCTGCGATGGCGTTTGCTTTGATGTGGTTTGAAGCATTGCGGTTAGATAGTTAGACAAACATCTAAATATCGAGTATAGTGTGCGCGTCGAACGAAATGATGAGAGGAGGTCTTATGCCGGGAGAGGGTTTTAAGGCGCTGGCCGATCCTACACGGCGTCACATTTTGGAACTGCTGCGCGAGGGCAATCGCACGGCCGGGGAGCTTGCCGAGCATTTTGACATCAGCAAGCCGTCGTTGAGCCATCACTTGGCGACGCTCAAAAACGCCGGGTTGGTGACCGACGAGCGCCATGGCCAAAACATCGTATACAGCTTAAATACCACCGTCATGCAGGATTTGATTGGTTGGTTTATGGGCTTTACAAACACGGAAGGTGATAAGGATGAATAACGAAAACAAGGGCATTCACGCCACGGGGGTATCGCGGCGTGTGTGGATTGCGCTGATCGCTCTGTGCGTCGCCAATGTCGTAGCGCACCTCATGGTGATGCCGAGCTTGCCTGGGCAGATTCCCACGCACTGGGGCGCGAACGGCGCCGTCGACGGTTGGGGTCCCAGCTGGATGGCCTCCGCGCTCGGCGTGCTGCCTCTGGTGCTTCTCGCAATGTTCTGCGTGGTGCCGCGCATCGATCCCAAAGGTGAGGCATATCGAACCTCGGGCAAGTTCTATCAGGGCTTCGTAATCGCCTTCACCTTGTTCATGTGCGCCGTAAGCTGGTTGGGTGAGCTTACGGTCTGGGGCGTGGTGCCGGCGGTCGGTTCGGTCAACGTGCTGATTTCCGGTGCTATCGGTTTGCTGTTCATCGGCGTAGGCAACTACTTGCCGCGTGTGAAGCAGAACTATACGCTCGGTATCAAGACGCCTTGGGCGCTTGCCGATCCCGAGAACTGGCGCCGTACGCAGCGCTTTGGCGGTGCCTGCTTTATGGTGCTGGGTGTTGGCCTGATTGCGATGGGCGTGGCAGGTGCGGTGCTTTCGAGTGAAGTCGTCGCCGCGGTGATTGCGGTTCTGGCGTTTGGTTCGGTCGGAGCCGTCTACGTCTACTCGTATCTGCTGTGGCGCAAATCTCAGCGGGCTGTTCGTTAAGGTTGCGGAAAACTAGCGTACGCAGTTCATAGTGTGTCCCGGGGGACTTTTCCCAGGTAGTATTAGGGGGTGTGGGCAACCATGCCCCTTTTTCGCTAAGTTTCAGAGCCGGTTTCCTCATTTCGTTTCCACTAAAGCGAAACAAGAATATGGAAACAGCAGGTAGAAAGGATAAAACAGACAAATGGCGGAGTTTATCTACCAGATGTATCAGGCTCGCAAGGCCCATGGCGACAAGGTAATCCTTGACGACGTGACCCTGAGCTTCTACCCCGGTGCCAAGATCGGCGTCGTGGGCCCCAACGGTATGGGCAAGTCGACCCTGCTCAAGATCATGGCCGGCATCGAGGAGGTCTCCAACGGCGATGCCAGGCTCACCCCCGGCTACACCGTGGGTATCCTGCAGCAGGAGCCGCCGCTCGACGACGACAAGACCGTCATCGAGAACGTGCGCATGGCGTTTGGCGACATGATTGCCAAGGTCGATCGCTTCAACAAGATCGGCGAGGAGATGTGCGACCCGGACTGCGACATGGACGCCCTCATGGCCGAGATGGGCAAGCTCCAGGACGAGATCGACGCCGCTGACGGCTGGGATATTGATTCAAAGCTCGGCCAGGCCATGGACGCCCTGCAGTTGCCCGATTCCGACATGCCGGTCAACGTGCTTTCCGGCGGCGAGCGCCGTCGCGTGGCCCTGTGCAAGCTGCTCCTCGAGGCTCCCGACCTGCTGCTGCTCGAC
>UQTR01000115.1 GCA_900544065.1 uncultured Collinsella sp.
GATGTAGGCGAGCTCGCCGGGCAGCGTCGGATCATCCGCCTCCTCGCCAAGCGGCAGGAACGCATCGCCGCCATCGGTCACAGCCAGGCGCAGATTACCCTCGACAGCATGCAGATCCTCGCCACCAACGGGCAGCGCGTAGGTCAGCGAAACCGTGTTGTAGATGTCCACCGCCGGCGTGATGTGGCCGACCGGCTTGCCCTTGAGCACGCGCTTGAGCAGGCTCTCGATTGAGCAACGCGCGCCCTTCTTGGTCTTGAACTGACGATACGCCTCGCGCCATGCCTTGACCGGCGCATTTTCACTGATGGTATCGCTCGTCAGGTGACGCTCCGCATCGATATTGGCGTGGTCGAGCAGCGCGGCAATCGCATCCACGTCCTCCTGGGAAATCTGCGACGCGGGCTTCATGCCCTTTACGACCACAACACCGATAGCTGCCTGCGGGAACAACTCCCAAAACGAATCCTCGGCGACAAAGCTCTTCATGTGCTCTCTCCCTTCATAGCCTGCGCCCGAATGCGGGCGCCTAAACAAAAAGCGCCCTTACGACGGCCACCTTCAAAGTCCTACGGTGCCGCCACAAGAGCGCTTACGCTGCCCCCATCCGGAGAAGGGGACGATATGTCAGGCGTATTGTAACCCGAGTCACCCGCTCGAGCAAAACCACCACAAAGGTGCTGTCCCTCTTGTGGTGGTTTTGGACTCGCGGCGATACTAGAGACGGAGTCCCAGCAGGCCGCGGCCGCGATGACGGGCCTCGGCGGGCACCTGGGCGTGCGGGCCGGCGGCCTTTACGGACTCGGGCAGGTGCGAGTACTTCTTCTCGAAGTTCTCCTCGAACATCACGGCCAGGTTGTGCGCGGCCTCGTCGTAGCGCGCGGTGCTCTGCCAGTACTGGCGCGGCACCAGGATGCCGTCGGGCACGCCGTGGCACGTGGTGGGAATATCAACGTTAAAGATGTCGTCGTGCACAAACTCGCTCTCCTCGATGGTGCCGTCGAGGGCGCGCGCGACCAAAGAGCGCGTGTAGGCAAGCTCAATGCGATGGCCCACACCGTAGCCGCCACCGATCCAGCCGGTGTTGACCAGGTAGACGCGCGTTCGGCCGTCGGCGATGCGCTCGCCGAGCATCTTGGCGTAGACCATGGGGTCGAGCGGCATAAACGGCTCGCCGAACAGCGAGGAGAACGTGGGCGTGGGCTCGGTGACGCCGACCTCGGTACCGGGAATCTTGGCCGTAAAGCCCGTCACAAAGTGGTACATGGCGGCGTCGGCCGTCAGACGCGAGATGGGCGGCAGCACGCCAAAGGCATCGCAAGTCAGGAACAGCACGACGCTCGGGGTAGTGCCCATGCCCTTGGTCCATGCGTTGGGAATATGCTCCACGGGGTAGGCCACGCGCGTGTTGTGCGTGATCGAGACGTCGTCGTAGTTGGGTTTGCGGCTCTCGTCGAGCAACACGTTTTCACAGATGGCGCCAAAGCGGACGGCGTTGAAGATCTCGGGCTCGTGGAAGGCGTCCAGGCCCTCGCACTTGGCGTAGCAGCCGCCTTCGATGTTGAAGATGCCCATGTCGGACCAGCCGTGCTCGTCGTCGCCGATCAGCAGACGCGTGGGGTTGGCCGAAAGCGTGGTCTTACCGGTGCCGGACAGACCAAAGAACACGGCCGTCTCGTGCGTGACGGGGTCCATACTGGCCGAGCAGTGCATGGGCAGCACGTCGTCCTCGACGGGCAGCAGGTAGTTCATGACGCTAAAAATGGACTTTTTGATCTCGCCGGAGTAGCCGGTGCCCGCGACCAGGATCACGCGCTCCTGGAAGTTGATGACCACCGCTGCGCTGGAATTGAGCCCCTTGATGGCGGGGTCGCACTGATAGCCCGGCGCGGCAAGGACGCAGAAGTCCGGCTCGCCGGTGCGTGCGATTTCACGGGCAAGCGGGCGGGCGAGCATCTGCTTAATAAAGAGTGCCTGGCTGGCACGCTCGCAGGCGACGAGCAGGCGGCGCGTGTGGTTGCGGTCTGCACCGGCCATACCGCGGGTGACGAACACGTCGCGCTCGTTGAGATAGTCGACGATGCCGGCCTTGATGGCCTCGTAGCTCTCGGCAGAAAGCGGGCGGTTAACGGCACCCCAGGCGATTTTGTCGTGCACGTCGGGCGTGTCGACGATAAAACGGTCGTTGGGCGAGCGGCCGGTGCGCTCCCCCGTCTCGATCACCAGCGCGCCGTTGGAGGCCATGCGGCCTTCTTCGCGACGGATGGCATACTCGACGAGCTCGGCCGCCGGCAGGTCGACCAGCAGACGAGGCTGGTTCTCGGCGGGGTCTTCGACCAGCGTAAGACCAAAGTTGGACAGTACTTCTGCAGGGGTAACACCAGGCATGGGGCCTCCTTTAAAAGCGCGTCACGAGGGCGCGCGCTTTACTCACGTAAAGCCCGTTGTACCCGATATGCAAAAACGTTTTTGCGGCAACCGCAGAGCATCCCGCCCAACGGTCAAAAATCGAAGGTAAGCGTAACCCGGCCTAGTCATTGGGGACGTTCTAAAACGACTAGTCGCTGGGGACACTCTTGAACAGGCAACAGCCAAGGAGTGTCCCCAGCTGCCGGCACTTAGGGACGTTCCCAAAGTGCCGGCTACAGCGGCAGGCCTTGGCCGAGCATGGCGATGACGCTCATGAGGACCAGCATGCCGGCGGCGTAGGGCAGCACCGCGCCCAGGAGTTCGGCGTCCTTACCGCGCACGTGCACGGCGGCAAGACCAATAGCGAGGGTCTGCGGCGAGATCATCTTGCCGGCAGCGACACCCAGGGCGTTCAGCGCGACCATCCAATAGTCACTCACACCCAGCGCAGTAGCCGCCTGGCTCTGGATGGGACCAAACAGCATGCCCGAGGACGTGCCCGAACCGGTCACGAACGCACCGACGGCACCGATCCACGGAGCCAGAATCGGGTACAGGCCACCGGCGACCGCAATGCAAAACGCGCTGATCGACGAGATGATGCCCGCATAGCCCATCACCTTGGCGCAGCCCAGCACCGAAAGCATCGTGATTACCGTCGGCATCATCTGCTTGACGGTCGCGGCCAGCACCTCGCCCATCAGACGCGGCGAAGCGCCCTGAATCGCACCGCCGATAAACGCGGCCAGGAAGATCCAAACACCCGGTGTGTTGATCCACGAAAACGTAAGCGTACCGGGGTTCTCGCCGCAATACACCTGCACATGGCTCGCAAACGGCGCGAGCGCGGCGTGCACGACGGGAACCAGGTTGGAGGTACCCAGCAGCAGCACAAAAATCAGGATGAAGCACGACCAGGCAGAAAGCGCCGACTTAACGGTGAGCTGCTCGCCGGACTCGATATTCATATGGAAGCGCGCGTCCAGGTGACCTGACTTCTCGGCGCGCATGGCAAGCGCGGCGGTCAGCGCAAGCGACACGATGGAGCCCACGACCACGGCAAGCTCGGGGCCCACAAACATGGCGACGACCAGGGCCGCGGCAGCAAAGGACGCGCCAGAGCTGTCTCTTATACACATCTCCGAGCCCACGAGACCC
>UQTR01000116.1 GCA_900544065.1 uncultured Collinsella sp.
TCGTCGGCAGCGTCAGATGTGTATAAGAGACAGTGAGGAATCTGGTGAGCTGACGGTTCGCGTCTCTATGATGTCGCAGCCGGTGGGCGCCGGTGCAAATCTGGCATATGCCCGCGAGGCGCGAGAGCGCTTCCGGGGACCGTTCGTTCGTTTTTCTGGCTTCAACCGTATGACCGATCGCGGCGTATGGGCGGGGCTTGCCGAGATGATTGACCCCTATGAGGACACGGCCGATGCGGGCGCTGCCGGCAAGACGGTCGTCGAGGAACCAGAGTGGGATCTGATTGAGAGCGAGCTGCGTGCAATTGATGCTGACGGCTTCCGATATTCCTTGCATTGCCAGGGCGATGGCGCCGTTCGTCGCACCGTGGCGCTCTATGCCTCGCTGCCTCGAGACGAGCATGGACGGATGCTTCGCCGCCATGCGATTACCGATCTCGAGAACTCTGACCCGACCGATCTTGTCGAGTTTGGCAAGTTAGGTGGAATTTGCGAGGTCTATCCGCAGATTCTGACGCTGGACCGGCGCGAGGATTGCCTATCGATGATGCGTCGACAAATTGGCGAGACGCGACTTTTGCACAGCTGGAATCGCCGCGGCATGGAAGATTCCGGATGCACAGTGTGCTGTGGAACGGATTTGCCGTTGCTGATTCCGAGCCTGGGCGAGTCAATCTACAGCGCGTGCGGCGGATTCTTCGCCGACGGACTGCCTGTGAATGAGGTCAACACGCTGACGCTTGTCGAGCTCTTGCGCGCTTGGACTGCCGGGGGCGCGTACGATCTGATGCGCGAAGACGAGCTGGGTACGCTCGAGGTCGGCAAGCTTGCCGATATCTGCGTGCTCGATCGGGATGTGTTTGACCTCGATTATCGCGACGCACGCGATCTTGCGGTTGATATGACGATGTCGGACGGACAAATCGTGTTCGATCGAAATAAGGAGGCATAAGATGTCTGAATCCAAACCGACGCTGCGCCGCGAGCAGATTGCGGGCATGAATATCCACTACATCATGTGGTCGCTCGATTACTTCCTTGATGTGCAGCAGCGTTTGGGCTTTGAGTCCATTGAGCTGTGGTGCGCAGAGCCGCATGTGACGCTCGACCACACGGGCTACTTTGAGGCTGAGGTCCTGGCGAAAAAGGCTGCAGACCGTGGGCTTAGGTATCGTACTCTGTGCCCCGAGAACGTTGTCTATCCTTGGCAGTACTGCGCACGCAAACCGCTGCATGAACAGCGCAGCCTGGCGTACTTTAAGCACGGCATTGAGCTTGCCGAGGTACTTGGGTGCGACCGTATGTCCGTCAACTCGGGCTGGGGCGACTGGGACGAGGACCGCGAGGAAGCCTGGAAGCGCAGCCGCGAGCACTTGTCCATTCTGGCGGAGTATGCCGGCGAGCACGGTCTGGTGCTTACGATGGAAAGCCTGCGTCCCGAGGAGAGCAACCTTGTGACGACGGTTTCCGATGCGAAGCGCATGATTGACGAGGTCGCGAGCCCGTACTTACAGCCCATGGTTGATACAACCGCGATGGGCGTTGCTGGCGAGACGCTCGAGGACTGGTTTGCCACCTTTGGTGATGGGGCAATTCACGAGATGCACTTTATCGACGGTGACCCGTATGGCCATCTGGTGTGGGGCGATGGCAAGCACGATATGGACGCCTTCGTTGCCACACTCAACGCCCATGGTTTCGACGGCATGCTGGGCCAGGAGATTACGGACGGTCGTTACTACGATGACCCGGCGGCGGCAGATGCCAAGAACATGGCCGCATTCGAGAAATATCTGATTGACTAAAACAACTATCGGCCACGCAACCAACGTCATTGATTGCGGCCAAACAAGAAAGGAACTGGATATGAACGCACACGATCTGATCAAAGAGGCAATTGCCGAGAAGGGCAAGTTCGACAGCGTCTACTGGATTGCTTGCGGCGGCTCCATGATCGATTTGATCCCGGCTCATGAGCTTCTGCAGCGCGAGGCAACCACCTTCACTTCGTATATCTATACGGCTCGCGAGTTCGATATCATGCGTCCGCGTCGTCTGGGCGAGAAGTCCCTGGTCATTGCTTGCAGCCATAGTGGCAACACCCCCGAGGTCGTCGAGGGCTGTGAGATTGCCCTTGCTGCCGGCGCTACGGTGATCGCCCAGACCGACAACGCTGGATCCAAGATTGACTCCGGCAAGTGGACCACGTGGGTCTACCCGTGGGGCGAGGGCGTGCCGCAGGCCGAGGTCCCCGCTGGCATTTCGCTGTCGCTTGCGGCCGAGCTGCTCGATCAGCAGGAGGGCTACGCCGATCTTGCCGATATGTATGCCGGTATCGCCGAGATGGATAAGATTCTTCCCCCGGCACGTGAGAAGGTAAATGCCGAGCTGGGCGATCGTTTTGCCAAGCTTTGCCAGGAGCACGAGTTCTTCTATATTCTGGGTAGTGGTCCCAACTTTAGCCAGACCTACGGTTTCGCTATCTGCTCTCTTATGGAGATGCAGTGGCAGCACTGCAGCTACATCCACTCTGCCGAGTACTTCCATGGCCCCTTCGAGGCTACTCAGGATGGCGTTTTTTACTTCCTGCAGATGGGCTCCAGCGAGTGCCGTGCTATGGACGAGCGCGCCCTGGCGTTCCTTAAGACGCATACCAATACGCTGATGGTGCTCGATGCCAAGGAGTACGGTATGGAAGCCGTGCCGGCGAGCGTCCGTGCCTATCTGGACCCGGTGCTGTTCTACGCCATGAACTGCGAACTGCGTGCTGCACGCGGCAAGGTGTTTGATCACGATCCCGATTTCCGCCGCTATATGGGTGTTGTCGAGTACTAGAAGGGACAAAGGCCATGGCATTTAACGTTAACGCGCTCGGATTTGGCGACAACGTCGTCGATCGCTACGAGCATATCCACACCATGTATCCCGGCGGCAATGCGGTGAACTTCGCCGTTTATGCCAAGAAATGCGGTGCCGCACGCTCTGCATACATGGGCATTTTTGGCAATGACGCCGCTGCCGAGCATGTCATTGCAAGCCTCGAGGATGAGGGTATCGAGCTTGACAAGTGCGAGCAGATGATTGGCGAGAACGGAGCGGCTCGCGTGACCGTCGTTGACGGTGACCGTGTCTTCCTCGGCTCCAACGAGGGCGGTATCCGTGGCGATGCGCGCTATGTCCTCGATCGCTTTGACCTTTCGTACATGAAGCAGTTCGATGTGGTTCATTCGGGCAACTATTGCTTTACCGAGCGCGAGCTGCCCAAGCTGAAGGCTGCGGGCGTCACGGTCTCTTTTGACTTTTCGGACGACTCCACCGACGAGTACTACGAGCAGATTGCGCCCTACGTCGATTTTGCTTTCTTTAGTGCGGCGGATGCCGCGAGTGAGGACGAGATTCGCGAGCGTCTGGCATGGGTGAAGGGCCTGGGTCCGCGTTTTGTGTCTGTCTCTTATACACATCTCCGAGCCCACGAGACCCTAAGACATCT
>UQTR01000117.1 GCA_900544065.1 uncultured Collinsella sp.
TTTTTTCAAGCAGAAGACGGCATACGAGATGTCTTAGGGTCTCGTGGGCTCGGTGGAAATGACGAACTCGGGCTTAATGCCGTCCTTGTTGTAGATGTACTGCCAGCACATGCCGTCGCAGTCCTCTTCCTGGACGGTGCCGACGACCATGATCTTGTAGCCCTCGGGGATGAGGCCCATGTCCTTCATCATCTTGGCAGCGTAGGTAGCAGAAGCCATGCCACCCTCCTGGTCGGAGCCGCCGCGGCCGTAGATGATCTCGTCGGTCTCGTAGCCCTCATAGGGATCGGCATCCCAGTTCTCGATGTTGCCGATGCCGACGGTGTCGATGTGGGAGTCGATGGCGATGATCTTGTCGCCCTCGCCCATAAAGCCCATAACGTTGCCCAGGCCGTCGACCTTGACCTCGTCATAGCCAAGGCTCTCCATCTCGGCCTTGATGCAGGCGACAACCTCACCCTCCTCGCAAGACTCAGAGGGATGGGAGATCATGGCGCGCAGGAAGCGAGTCATATCAGCACGATGGGACTCAGCAGCGTTTTTAATTGCCTCGAAATCGAGTTCCTTAGTCATAACAGTTAACCTTTCTACAAGGGTTTACCTACAGGTGGATTTCTTTCAGATAGATCACTTGTGCCAAGCAGCGTGAGGTTGAGCACCCCACAAGCAAGTAACCATAGGAGGCGGACGGAGGACTTTGCTCCGTCGCGAGTTCCGCACGAGCCGGAGAGCACTTAATGTGCTCTCCGTGCGAGCAGGACTGTCCGAGCAGGGAGTAAAGTCCTCCGGCTGCCTCCGGACAGGTCAGTCTGCTAGCAGGTCGGATACTCGCCCTCCCAGACGATGCGACGGTACTGATCCGGATCGGTGTCGCCCTCGGTGGAGAAGCAGAGCACGGAGCTCGTCTTGTCCAGGCCGATGAGCTCCTTGAGCTCGGCGTACTCGGGATCGAGCATGAGGGTCTCGACCAGGCCGGTGGTCACCGCGCCGGACTCGCCGGAGATGACGCGCGGGTCGCCCTTCTCGGGAGCGCCCAGGGTGCGCATGCCGCGAGCGGTGACCCAGTCGGGGCAGGACACAAAGGCGGTGGTGTGGTTGCGCAGGATATCCCAGCCCAGAATGTTGGGCTCGCCGCAGCACAGGCCGGCCATGATGGAGGGCATGTCGCCGTCCACGATGCGCGGATCGCCGTCGCCGGCGGCAGCGCCCTTGTACAGGCAGGCGGCCGGAGCGCACTCGACCACGACGAAGGTGGGCGGGTTATCGGGATACAGGTTGGTGAAGTAGCCCACCACGGCGCCGGCCAGCGAGCCCACGCCAGCCTGGACAAAGACGTGCGTCGGGCGGTTGATAGCCATCTCGCGCAGCTGCTCGGCTGCCTCGGAAGCCATAGTGCCGTAGCCCTCCATGATCCAGGACGGGATCTTCTCGTAGCCCTCCCAGGCGGTGTCCTGAACGATAACGCCGCGCTCGCAGGCATCGGCCTCGGCGGCGGCCATGCGCACGCACTCGTCGTAGTTGACCTCTTCGATGGTCACCGTGGCGCCCTCGGCGGCGATGTTATCGAAGCGGGGCTTGGTGGAACCCTTGGGCATGTGCACGACGGCCTTCTGGCCCAGCTTGTTGGCAGCCCATGCCACGCCGCGGCCATGGTTGCCGTCGGTGGCGGTAAAGAAGGTGGCCTGGCCAAAGTCCTTGGCAAGCTGATCGGAGGTCAGGTAATCGAAGGTGCACTCGGCAACGTCCTTGCCGGTCTCGTCGGCAATGTAGTTGGCCATGGCAAACGAGCCGCCCAGAACCTTAAAGGCGTTGAGGCCAAAGCGATAGCTCTCGTCCTTAACGCACAGGTTGGACAGACCCAGGCGCGCAGCCTGACCGTCCAGGCGGGCAAGCGGGGTGACGGTATATTGAGGGAACGACTGGTGGAAGGCACGGGCCTTCTTCACGTGGTCGAGGCTCATGATTCCCAAGTGCTTGTCATCGCTCTTGGGCATCGTGTTGCCCGCCCACTGGATCTTATCGGCCATACGGTGAACTCCTTAAGTCCTCTCTTGCCGGCCCCCGCATACGCGTTTCAGCCCATTCCCATTCATGCGACTGAACTTTTATGTGGATGCCAAACAAAAAGTTTGTTAGCACTGTTCTATCACACTTTTTGATTGGAAAACCTAACAAATTGTTTGTTGCCGTAATCGGTACCTTTTCGCCGCCGAACGGTCACATAACACAGCGACGCTTTCGTTATTTGCGAACAAGTGGGGTTTATGGCACAGTGAGCCCAAACTAATTTTTAGGAAGGCACCCATGACCCCCGCACAGATTGAGTTTTACAAGCGCCTCGCACACGGCCTGGCGCTCCAATTTGGCCCCAACTGCGAAGTCGTCGTCCACGATCTGGAGACCGAGGACGTGGACCACTCCATCGTAGTGATCGAAAACGGCCACGTCAGCGGGCGCAAACTGGGTGACGGCCCCAGCCATATTGTGCTTGAGTCCATGCACGAGGGCACCACCGACGTGCACGACCGCGAGCCATACCTCACCAAAACCACCGATGGCAAGCTGCTCAAGTCCTCGACCATCTTTATCCGCAACGACGAGGGCAAGCCCGTCGGCATTTTGGGCATTAACTTTGACATTACGCTCATGAAGGCTTTTGAGCGTTCGCTCGACGCGCTCACCGGCACCGGCGGCTCGGGCTACACCGAGCCCGAGCCCATTACCAAAAACATCGGCGACCTGCTCGAAGACCTGCTGCGCGAATGCGAACAGTTTGTGGGCAAGCCCGCGGCGCTCATGACCAAAGACGAGCGCATCCGCGCCATTGGCTACCTCGACCGTCGCGGCGCCTTCCTCATCTCCAAGTCGAGCGAACGCGCCTGCGAGTTCTTTGGCATCTCTAAGTACAGCTTCTATAGCTACCTCAACGAGGCCAAGGCCGCCGCGGGCGACAAGTAGGCAGCGCGCCTGGATCACCCTCCCCTTTGAGCGCGAGTTCTGGAATGCACGAATCCGAGAGCCGGCCGCAGGGCAAGTTCCATATAATCGATGAGATAGACGCTGTCTCTTATACACATCTCCGAGCCCACGAGACCCTAAGACATCTCG
>UQTR01000118.1 GCA_900544065.1 uncultured Collinsella sp.
AGACAGGTCGGCGCAGGTGTAGCTCGGGATGGGCACACCCCAGTTGCGCTGACGGCTAATGCACCAGTCGGGACGCTGCTCGACCATGGCGCCGATGCGATTTGCCGCGTGGGCCGGATACCACTTGACGTTCTCGCGGACCTCTTTGCCAGCCTGCTCGCGCAGACCGGTCTTGTCCATCGAGACAAACCACTGGTCGGTAGCACGGAAGAGCACCGGGTGCTTGCAGCGCCAGCAGTGCGGATAGCTGTGCGTGATCTTCTTCTCGAGAACCAGGGTGCCGCGCTCGCGAAGGAACTCGATGATGTGCGGGTTGGCCTCATCGGTATCCATACCACTGAAGGGGCCACCGGTGCCAAACTCCTCACCGGTGTAGAACTTGCCGTCGTCATCGACCGGCATGCAGATGTCGTTGATGCCCTCCTTGAGGCAGGCAAAGTAGTCGTCGACGCCGTGGCCGGGCGAGTTGTGGACGATACCGGTACCGTCATCGACACCAACGTAATCGGCCAGCAGTGCCACGCCCTCGACACCGTCAAAGATCGGCTGCTTGTAGTGAATGTGGTGGAAGGTCTCGGCGGGAACCACATAGGGCTTGCCGTCGACCATAACCGGGGTGTACTCCCAGCCAAACTCCTCGCAGCACTTGGGAGCCAGGTCCTCGAGCATGACCTCGGCGCGGCCGTCGTGCTCGACGGCGACGTAGGCGGCGCCGGGCTTGAGGGAAACGGCCTGGTCGGAAGGGATGGTCCACGGCGTGGTCGTCCAGATGATAAAGTCGACCGCGCCGTCGAAGTTCTCGAGGCCGGCGGGCTTGGAGGTCATCTCAAAGCGCACGAAAATGGACGGGCTCGTCTCATCGGAGTACTCAATCTCGGCCTCGGCGAGTGCGGTGTGGCAGTGCTTGCACCAGTGGACGGGCTTGTGACCGCGATAGATCATGCCCTTGTCGAACATGGCCTTGAAGACCTCGATGTCGGCGGCGTCATGCTGGTGATAGAGCGTCAGATACGGGTTGTCCCAATCGCCGAGCACGCCCAGGCGACGGAAGCCGGCCTTCTGCAGCTCGATGTTCTCGACAGCGAACTTATTGCAAAGCTCGCGGATCTTAGCCGTGGAGGTCTGGTTGAACTTCTCGGTGCCGAGCTTCTCCTCGACCTTGTGCTCAATCGGCTGACCGTGGCAGTCCCAACCGGGGACATAAGGAACCTCATAGCCCTGCATCATCCAGTAACGGTTGATCATGTCCTTGGAAATCTTGTTCATGGCGTGGCCGATGTGGATCGGGCCGTTGGCGTACGGAGGGCCGTCGTGCAGCACGAACTTCTTATGCCCCTCGTTCTTCTTTAGAACTTGCTCGTAGACCTTGTTGTCCTGCCAGTCCTTGAGTCGCTTGGGCTCGGACTTGGAAAGACCGGCACGCATGGGAAATCCGGTTTTGGGCAGATTCATCGTCTGCTTGTACTCGTTTGCCACGGTACCCCTTTCATGTCGTGGGCGCGCACGCCCTCTGGGCACCAAAAAAGCGCCCGTCCCTACAAGCTGGGACGAAGCGCCACAAAACAGGCAGTCTGCCCGTAAAAGCTCTTCGCTTAACCACCCAGCTTAGATGCCCTCGCCCGCGTATTCGCGCGCTCGCATCCGTTACTCGGCTGGCCTGTATCGACGGCCATCTCGGCGATGTCTACTAAGACGAACCTGCGCGGCACGTCCGTTGGGACCGCAGCTCCGGGGTGATTTTCATCGGTCGCATGCACGGGTTCTCAGCGCTCCCCGCTCTCTGTAGCATGCGGACGGCCGACTACTCGTCCCCATCAACGCTTATGCGGAGTATGCTAGCACGTTCCGCGCCGGCGAAAAACCCTCAACACTGGTTTTATACGTTCGAAATTTCTCGCGGCTGTGGACCTTCTCTTGGAGCAAAATACCTGAAAGCACTTTATCGGACGAAAGAAGGTTGCTATGCGCACGATTGGAATGAGCGACTACACCGTTGGCGAGGATTGCTTTGACGAGCTGCCCGCCGCACTGGCGGAGTACGGCGCGAAGAAGGTCGCGATCATCGGTGGCAAGCGGGCACTGGCCGCAGCACTTCCCGGTATCGAAGCTGCGCTGGCGGGTACCGACGTCGATATTCTGGAGACGCGCGTCTACGGCACCAACAGTACGCGCGCAAATATCGCCAAGGTCGTAAACTCCCCTGCCTGCCAGGAAGCTGACGTGCTTATCGCATGCGGCGGCGGCAAGGCGCTCGACACCGTGAAGACCGCAGCTATCGAGCTCAAGAAGATCGTCTTTACGGTCCCGACGATCTGTTCCAACTGCTCCGCCGCGACCGCTATTGCCGTCGTGTACAACGACGACGGCTCGCTCGAGGGCTATTCGTACCCCAACCGACCGGCGCACATCTTCATCAACCCCAAGATTATCGCCGAGGCACCGGCAGAGTATTTCTGGGCCGGCGTAGGCGATGCCCTGTCTAAGCAGCCCGAGGTCGAGTACGCCACGAGCGCCGGTAATTTGGAGCACACCGTCGGTCTTGGCCTGGCGCTTGCCCACACCTGCTCCGAGCCGCTGTTTACCTATGGCGTCCAGGGTCTTGAGGACGTGCGCCAGGACCTGTCGAGCGAGGCCGTCAAGCAGATCGCGCTCGACATCGTGGTCAACACGGGCTACGTCTCCAACCTGACCAACCAAAACGATTACTACTACAACTCGAGCGTGGCACACGCGTTCTACAACGCCACCTGCAGCATTCCGCGTGAGGGCACCTACCTGCACGGCGAGGTCGTGAGCCTGGGCGTGCTCGTGTTGTTCGCCTACACGGGCGACACCGAGAACCTTAAGCGCTACGCTGCCTTTAACAAGCAGATGGGGCTGCCCGTGACGCTTGAGCAGGTCGGGCTTTCCGAGTCCGATATCCCGGCCCTGTGCGAGTACGCGCACGCCACCAACGAGTGGAAGCAGGGAAACCCTGAGCCCTTCACCGACGAGAAGTTCGCCGCCGCCATCAAGGCTGCCGACACCTACGGCCACACGCTCTAGGACCTGTCTCTTATACACATCTGACGCTGCCGACG
>UQTR01000119.1 GCA_900544065.1 uncultured Collinsella sp.
TATATCGCAGGAGCCCTGGACGTTGTTCTGACCGCGCACGGGCGCGAGGCCGGAATTGGGTTTGCCGATCTGGCCGGCAACGCAGGCGATGGAGGCGATGGTGTGCACCGTCTTCAGGTTCTGCTTCTGCTGGCATACGCCCATGCCCCAGCCAATGATGGCAGAAGGCTTCGCCGTGGCGTACATCTCGGCAGCTTGGTGGATCAACGCGGGCTCGACACCCGTGATGTCCTGTACGGATTCGGGAGTGTAGTTCTTGATGGTCTCCCACCATTCGTCAAAGCCGTTCGTGTGCTCGGCGACGAATTCCTTGTCGTAGAGGCCATCGTTGACCAAGCAGTTGGCAAAGGCGTTGAGGAACGCAACGTTGCAACCGTTCTTGATCGGAAGGTAGAGATCGGCGATACGCGCGGTTTCGATATGGCGCGGGTCGGCGACGATGATCTTGCAACCCTTTTCTTTGGCTCGCACGATACGCCTTGCGACGATGGGGTGCGAATCGGCAGGGTTATAGCCGAAGAGGAAAATGCAGCCCGCATCCTCCATACCGGGGATGGAGCATGACATGCAACCTGAACCAACCGTGTCCATCAGACCGAGGACAGTAGGGCCGTGTCAAGTACGGGCGCAGTTGTCCACGCTGTGGGTGCCGATGCACGCACGCGTAAACTTCTGCATGACGTAGTTCGCCTCATTGCCGCCGCCTCGCGAAGAGCCGGTGGTCATGACAGCGTTAGGACCATATTCGTCAATTATGGCCTGCATCTTAGATGCGGTGAAATCCAGTGCCTCGTCCCAGCTTACGCGTTCAAGATCCGCGCCCTTAGTGCGGCGGATCATCGGGTGCAGTACGCGAGGAGTCAAGATCTTGGTGTCGTTGATGAAGTCGTAGCCGCTCATGCCCTTAAGGCACAGCTCGCTCTGGTTGGTGATGCCGTTGAGCGGTTCGGTACCCACGACCTGGCCGTTTTGGACCAAGAGGTTAAACTGGCAACCGGCGCCGCAGTACGGGCAGATCACTTTATGCTTCTCCATGACACCCTCCTTCCTTTCTCTGCTACCGAATGCTCGGTACTTATTTGACAATCATTGGGCCTGTCGCCCGACGCTTACGCCTCGTTTTCGATGGTGGCGCGGGCACGCTCGGCAGTCAGTTCTGCCAGGCGCTCCTCGTCTACCAGGGTGAGGCCCTTGGTCGGGCACGCCTCGGCACACGCCGGACCGCCGGGACGGTCCACGCACAGGTCGCACTTGAGCACGAAGCTCTTAGTCTGCGAACCCACGCGAACGTCGCCCATCAAGACGGGGACCTGCGTGGTCGCCACGCTCACGGCGCCAAAGGGGCAGGCCATGACGCAGCTCTTGCAGCCGATGCAGTTGTCCTCGTTAACGCCGATGCGATGGTTCTTTGGATCAAAGAACAAGGCGCCCGTAGGACAGGCCTTCGCGCACGGAGCGTCCTCGCAGTGGTGACATGCCACCGGCGCGGAAATCTCGTAGGTGCGCGTTACGCGCAAGCGAGGTGCGGCGATGTTGCCGGGAATATCGTGTGCCTCGATGCACGCCGCCATACAGGTTTGGCACCCAATGCAGCGTGAAGAATCAGCCACGACTCGTTTATTGCCCATGTTGTTCACTCCCTCCTGAATCCCATGCCGGAGAGACCCTGTCGACGTTGCCCCGGACCGCCCGTGGTCCGGCATCGGCGTATCGAGTGCATGCGGCGAAACAGGCACTCGGTAGAATATCTCCAACGGTATACAGGTTAAATATACGTAGTTGCAGGGGGTAAACTTGAGCATAGGCCCTGCATTACGGGTGTATTGCAGGGGTTTGGGCTGGTTAGGATTATTCTCAATAAGATATAAAAGCGAGTGTATTACACGCGTACGCCCAACAAAGATTTCACGCTCGCTTCTGAAGGATGTAGTACGTTTGTAATAATGTTCACACTCAATTACTCGAGTGCAATAAAGTAGTTGTTATAAGATTGGCAATTACTAGCCGAAGCTGTATTTGACTATTCATATTGCACGCTCATTAAGGGAGGCCAGTGATGTCATCGACTCAAAAACGAGCCATCCTGCAGGTGCGCATTCGCGAGGAAGACAAGCAGCATGCCGAGCGTCTCTACGACGCCATGGGCACATCGCTCGCCGAGGCCGTACGTCTTTTTGTCGCGCAGAGCATTTTGATGCGTAAGCTCCCCTTTCAGCCGGTCGCAGTACGATCAAAAGACGGCACCGCCGCCTATGGATCGCTCAAAGCATATGGGGACCCCAATCGCCGCTCCAAGGAGCGCAATGCCTGGATTGAATACCTTGCTACAGAAAGCGACGATTCGATTTTGGGTCCCGAGGAAGTAGATATCCATGAGTAGCACCATCATCGACGAGACCGTCATCCTGCGCTATCTGCTCGACGACGACGAGGTCCTGTCGCCGCGCGCCGCCAAGGTCATCGCCACGCGCACCGCTCGCGTCTACCCCGAGATCATCACGCGCGTCGTGGTCACGCTGCGCGACGTCTATAAGGTTCCACGCGTTGAGATTGCTGCGGCCATGAAAAGGCTGATCGATGACGTCATGGTCGACGAGCCCACCGTTGTCGCCCTTGCCGTCAAACTCTTTGGCAAGACCCATATGGACTTTACCGACTGCCTCCTCGCAGCCCGAACAGCCATCTACAACGATGATGTCGTGAGCTTTGGCAAGCCCATCATCCAAGGCATGATCGACTACCGTCGCATACGCATCAACGCAGCCGAAGCCCGCGAACGCGCCACCGACGCCACCATCTGTCTCTTATACACATCTCCGAGCCCACGAGACCCTAAGACATCTCG
>UQTR01000120.1 GCA_900544065.1 uncultured Collinsella sp.
GCATACGAGATGTCTTAGGGTCGCGTGGGCTCGGAGATGTGTATAAGAGACAGCCGCCTGCTTGCGCAGACCCTCTATGCCAAACGTGGCACCATCTACGACCGCAACGGTAACGTGCTGGCGTCGTCAGTCGAATGTCGCAACATCGCCGTGAACCCGCAGCTTGTCGAGGATGTTGACAAGACGGTGTCGGCGCTGGTCAAGGCAACTGGAATCGATAAAAAGACCTGCCGCAAGCTCATTGAGTCCGATGGAACCTGGGTGTATATCAAGCGCCAGGTGGACGAAGACGATGTTGCGGCGCTGGAGAAGAAGAACCTGCCCGGCGTGCTTTTTGAGCAGGCCATGAAGCGCGTATATCCATACGGCAATCTGGCATCGCAGGTGCTGGGTGTAGTGAATGTGGACAACGACGGCTTGACGGGTCTCGAAAAGCAATACAACAAGCTTCTGACAGGCACGAACGGTTCTCTCGTACGCGAGCGCGCGAGGGACGGCAGCTATATCGCGGGCGGTGCCTATAAAAAGGTGGCTGCGGTCGACGGCGTTGATATCGTGACGACGCTCGACGTCAATATCCAGCGTGCGGCCGAGGATGCCCTGGCAGAGGCAGTTGAGAAGACTAAGGCCAAGAACGGCTCGGCGCTGGTCACCGATCCTACGACAGGCGAGATCTTGGCAGCCTGCTCGTATCCGACCTACGACCAGACCGATCTGGAGAACGCCAAGACCGAGGATATGAATCTGCGCCTGGTCACCGACGCCTACGAGCCCGGCTCGGTCTTTAAGACGCTCGTGGCAGGCGCCGGCTTCGACTTGGGCGTCGTGCGATCGAGTACGTCGTTTGAGGTGCCGGCGAGCATCAAGGTGGGCGACGATACCGTCACCGATGCTGACAAGCGCGACTACGCCATGACCATGGATGTGCGCGAGATGATGCGCCGTTCGTCCAACGTGGGCTTTGTCCTGGTGGGGCGCAAGATCGGTGCCGACGACTTTGCCGCCTATGTGGACAAGTGGGGCATCGGTCACAGCTCGGGTGTCGATTTTCCGGGCGAGAGCCTGGGCATCGTCAAGGAGCGTGACCAGTATGACGGCGCCACGCTGGGATCGATGAGCTTTGGACAGGCGCTGTCCGTCTCGCCGATTGAGATCGCACGTGCCGTGGGCGGCATCGCCAACGGCGGCGTGATGATGACCCCGCACTTCTATAAGTCCAGCAAAGGCGATGAGAAGGACTGGGGCGAAGGCGCGCGCGCGATTTCTGAGGACGCCGCATCCCAGGTGACATCATGCATGCAGACGGTCGTGTCCGAAGGCACGGGCGTTGGCGGCGCAGTTGACGGCTATGACGTGGCGGGTAAGACCGGTACGGCCGAACGAGCCGACGAGAACGGCGGCTACCTCAAGGAGAACTACATGTCGTCCTTTATGGGCTTTGCACCGGCACAATCGCCCAAGGTGCTGTGCTATATCACGCTCGACGGAACGCCGAGCGGCTCAGATGCCGCTGCGGTGCCGTTCCAGTCCATTATGGCCAACGCACTCGACGTGCTGGGTATTCCGCACACGAGGTAGGGGGTTACAATCTTTGGGGCGTGGTTTGTTGTCCCATATGAGGGGTGTTCACATGCCCTGCACCACGCATGCGTGGCGCTGGGATACAATACGCCGATAGCATTATTAGGTTTACAGGGGAGCTGCAATGATAGAGATCGCCGTCAACAACCTCGCGGCCGCAACAGGGGCCCGAACCGTGACGGGAGAAGCCGATCGGGTATGCCGCGGGTGCGTTATCGACTCGCGTCAGGTCGAGGAAGGGACGATTTTCGTCGCCTTTCCCGGTGAAAACGTCGACGGCAATGATTTTGCTTCCCGTGCCGTCCAGTCGGGTGCCGGCGCCGTCGTAATGACGCGTGAGCCCGAGGCCGAGCTGGTCTCGCTGGCGCAGGACAAGGGCTGTGCCATCCTGCTGACCGATGATCCCGAGGACTTTCTGCTGCGTTTGGCGCACACGTACCGTCTGGAGCTCGGCTGCCTGGTCGTTGGTATTACCGGTTCCATTGGCAAGACGACGACCAAGGACGTGCTCGCCGCCGTGCTCGCCAAGCGCTATCGTGTCTGGGCCACCAAGGGCAATTTCAATAACCTGATCGGCATGCCGCTCACGGTGCTTTCCGCTCCGGCCGATACCGAGGTCCTGGTACTCGAGATGGGCATGAACCATTTCCACGAGATCGAGCGCCTGTCCCAGTCCGCCAATCCCAACCTTGCCATCGTGAGCAAGATTGGTACCTCTCATATCGGCATTTTGGGTAGCCGCGAGAACATCGCCCGCGCTAAGGCCGAGATTGTCCAGGGTATGTGCGCCGCTGGCGACTTCTTGCCGCTGCTGGTTTTGGGCGGCGAGGACGACTTTACGCCGTTCATTCGCGATACGTTCGCCCAGCCTGCTGGTATCGACGTGATGCTGGCCGGCGTCTCGGACGATGATGAGGTCCGTGCCCGCGACGTTCGAGTTGATGACGAGGGCCGTCCGGTCTTTACGCTCGATTTTGGTCAGGGCGAGACAATCGATACCATGCTTGCCATCCCCGGCGTGCAGTCCGTCCCAAATGCCGTTAAGGCCGCCGCGGTTGCCTATCGCCTGGGCGTGACGCCCGAGCAGATCGATGCTGCCTTTAGGGGCCTCACGATCACCGGTCACCGCCAAGAGATCAAGCGCGCCAAGAGCGGTGCCCGCGTCATCGACGATTCCTATAACGCCAGTGCCGAATCCATGGCTGCTGGCCTCGATCTGCCTGTCTCTTATACACATCTGACGCTGCCGACGATAAGGCTCG
>UQTR01000121.1 GCA_900544065.1 uncultured Collinsella sp.
GTCATCGCCCCGGCGTTCAGCATCAGGGTAGCGCTGCGACGCGGAAATCGCGCGCTGTCGCCGCGCCCCGCAGTGCCCGCTTCCCCCGAGAACAATTATCAGTGCAGGTCATTGATTTGTGTTTTGCCGGTGTGGTCAGGGATCCGGCAAAAGTCTACTCACTTAGTTCTGCGTGTCGCAGATCGTCCGCAACGAGACCCCAGCCGGGGCGATTCCATCGCAAATTCCGGCGACCGGAGGCAGCTAATTAGGCGCCGTATGGATTGCGGTCGCGTTCGATGCGTTGGCGGATGTGGGCGTACTCGATAATCAGTAGCACCAGGAGTAGGGCCATGATGGCTAGGTAGCTCGCCACAGCGCCCATCATACCCAGCAGCTTAATCAGGATCACCGGCAGCACCACGCTTACGGCGAAGCAGATCAGGTAGATCTTGGTGACGTCGCCGGCGTGGCGCAGCACCGTGATGATGGCGTAGATAAAGTCGATTGCCGCGGTGACGCCGCCGGCGACAACCATTAGCAGCGCCAGCGTGCGGTAGCGCTCAAAGTTAAGGCCGTACATAAAGCTCATGATGGGGATGCCGGGGCCTGCCATAAATGCGGCGCACGCTCCGGTGATGACCACGATCAGTGCCATAACGGCAACAATAATCAGGTCAAAGCGGCGACGCTTGCGCGGATTCGCCCAAATGCTCGACAGACGCAGGAGCTGCGGTTTATAGATGAATCCAATGCTCAACAAAATGGCCTGCGCCGGAAAGAACAGGGCATTAAAGTACAGCTGATACTTGTAGGCCAGCGTGCCTTCCATCACGAACTTGGGCATGCTCTCGATAAGGTTGAACAGGAACAGCGCACCAAAGAGCGGGGCGCACTGGATAAACAGGTGGCCAGCCTCGCGCAGACTCATGCGGCGTGATTTTTCGGTTTCGAGCAGGGCGAGCGGGGCGGTGACCAGCACGAGCGAGGCGATGGCGGCGACGCCCATGGCCATGGCCGCGATGGGCATGCTGCGCGTGAGGAACAGTGCCACGCTAAAGACCGCGATGACGCCGGCGGAGCGCAGCGTTTGGCTCATGCCGGCCAGGTAGAGCTTGTCGGCCTGCTGCAGGCGGCCCTCGTACACGTCGGCGATGCCGTCGATCACCTTATACAGGTAGACGCCCAGGCCGATCGTGGCCATCTGTGCATCGTAGCCGCGGGCGCTGCTGTATACCAGGCCGCATGCCAGCGCGAGCGCTCCGCAAAGCCAGCGGTTGAGCTGGTAGGAGGCGAAGGAGGTTTTTTCGTCGATGTCCGAGACCTGAAAGTTGCGCACGCCGTAGTTGCACGCGATCATGATGAGCGTGCCGGTGACAAAGGCGATGGAGAACTTGCCGGCTTCCTCGTCGCCCACGAGTTGCGTGGACACGATGGTGAGCAGCGGAAACGCCATACCCCAAACAGCGGTGCCCAGGGTGTTCCACAGGTAGTCGCGGCGGGTGGCGTGCTCCTCGTACTCGGCCTCTTGCGTGGAGAAGCCGCCGCCGTAGACGGCCCCGAGCAGGCGGTTCCACCAGGCGTCGACCATGCGACGGATGGGGCCGGGCTCGCGCTCGTGCTCGCGGCGACGGCGCGTGGCCTGGCCGCTGTCGGGGCCGCCGGCGTTGCGCTGGCTCAGCTCCTGGATGCGCGCGAGCTCCTCGGCGGTGTGCGAGGCGGGGAACAAGCCGTTCTCGATGCGTCCGCCCTGGCCGTGCTCCCCGTCGCTCAACACGGTCGGGTCGGCGACGCCGCTGTGGCGGGCGATGGCGCGGCGGATGCTATCGAGGGGCGTGATGCTCAAGGTGGTTCCTTTCTGTTGCTGCGCTCTAGTATAGCCGCGGTGGTATCGATTCGTGTTTTTGAACAGGTTGTTCAATATTTTCGGCAGGCGGCTGCAATTTGTCGGCAAGCGTGCGGTATTCTGTTGAAGTTTTGTGACACCCCGATGCCGCCTTCGCGGTACCAAGGAGTTTTTGCCCATGGACGTTGCCGCATTTTTGCTGGCTCTTGTGCCGATCATCTGGCTTGTCGTGATGCTGCTGTGCTTTAAATGGCCAGCCTGGAAAGCCGCCATCGGTTCGTTTGTTCTTTCGTGCGTGCTTGCCTTTGCGTGGTGGCACCTGCCGGCGGCGCAGATCGCCACGGCCTCGCTCGAGGGCTTTTTGATGGCCCTGTGGCCCATCGTGCTGGTGATTATCGCCGCGGTGTTTACGTATAACCTGTGCGTGCGGACGGGCGCCATGGACGTGATCGGCAGCATGATCACCTCCATCAGCAGCGACCGCCGTCTGCTGGCGCTGCTCGTGGCCTGGTGTTTCGGCGGCTTTATGGAGGGTATGGCCGGCTTTGGTACCGCTGTCGCCATTCCCGCCGGCATGCTCGCGGGCCTGGGCTTTGAGGCTGTCCCCGCCGTGCTCATCTGCCTGCTGGCCAACGGCGTGCCCACGCCCTACGGCTCCATCGGCATCCCGACGGTGTCCGTTGCCGACCTGGTGGGTCTGGATTCCCTGCACCTGGCGACTGTTCAGCTGGTGCAGCTTGCGCCGTTTTTTGTGGTGATGCCGCTGCTCATTGTGCTGGTCGCGGGTCGCGTGACCGACGATCAGGGCAATGTTGCGAGTGTGGGCGAGCGCCTGCATGACGTGGCCGGTATCGCGCTGCTCTCTGGCTGTCTCTTATACACATCTGACGCTGCCGACGATAAGG
>UQTR01000122.1 GCA_900544065.1 uncultured Collinsella sp.
CGCCAAGGGGCCCAATTCCATCATCCTCTACTGCATGGGCGTCACCCAGCAGGTAACGGGAACCCGAACCTGCGGCGCGCTGGCGAACCTCGTCATGCTCTGCGGCATGATCGGGCGGCCTTCCACCGGGCTCATCCCCTTGCGCGGGCAGAACAACGTGCAGGGCTCCTGCGATATGGGCATGCTGCCCAACCTGTACCCTGGCTACCAGAAGGTCACCGACCCGGCAGTGCGTGCCAAGTTTGCCAAGGCTTGGGGCGTACCCGAGGAAAAGCTCCCGCTCGAGGAGGGCTACAAGCTCACCGACCTGGGCCACCTGGTCGACGAGGGCAAGGTGCACTGCTTCTACAACTACGGCGAGGACCCGGTGCAGACCGAGCCCGATTCGGCCGGTATGCGCAAGACGCTCTCCGAGCTGGATCTGTTCATTTGCCAGGACATCTTTATGACGCAGACGACCATGCTCGCCGACGTCATCCTGCCCGCTACCTCTTGGGGCGAGCACGAGGGTGTCTTTACTGCATCCGACCGTAGCTTCCAGCACTTTGAGGCGGCCGTTCCGCCCAAGGGCGAGTGCCGTCACGACTGGGAGATCTTCGCGGACCTGTCCACGCGTATGGGCTATCCCATGCACTACGACAACACCGAGCAGATCTGGAACGAGTGCATTAGCCTGTGCCCCAACTTTGTGGGCGCGACCTACGAGAAGATGGCTCCCGAGGGCGGCTACGCCCAGTGGCCCGTCAAGAGCACCGATGTGAACGACCACGGTACGCCCGACATGTTCGCTGGTGGCAAGTTCACCACCAAGGACGGTCGCGCCAACCTGATGGCGCACGACTGGGAGGCGCCCTCCGAGCTTCCCGACGATGAGTACCCGCTCATTCTGTGCACCGTCCGCGAGGTCGGCCACTACAGCTGCCGTTCGATGACCGGCAACTGCAAGACGCTGGCGCTGCTCGCCGACGAGCCCGGCTTTGTCCGCATGAATCCCGCGGACGCCCAGGCACGCGGCATCAAGAACGGCGACATCGTCTCGATCCACAGCCGCCGCGGCCAGGTATACAGCCGCGCCGACGTGAGCGACCGTATCAACAAGGGCACGGTCTATATGACCTACCAGTGGTGGATCGGCAAGTGCAACGAGCTGACCATTCACAAGGTCGACCCGGTCTCGCATACGCCCGAGGACAAGTTCTCTGCCTGCCAGGTCGACGCTATCGCCGACCAGGTCTGGGCTGAGGGCGAGGTCGAGCGTCAGTACACCGAGCTCAAGCAGGCTCTGGTGGACGCCGCCGCTCCTCAGGACGTTGAGCCCGGCGCCGCCAAGTTCGACGACGAGACGCACGTGAATCAAATCGTGTAGTCCCGTTCTCGTTGGCTTTTTGGGCCGGGCGTCCCGTACGTTCGGGAGCCCGGCCCGTTATTTTGAAAGGAAGTGGGGATGAACCGCTTCATCGACATCAACCCGGAGAGGTGCATCGCCTGCGGAACATGCCAGTCCGCCTGTGCCGACGCCCACCGGATGCAGGGTCTTCAGGATACGCCGCGCCTGGCGCTCGTGAAGACCGGCGGTATTTCGGCCGCCCTTGCCTGCCACCATTGCGAGGGTGCCCCCTGCGCCGAGGTCTGCCCGGTGAATGCCATCGAGCACGATGGCGACCGCATCCACGTCAAGGAGCAGGAGTGCATCGGGTGCAGGCTGTGCGCCATCGCGTGCCCCTTCGGTGCCATCCATCCCGATGGCACGTCTATCGCCGGTGTCGCAGGCATGTGCGACCCGACGCCTTCGTATCCTAAGTCCCTGAGCAGCCTGCTTACGTGGGCTCCTGGCCAGTACACCTGCGCCGTCAAGTGCGACCTGTGCGCCTTCGATCCGGACGGCCCGCATTGTGTGGCGGCGTGCCCCACCAAGGCGCTGACCGACATGGGCGGCGCGGCCGATCGCGAACTCGACGAGGCCAAGCGCCTGCGCTCGATCGAAAACGGTCCGTCCGTCGACGTTACCGCTGTGGCCCAGGGTCTGTCCGAGAAAGCAGAAGGGAGCGTAAACAATGGATAGCATGACGCTGTTTATCGCATCGCTTGCCGTCTCGTGCATCGGTGCGCTCGCCTCGGTTCTGCTGATCAAAGCCGATAACGCCGCCAAGACCGCCGGCTGCCTTATCGGCGCCGTCGCCGCGGTGCTTTCGTTTGTGGCCGGTATCCAGGCCGTGCTGGGCGATGTCACGTCGGTCGACACCATCGTGTTCTTCCCGTTTGCCCATTTCCAGCTGCTGCTCAATCAGCTGTCCGGCCTGTTCGTGGCGCTCATCTCGGTGCTCGCGTTTGCCGGTTCGATCTACGGTCTCAACTACTTTGATGAGTACCCGGGCAAAAAGGGCCGCGCCGGCTTCTTCTTTAACACCTTCGTGGCGTCCATGATGCTCGTCATCACCGCCGACAACGTGTTTTGGTTCCTGGTCGCCTTTGAGCTCATGTCGCTGACCTCTTACTTCTTGGTTGTGATCGAGGAGAACGAGAACTCCATCCATGGCGGTTGGCTCTACCTGTCTCTTATACACATCTCCGAGCCCACG
>UQTR01000123.1 GCA_900544065.1 uncultured Collinsella sp.
CGAGATGTCTTAGGGTCTCGTGGGCTCGGAGATGTGTATAAGAGACAGCTTGTCCAGAAGGTCATCGCAGAGCTTACCCGCCGTGGCCTGCGCGTGGGCTCGCTCAAGCATCACGGGCATCACGGCTTTGATATCGACGTGCCCGCCAAGGATACCTGGCGCCATCACCAGGCCGGATCCAAGCACGTGGGCCTCATTTGCGCCACGCGCTGGGCGGAGTACGCCGACACGCGCGAGGAGGACGAGATGCCCGCGCGCGAGCTGCTGTCGCGCTACAACGATGTCGACGTGGTGATCATCGAGGGCTACAAGACCGAGGGCTTCGACAATATCGTGGTTGCGCGCTCCGGTGTCGATCGCCTGCGCGGCAAGAGCTCGCTCGACCTGGTCGACGGCCGCACGCTGGCCCTCGCCTGCAACGAGGCCCTGGCGCGCCAGGCCTTCGATGCGGGCTTCGCGACCCGAGCCATCAACATCAACGACGCCCGAGCCATCTGCGACCTCATCCAGGATCATCTGGCCTAAAACCTGCCAAAAGGGACAGGTTTGTTTTGGCAGGTTTTATCTGGGCAAACGTCATTTCCACCACAAAGGGGCCAGGCTCCTTTGTGGTGGTTTTTGCTTTGGTAGATGTGCGGGGCATGCCTTACAATCTACCAAGTAGTTCATGACGGGCGAAAAACGGAGAAAAGGGGCTTGATGCGTTCTTAATGTTTCATGCGGATAGATTGATTTGACAGACGGTGGCGAATGCCCGCCGTCCGCATTCGTATGAAACAAGGAGTCTCCATGCTCGCCTCTCTTTTCTCAAAGCCTCAATCATCGCTGTCCGTGCAGGCCAAGCGCCTGGTGGCGATGCGCTTCCTCATCTACACCGGGTTTCAGACCAGTTATTTTATCGGCGTCATCGGAACGCTTACCTATGCGGACGATGCCTCGGTCGTCGCGACATCGCTGGCCGTCCTGTTCATGAACGTTTTCGTGATCCTGGGATCCTTTGTGGGTGGCGCGGCGCTTGACGCCTGGGGTTCGCGCCGCCATTTCTTGCTGAGCATCGTCGGCGCGCTCGCAACTGGCACGGCAATCATCGCCTTTGGTAGCGCGACCGGTATCGTCCTGCTCGGCGCGGTGTTCCTGGGCTTTACGATGGGATTCGCCCAGCCCATCGCCACGTCCTATCCGGCCTACCTCACCGACGATCCTGTCGAGCTCAAAGACATCAACTCCGCCATCGCCATGTTTTCAAACGTGAGTATCATCGTTGGCCCCACGCTGGGCGGCTTTGTCGCGGCGGCTGCGTCGTCGCGCGCGGTGTTCGTGCTTATGATGCTCTTTACCGTGCTGGCGTTCGTTGTCGGTTGGGGCTTTAGGCCGGAGACCAGCCATGTCGCCGGGGATGCGGATGCCGATTCGGCAGAGGAAGGGGAGCGTGCGGGACAAAGCTCCAACCCCAGCACGTCCGCCCGCGCCACCTTCGCGGCTAGCATCAAGACGGTCTTTACCAACAGCGTTCTCGCCCTGCTGTTTTGCATTATCTTTCTTTCGAACTTTGGCTATGGAGCCTTCGACCCGCTCGAGTCGTTCTTCTATCGCGATGTCCTGCATGTCGGCGTTGAGTGGATGGGCTGGCTCTCGTCGGCCTCGGGCGTGGGCGCGGTGCTGGGTGCCGTGCTCGCGCTCCGCTTGCCGCCGCACCTGGTCAACCTTAAAACGCTGCTTGTGGCACTTATGTCCGTGGGCCTGGGAAGCCTGCTCTATGTGGGGACGCCGTACGTGGGCGTGGCCCTCGTCGGCCAGATCGCCCTGGGCATAGCTTGGGGTGTCGTCAATCCGCTCCACAACACCATTGTGCAAACGACGGCTCCGCTCGAGCAACTCGGCCGTGTGAACTCGGTCATGGGCTTTGGCAATATGTTCGCCGGCGTGGCGCCGCTGGCGATTGCCCCGTGGCTGGCGGCAACATTTGGCGTGCAGCAGACGCTCGTAGGGGCGGGCATGGTCGTGACGGCGGTTCCCGCAGCGTTGCTGCTGCTTGGCCGCTGGCACTTGGATCGTGCCGCAAGGCAGTAAAAACCATCACAACATTCGATGAAAATCGCGATTTTGCCGAAAAACATCGAATGTTGTGATGGATTGCGCCGCGGATCCGGCCACCACAAAGGGGCCAGGCACCTTTGTGGTGGTTTTTGCTTTGACGGGCCGCGCCCGCGCCTTGGTATACCATGTACGCCGTTTGCGAATACACCCCACACCGCCGCACAACCCAGAAAGGCCCCCATGGACACCACCTTCAGCCACATCAAAGCTGTGTTCTGCGATATCGACGGCACGCTGCTCACGAGCCAGCACGCGGTGTCCCCGCGCACCGTGGCGGCGATTCGCGCCCTGCGCGAGCGCGGCGTGCTCTTTGGCCTGTGCACCGGGCGTGACGCCCACGCGACCGAGGCCATGTACGAGTTCTGGGGCATCGAAGGCCTGGTGGACGTGCTCGTGGGCTGCGGTGGTGCCGAGGTCATCGAC
>UQTR01000124.1 GCA_900544065.1 uncultured Collinsella sp.
AGTGTGGATGCTTCGGGGGTCCAAAATAGGTCGTTCACTTCTCGGGAAAACCATTCACCTTCGTTTCGCGAGGGGCGCCCCTTATCGCGGTAGGCGAATCGTAAAGCGGCTGCCGACGCCTTCGACCGAGGTCACGCCGATGACGCCACCGTGGCTATCGACGATCCACTTGGCAATGGCGAGTCCCAGACCCGAGCCCTGCGTGCCGGCATCACGTGCGTTGTCGGCACGGTAGAACCGCTCAAACGCGTGAGCTGCGGATTCCTGGTTCATGCCGATACCCTCGTCCTCAACACTTATGTCGATCGCGCCCGTTCTCACATCCGGCATCACGCCAAACGTGATGGAGGTGCCCGCGTCCGAATACTTGGCAGCGTTTTGCACGATTACGCGCAGCGCCTGCTTCACGAGCGCCACGTCAACCGGCGCGTTGCAGCGTGGGTCACTGGCAAGTGCGGCGTCATGCGCCAGTCGATACGTGTGCCCGGTATCGATCATCTGCGATTCCTCGCAAACCTCACCGACGAGTGCGGCCAAGTTGGTATCCACGCGGCGTAGTACGGTGCGACCGGCATCGCCGCGCGCCAAAAATAGCAGCTGCTCCACGAGCTCCTGCATGTGTTCGCTTTCCGCCTTGAGCGAGGCGATGGATTCCGCCAGCACGTCCGGGTCGTCTTTGCCCCAGCGGTCGAGCATGTTCGCGTAGCCCTGAATCACCGCGATGGGCGTGCGCAGCTCGTGGCTTGCATCGTTGACAAAGCGCATCTGCTGCAGCTTGGCCTCTTGCATCTGACGCAGCAAGCGGTTGAGTGCAACCTCGATGCTCGCGAGGTCGGCGTCGCCGGTGGTGACGCTTGGCGAATCGACGCTTGCACGCTCGATGGCTTGCTCCAGCGTTTCCATCTTGCCGCCGGCGAGCTGCATACGACTGAGCTCGTCCACGCGAAGTGCCAGATCGTTGAGCGGTGCCATGGTGCGGCGCACGCGCCTCGCGCCGCCGAGCATGTTGAGCACGCTGATGACCTGCCAGCCCGCAACGACAAGATAAAGGGGCCACAGCATGACCAGATCCTGCGCGAGGGGGAAGGTCTTGGTGGTACGCGCAAGCTCGACGGTATAGGTAAGCGTTGTCAGATCCCAGCCGCGTGCTGGCGTCAGCGACATGCCGTGAACGGTGGCGCCTGGAATCCATCCTGCGGTAAACGCGCCGTCGGGTAGCGTCTGGTTGTATCCATAGACGAGGATCGCCGCCGCAACAAGCAGCAGTAACAGATCCAGCCAGACGTAGCTTACCAAGCGGCGCCACATGTAGCTCCAGTTGATGGCGCGGGCGATGGAGGTGACGCGCTTGGTCTCGGCGTTACGCGCGGCAGACATAGCCCACCCCGCGCACGGTCTGGAGGATGCGGACACCGCCAGCGTCCTCGATCTTGGCGCGCAGGTGCGCGATGTGCACGTCGACGTTGTTGGTGTCGCCCACGTATTCGTAGCCCAGCGCCTCGTGCGCGATGCGCTCGCGTGTGAGCACGGTTTCGGCATGCGTCATAAGCAGGGCGAGGACATCGAACTCGCGGGCCGTGAGCGCGATGGGCGAGCCGCCGACCGTGACTTCGCGGCGGTTGGGATCGAGCGCGACCGAACCCACGACGAGCGCGGCGGGGGAGGGCGAGGCGGATGCCTGGGCCGAGCCGCCGGCCAGGGGCATCGCAATGGTACCGGTGCCCACGCCGCCCACTACGTTCGCCCCGGCACCGATGCCGCCAACGCCCGAAGCCGCCCGCACGGCCTCCGAGCGCTTTAGCGCCACGCGGATCCGTGCGAACAGCTCCTCAATCGCAAACGGCTTGGTCAGGTAATCGTCAGCACCGGCGTCGAGCCCGGCCACCTTGTCCATCACGGCATCGCGTGCGGTGACCATAATCACCGGCACATCCTTGTGCTTGCGGACGCGCCGCAGCACCTCCATGCCGTTGAGCTGCGGCAACAGCACGTCGAGCAGAATCAGATCGTAGTCGCGCTCCAGCGCCAGGTCCACGGCGGTGCGGCCGTCGGCGGCATGCTCCACCTGGTAGCCCTCGTGCTCCAGCTCGAGCGTCACAAAGCGGGCGATTTTCTCCTCGTCCTCTACGATCAGGATTCGTGCCATGCGTGCCCCCGTCTGCGATTACTTGTCGTCGTTCAGATTTTGCTTGATGTCGTCCGCGGCATTGGCAGCGCTGTCCATCAGGTTGTTGATGCTGCCTGGCACGTCGCCGTCGCTATCGATGCGGTAGCGCATGCCAAAGAACAGGCCAAGCAGCATCAGCCAAATCGTGGCGCCCCAGGCAAACAGCGCGACGATGGGAATCAGGATGGGGATGTTGAGAATGATGGCGTCGCGGCGCGTGGCGATAAACTTGGTGTCCAGGCTCTGTCTCTTATACACATCTCCGAGCCCACGAGACCCTAAGACATCTCG
>UQTR01000125.1 GCA_900544065.1 uncultured Collinsella sp.
CGTCGGCAGCGTCAGATGTGTATAAGAGACAGGAGGGCGCACATGGGAATGACTGGTGCATACGAGCGCAATCTCGATGCAAAAGGTCGTCTGTCCCTGCCTGCACCCCTTCGCGAGGAGCTTGGAGAGCACGTTCGCGTGTTCAAAGCCCTGGATGTCGATGCTCTGTACGTGTTCTCTGCCGAGGCCTTCGATAAGTGGGTCGAAGGACTCTTCGCGGGTCGTGAGGGCCACGAGGGTTTTAACCCGCGTGACATTAATGACCAGAAGCTCATGAGGGCGATCAACAAGCGCACCACGTCGATGGATGTGGACAGTGCCGGTCGTATCGGTCTTTCCGAGTCTCTCCGCAAGCAGGCGAACCTCGACCGCGAGGTCACGGTTGTGGGCAACTACGACCACCTTGAGGTTTGGGATCGCGCCGCGGCCGATGAGGACGATGACGATGAGGCCCTGCTGGACCTCTTCTTCTCGTAAGGGCAAGGCACGGGTAACGGATGGAGCGTGGGATCTTGACACAAGAATATCGGCATGAACCTGTCATGCTCGGCGAAGTGCTTGAGTCGCTGCGGCTAAAGAGCGGCTCCGTTGTCTGCGATTGCACCCTTGGCGGTGCCGGCCATTCGGTAAAGATGGCCGCGCAGGTGGGGGAGACGGGCCTTTTGCTCGGCGTCGATCAGGACGACATGGCCCTCGAGGCTGCTGGCGCCCGTCTGGACCGCGAGGTTCCCGGCGTCCCGCATCAGCTGCTGAAGGGCAACTTCGGCGACTTGGACGAGCTGCTTTGCTCGGCCGAGGTGCCCGGGGTCGATGGCTTCCTGTTCGATTTGGGCGTTTCGTCACCGCAACTCGATATTCCTGGCAGGGGCTTTTCGTATAACGAGGATGCCCCATTGGACATGCGGATGGATCCGGGTAATAACACCTTAAACGCAGCTGAGGTCATCAACACCTATAACGAACACGACCTCGCCCGGATTCTACGCGTCTACGGCGAAGAGAAGTTCGCCTCGCAGATCGCGCGCGAGATTGTGCGCCGCCGCGAGCAAGAATCGATCGAAACCACCGGCCAATTTGTCGAGATCATCAAGGCGGGTATCCCGGCTGCCGCTCGTCGGCATGGCGGACACCCGGCCAAGAAAAGTTTCCAGGCCATTCGCATCGAGGTCAATCACGAGCTCGATGTGCTCGAACGAGGGCTTGATGCCGCCACCAGGTGGCTCAACCCGGGCGGACGTATCTGCGTCATCTCGTATCACTCGCTCGAGGACCGTATCGTAAAGAACCACTTTAAGGAGATGAGCCAGGGGTGCACGTGTCCGCCGGAGATTCCGGTGTGCGTGTGCGGCAACGTGCCGATACTCAAGGTCATCACCCGCAAACCCTTGGTTGCCCAGCCTGATGAGGTTGAGCGCAACCCTCGGGCGAGATCAGCCAAAATCCGCGTGGCGCAGCGTCTGTAGGCGCGACCGCGCGATATTGGACCTCCCGCTCGCACCATAAACGAAGCTTAAACACACTACCAACGTACTCGGGATGGGAGGCGGCATATCATGGGCTACAACACTTCAAGCGCAGCACTCGCCTATGATATGAACGCCATGCCCGCCTATCGTGAGACGCCGCAGGCCCCCGTTGCTCCCCGTGAGCAGCGCACGCCGCGCTTTGATGTCTACACGGGCGCGGGCCGTCAGGCAAACCAGGCGGTAAGCCCGGTTTTCATGAGCGTTCTTAAAACGTTTTGCATCATTGCGGCTATCTTCATGACGATCGGCGTCGCCCGCGTGGCGCTCGCCGGCGTTACGGCCCAGGTGCTCAACAGCAACGCCGAGCTTACCAACACGCTCGAAAAGGCGACCGATGAGAGCTCCGACCTGGAGGTCATGCATTCGGTCTATGGCGCCGACACGCGCATTCGCGACCTTGCGGGCGCTTATGGCATGGTGGAGCCCAGCGAGAGCGTTACACTTGACTTTTCGCAGGATGCAGCCGCGGGCGCCAACGCGACCGCGACCGCTCAGTAGCAAGACGGTAGCTGAGTATGACAAATGACTATCGCCGCGGTTCCGATGGGGGCCGCGGTTCTGGACGTCCCTCGTCGCGGGGACGTTCTGGTTATCAAGGAACGGGTCGGCAATCTTACAACGCCGGGCAGTCCCGTGGCAACGACCCGGCGTCGCGACTTCGCGGCTCGGGCGGCCCTCAAGTGCATAACACCAGGTCGCGCAAGAGTTCGTCGACCGAATGGCTCACAGGCGCGCCTCTGCCTCGCCGCAAAGCCGTCATGGGCTTCATTGGGCTTGGCTTGGGCTTGGGCGTCTTTCGCCTTGCCGACTATCAAATTGTCG
>UQTR01000126.1 GCA_900544065.1 uncultured Collinsella sp.
CAGATGTGTATAAGAGACAGTTGCTGAACCCCCGCCCCTCAAACAGATTAGGTTAGTTACGCCTGAGGTGGACGACCGTTTCGCAGTGGAAGGTTTGCGGGAATAGGTCGACCGGCGTGATCTTGACGGGGGAGAAGGCGCCCTCCTCGACAAAGCGCTTGAGGTCGCGGGCCAGAGTTGCCGGATCACAGCTCACATAGGCGACATCGCGCGCACTCGTGCTCGCGATGAGGTCGATCGCCTCGGGCGCCAAGCCTGCGCGCGGCGGATCGACTACCAGGACATCGGCATCCTGATCGGGGAACTCGCGCACCGCGTCGCCGCCGATGACGTCGACGTTATCGAGCTTGTTGATCTCCAGGTTGCGACGCAGGTCGCGCACGGCCGGGCCGTAGGCCTCGACGGCGGCGACAAAATCACAGCGGCGGGCGAGCGGCAGGGTAAAGGTGCCGGCACCGCAGTACAGGTCCACGGCCAGTTCGTCTTCCTGCGGGTCGAGGGCGTCCATAACGAGCTCAATCAAAATCTCGGCGCCCTTGGTATTGACCTGGAAAAACGACGGGGCAGATAAGCGCATCTGGCCTTCGGTGATATTCTCGGTCCACGAGCCCTCGCCGGCGAGCATCTCGACTTTGGAGACACGGCGGGCTTTCTTTTCGCCCTTGCTCATCACACGCACGATGCTCGTGGGATGAACGGCGTCCGCCAGCACGCGGGAGACCTGCGAGCGCGGAAAAGAGCCTGTGGGCGTCCAGAGTGCGACCTCGAGTGCCTTGGTGCGGCGCGATGCGCGAATGCCCACGCGTTCGAGCCCCAAGTCATGGCTGCCGCTTAGATAGTTGAGTGCGCCGACGACCGATTTGAGCGCCTTGGGAAAACGATTATCGAACAGCGGGCACGCATCGACGGTCACGATTTTGCTGGGGTCGACACCGTGCATGCCAAGGCGCACGCGACCGTTGACGACGGTCGGTTCGAGCTCGATTTTATTGCGGTAGCCCCAGTCGTCCTTGGTGTGGCGGATGGGCTGCACCAACTCATCGACCTGCTCAGGAGCGAACTTGCCGATGCGCTCGAGCGTGGAGCGCAAGTTTTGCTCCTTGGCGGCGAGCTGTGCCGTGCGTGAGAGATTGCCCCACGAGCAGCCGCCGCAGATGCCCACGAAGGGGCAGGGAGGCTGAATGCGATCGGGGCTTGGCTCCAGAATCTCGGTGGCGCGGGCGCGCATGAACGATTTGCCGTCCTGTACGACCTCGGCCTCGACGGTGTCGCCTGCCACGGCGCCCTGCACAAAGACGGCCTTGCCGTTGTCGGCGTGCGCCAGCCCGTCGGCGCCGTAGGTCATCGATTCTATAGTGAGCTTCATATCCCTGCCTGTCATTCGCGTTGTTGTTCGCACCATGGTAGCAGGGAAAAGCGCCCCGCATCCGAGGCTTTCCTCAAATGCGGGGCGCTTCTACAAACTGCTTCTACAAACGACTATTTCGTCTTGCCGGTAATGAGCGTCTTAAGACCCAGGCCGATCAGGCCCAGACCCATGCGCACGCGACCGGGGCGATGGCGCTCGATGGCCTTGGTCTTGCCGTCGGGCTTATCGCGACGGGTGCTCGTCTCGGGTGCGGGCTTGGTGACCTGCGGCTCGGGCTGAGGTGCGGGTGCAGGCTCGGGCTCAATGACGGTCGCCTGGACCTTCTGAACCTCGGGTGTGGCCGGCTGCGGCTCAGGAGCAGGCTTTGCCTCAATGACGGGCTCGGGCGCGGCCTCGGCGTTGCGATAGGCACGCTCCAGCAGAGCTTCCTGCGAGTTGAAGGGTTTTTCACCCTCTGCACGCTCCACGGGGACCCAGGTGCCGTCGCTCGTGAGGCTGCGGGCCTTCACGTTGTCCCGCAGCTGCATGCCCATGTACTCGTGCACTAGGGCGCGGCAGGTGGGGTCGAGCACGGGGAAGGCGATCTCCACGCGGTGCTCGGTGTTGCGCGTCATCATATCGGCTGAGCTCAGGTAAATCATGTCCGAGTCCACGCCGAAAGCATAGACGCGCGCGTGCTCCAAAAAGCGTCCGACGATGGAGCGGACATGCACGTTCTCGGTCTTGCCCGGAACACCGGGCTTGAGGCACGAGATGCCGCGGATGATCATGTCTACGCGCACGCCGGCACACGATGCCTCGGCGATCTTGTCGATAACCTCGCGGTCGGTCAGTGAGTTGAGCTTAAAGAACACGCGGGCGGGCTCGCCGGCAAGGGCGCGCTGGATCTCGCGGTCAAGCC
>UQTR01000127.1 GCA_900544065.1 uncultured Collinsella sp.
GCGACACCATTGGCGAGCACAGCGCCTGCCCCTTCCACGACAACTGTCTCGAGGGCCTCATCGCCGGCCCCGGCGTTAAAAAGCGCTGGGGTGGCAAGAGCGCCGGAGAGATGGCCGATGACCCGGAGGCCATGGACCTTCTTGCCGGATACCTTGCGCAGGCGCTCATGACCTACATCCTGTGCTACGCACCGCAGAAGATCGTCATCGGTGGCGGCGTGGCCGACCACACCCCCATCGTGCCGCTCGCGCGCAAGAAGTGCGCCGAGATGCTCAACGGCTACATCGTCACGCCCGAGGTCAACGACATCGATTCCTACATTGTCAACAACAGCCTCGAGGGCAAACAGGGCATTATGGGCTGCTTGGCCCTGGGCGCTCAGGCGCTTCAGTAGCAGACGCACCCACAGGGCGTGGCGCGCCCGGCAAATCCGACCTACGGAACGACGCCATCACGCCTCATATAAGCCCTCAAATAAAAAAGGTCGCCTAGGACCAAACAATACGTCCTAGGCGGCTTTTTTGGCGCACATCAGCGACCGTAAGAGATATCGGAGCACAACACCCGTTGCCGCTCCACAGCAGTCGATCATCACATCGGTGATCATGCCGGCACGTCCCGGCACAAAGAGCTGAATCGTCTCGTCGATCGAGGGAATCAGCAGCAGGAACACCGCCGTGGGCAGCAGCACGTCAAAGGTGCGCCGCCCCTCAAAATCGAAGGCGTGCGTTGCCAGGATGCCGAGCACCATATACTCGGTAAAATGCGCGCACTTGCGAACAACAAAGTTGGTCACCCATGCATATGGAAGTCCCACGCCGTGCAGGAAACCGCGGATAGCTTCCATGACCGTTAGGCTCAGCGAGCCCGACCCCGAGCCGGGAACCAGCGAATTGCCCCAGATCAAGAGCGCCATCAGGCAGGTCACGACCGCCCATTTTCGATTGATCTTAACCATGCAGAAGTTATGCCTCCGCGCGGAGCGGGGCGAAGCTGGCGGTACCGCCCTCGATAACGCTCAGATAGGCACGGCCCGTACGCTTGGCGGTAGAGGACTGCAGGCGCTCGATCTCTTCCTCGAGGATCTGATTGACGCGCTCGTGACGACGATTTTCCATAATGCCGGCGGCAATAGCCTCGGCCCGCTCGATGCCCTCGCGCGAGATACGGGCGGTATCCTCGGGGAACACAGCGCTGTGACGGCCGACATAGGCGGGGGCAGCAGGCTGAGGGGCAGTGACGGGAGCGGGGGCTGCAACAGGAGCAGGCTCGTCAATCTCATCCAGAATCGCGGTGGCGGCGGCCCACATGTCCTCGTGGCCCGAGTAATCGGCCATGGGGACATCAACCTCGAGCGAAGCGTCCGGAAGGTCGCCGGTGTCGATGCGATCTTGGGCATCAATCGATGCGGTGATGGCTGCAGGCTCATCGAGGTCATCGAGATCGATGTCCGCGACACCGGAGATGATAGGCATGCTGGCGAGGTTTGCGTTGTACGGCGCAGCCTCAGCCGCCTGCTGCTGGGCAGGAGCGCCCCAAAGCGAGCTTTCGGCGGCGCGGCGGGCGGCAACGGCCTCCTCGTCCGCGGTCATGGCTTCATCAACGTACGAATTATCGGCAGAAGCGTTCGCGTCCGCCGAGGTAGCGCTGCAGGCGTTATTGGCTGCCGCGTTGGCAACGAGTGCCACGAAAGCCGCCGTGCTGCCCGCAGGGGCGGCCTGGGAGCCCGACACGGCGCGTGCCGCGGCGGCGATGTCATCGCGATTGAAGGAGCCGGTCTGCCCGCCGTTGGTGAGCTCGTCGATGGCGACTTGATAGACGTCGCGCGAGCGCGCAGGGTCGCAGCTCACCGGCGAATCGTCGTCGAGCATACTGTCGATCATGGACCAAGCCTCGTCCTCGTCCATAGCATCTGCGGCTCGAGCAATGGTGGGAACACCATCATCGGCATGACGGCGCTGGAACGCACCAGTCAGGCCGGAAAGGAATGCCGAGGTAGACTGCTCCGCCTGAGCCTGAGAAGCAGAAGCCGCAGCGTAAGGAGTCGCATCCTGCTGCTGAGCTGGGATCGAGGCGGTCTTGAACTCGTTTTGATGCTGATTGAGATTGGCGGCACCGCCCATGGCATCGGGCTGGAACAGACGCTCTTCACGCTGCTCACGATACTCGGAGATACCCAGCGAGGCGGCATAGATGCCCACGCCCGCCACCGCGCCCACGGCGAAGGGAACCGCACCCGCCACGACCTGTCTCTT
>UQTR01000128.1 GCA_900544065.1 uncultured Collinsella sp.
AGATGTCTTAGGGTCTCGTGGGCTCGGAGATGTGTATAAGAGACAGATCCAGGGCTACCTGCATATTCCGCTCGATGTCACCGCGCTGGGAGTTGACGCCATGACCGTTGCCGCGCATAAGATCGGTGGCCCCGTGGCATCTGGCGCGCTCTACCTTAAGAGCCGCACGCCGCTGCGACCGCGCATCTTTGGCGGCGGACAGGAGGCCGGTCGTCGTGCCGGCACGCAGGATCTGCGCACGCAGCTCGCCTTTGCCGCTGCCGCTTCCGCGCTGTTGCCGAATGTTGCCCAGGAGCGCACAACGCTGCAAGCCCTTTCCGACAAGCTCTACGCCACGCTTACGGCCCATCCGCGTATTCATGCCACCATGGGCGACTACGCACAGGCCGATCGCCTGCCGGGCATGGTCTCCATCTACGTCGACGGCATGGACTCCGAGGAGCTCATCGTCAAGCTCGATGCCGTCGGCTTTGAGGTATCGGCCGGTTCCGCCTGCTCGAGCGGCAGCATGGACCCGAGCCATGTTCTCAGCGCCATGGGTATTGGCCGCGAACAGGCCCTGGGTGCACTGCGTATCTCCTTCGATGACCGTGTGGACCCGGCCGATCTGGACGATTTTGCTCAAGCGCTGCTGTCGATCGTAGGAGCCGCATGATAGTCTCCGAGTTTGAACGTGCGCTGCTGACGCGCTACCCCAAGGCGGACGCCGAGGGCTGGGATCACGTAGGACTCTCCGTTGGCGATCCGGCCGCGGAGATCACCGGCGTTGCCTGCGCACTCGATGCGACCGAGGCTAATGTTCGACGCGCACAAGAAGCCGGTGCCAACGTGCTGCTGACGCATCATCCCATATACATCAAGGCGCCCGAGGCCTTTTGTCCGGCGGATTCCGCACGCCCCCAATGCAGCGCGGCGCTCTACGAGGCAGCGCGTTGCGGCGTGAGCATCATATCGCTCCACACCAACCTGGACCGCTCGCACGAAGCCCGTGTCTGCCTGAGCAAGCTGCTGGGTGCCGTACCCGTGAGCTCACTGGAGCACGTGGACGACCCCGAGGCCACCGGCCTGGGCGCACTTGCAACGCTCAACGACTCGTGCACGCTGCGCGATCTTGCCACTCGTGCTGCCACGGCCTTTGGCAGCGACCCGCGTGTGTGGGGCAAAGCTGATCGCCCGTGCCGCACCGTCGCCATTTTGGGCGGCTCCCTGGGCGACTTCGGAGAGCTCGCCATCGCCGCGGGCGCAGATGTTGTCGTGACGGGCGAGGCGGGCTACCACGTGGCGCAAGACCTTGCCTTACGCGGGCTGCCGGTGATCTTGCTCGGCCACGACCGCTCCGAGGAGCCGTTCGTTGATATATTGATGAACTCTGCAGTTGACGCCGGGGTCGACCCCCGTCATGCGATTAAAATACTGAACCCTTGCCAATGGTGGACTGTGACAAAAGGAGAGAACTTATGAGCGCCGGCGCTACGCTACTCAAGCTGCAACAGATCGATTTGGAGCTCGCCCGCAACAAGAGCGAACTTGCCAATATGCCGGAGCTCAAGGAGCTCGCTTCCAAGCGCAAGACTTATGTGAAGCTCAAGTCCGAGATGACCAAGCTCTACGCCCAGCGCAAGGACCTGGACATTGAGCTCGACGATCTCAACACCACCGAGATACAGACCAACAACGCCATCAAGGCCGCCAAGAAGCGCCACGTCGACGGCTCCGACTACCGCGAGGTTCAGGACCTAGAGAATGAACTCGCCACCCTGGCCAAGCGTCTGGACAAGATTGAGCACACCCGCAAGGACGTCGTTGTCGCCCACAAAGAGGCACTCGACCGCGAGACCCGTGCGCAGGCAATCATCGCCAAGTTCGAGGAGGGCGTGAAGGCCGATACCAAGGCCGCCCGCGCCAAGGCTGCCGACCTGCAGGCTCAGATCGAAGCCGCCACGAAGGAGCGCACCGCTCTTGCCGCCACGCTGCCGACCGAAGTACTCACCGACTACGAGCGTCTGCTCAAGCAGTTCCGCGGCCTGGCCGTCGAGACCATCCAGGGCAACATCCCCACGGTCTGCCACACCGCGCTGCAGGCATCGTCCATGAGCGACCTCAACCACGACGGTAGCGAGATTACGCACTGCCCGTACTGCCACCGCCTCCTGGTACTCCCGAGCAAGGAAGCGTAGCGATGACGGCGGCATCCAACAATTCAATGCCTGTCTCTTATACACATCTCCGAGCCCACGAGACCCTAAGACATCTC